>NZ_JAMKBZ010000011.1:0-157240 GCF_053772255.1 Rhodopseudomonas parapalustris | reverse complement strand
TAGCGCTGCATCTTGCGATCAGCGAGGCGCTGCAGGACGGCCGGGGCAACGAACTCGGCGCCTGGTACGAGGCGATCATCGACCGACTGGTTGACCAGGGTTTTGACCGGAATGCCGCCCAGCGGCGCGTCGACCAGCTGATCGAGCGCTACGCCGACGGCTGGGGCTTTCAGCGCAAGCCTCACCAGATGACGCGGGCGGGCTGACGTTCGAGGCGCATTCCCCCCATTACTTCGGCAAACGGCGTTGCGCGCTGAATCGCCGAGGCCATGGGCAGATTGGGCTCCGGGAAGCAGGCTTCACGTTGGTCCGGCGGCTGTTCGCTCTTCAGACGCCTGCCGGTGATCCAGATGTTCGAGCTTGGGCCGATCCGGATCGGCGCGGCGGCCGATGGACGCTTCAAACGGTTGACCGGCGCAGCTGCGTGGCAGGCTCGTCAATATAATAGGATTTAGATCCTGGACCGGCATTTTGGATCCTGCCAGGTTGCGGCCTCCATTCTGCAAGGAGCCGCTGATGTCGGATAAATCCGCCGCCCAATTTCTCGAACGCATCGTAGCCTTGCGGCCGACCCTGGAGCGCCACGCGGCATTCCTGATCGGCGGCCGGACCCAGCTTGGATCCCCCGAAGACTTCGTCCAGGACACCATGGTGACGGCCCTGCGGATTGCGGACCGGTTCGAAGACGACAATCTGTCCGGGTGGCTGCTGGCGATCCTCCACGGCCATATCCGCAACGCGCGCCGCAGCGCGCGTGTTCGCACCTCCGTGCCGTTGAAGCTGGCTGGATCGGAGGATGACGATGCGGCGGCCAGGTTCGACCAGGCGATCGCCCCCTCGCAGGAGCAGAAGGTCGAGTTCGACAAGGTGATGGCGATCATCGGCACCTTGTCGGAAGCTGATCAGGAGATCATCTGGCTGGCCCGGATCGAGGGCTTGTCGCATGACGAGATCTCCGCCCGGCTCTCCCTTCCGATCTCGACCTCGCATAAGCGGCTTCACAGCGCGACCGCAAGGCTGCGTGCTGCCTACGAGGCCGAGCCGGTCCCGCTGAAGCAGCGGAACTACCCGGCTCGGCACCGCGCCGCCTGAGGGGAGGGCGATGGCCATGCGCCTTTATCTCATCGGCGGCTTCAAGGGAGGTGCCGGCCGTAGCTTGATGGCGGCTCTGCTGGCATATGGCCTGCATCTTCTGGGTCGCCCGACGCTGCTGATCCGGCAAACCTGCGATGGCCTCGTCTCGGCGATCGAGCCGATCGGCACGACCTTGCCGCTGCCGTGCCGCGACGTCGCGCTGCCACCTGCCTACGTGCTTCCGCCGGATCTGAGCGACGAGATGATCCGGACGATCGAGGCGGCGGACGAGCGGTTCAGCACCGCCCTCGCCGAGGAAGCGATCACCACGATCGGCCCGAATGCGACGTCGTGGTCGATCTGTGCTGCCATGTGCGGGGCTTGAACGAACGGATCCTGCGCGGCGCTGCGGCGGTGCTCCTGCCGGTACGGGCATCGGTGTTCGAGATCGATTGGGCGGTCCGCAGTCTTGGCCAGGTCCGGGATCTCCAAACCGGTCGTGGCCGGGTGCGCGACCTGGAATGTCGTCCTGATCCGGTTCACGACCTCCGGCCAGCGGCGCCGGTGTTCCTGGCGACGATTGCGCCCGGCGCGGTCCGGTCGGACCAGCTTCGCTTGCTCGGCGCCATGCTGCGCTACGCCGATCATGCGGATTGTGGGCCGCGTGCCAGCGAGCCGTCACGGATCCTGGTCGAGGTTCCGTTTCTTAATGACGCCCGGCTGGCGGCGCTGTTCGACCGGCGCCCGATCTGGCGGGAGGCCGATCTGACGGAGCGCTGCCGCGCCTTTGCGTCCGCCGTCGTCCTGCGGAGCAACGCTGACGCCGGTCCAACGGCGCAGGTGGCCGGTCCAGCCGCCCCTCCGGATGTTGCCAATCCGCCCTGACGGTGCCGCCGCATCTGATCCGGACCTCGACCTTGTCCGCTCTCCTTCGCTTCAAAGGCCTGCTTCATGATGTTGATCCGCAGCTTCCCCTTCCTCGATCCCGGGAGCATCACGCCCGAACTGACCGATCGCTTGAGGTCGCTGGCCGAAGATGGCGCGGCGCTCGGGAGCGATCCGTCGTTCGTATTGGCGCTCCTGCCGCGCACACCGCTGCTCGACCGCTATGCGCCGGTGATCACCTCGTTGGGCCTGCGCCTCGCCGGCGAGGTCACGGACCACCCCCTGCTGGGCTCCCGCAAGATCATCACTTCGCAGCTGTGGTGGGTCGATCCGAACGCGCGGTGGGCACGGACCTTGTCAAGATTCTACCGGCTCGGCCGGCCGATTCACAGGATTGGGATCAGCTGCTCTCGCCCCTGTCGATGTTCGACCTCGGCGATGACGACGGTTGGCCGGGTTGCAGCCATTGATCGGGGATGACTTGGGCAATGAAGCCGACGATCAGTTCTGGAACGGCGTCGATCCGGACACCGTTCTGGAGGGAGCGGCCGCGGATTCGGCGGACGGCGACCTGAAGGACCTGGAGGGCCTTCCGAGGATCCTGCGCTACGCCCTGCTGGGCCAGAGCAATCAGGGCGAGGCGGTCCCTCACCGCCTCGTGGCCGAGATCGAGCAGCTGTGTCCGGACCTGCCGGCCAATGCCGCCTGGGCGGCCGTTCAGACCCCCGAGGCCGGCGCCGAGCTTGCCACCGAACTCGACCGGCTCGCCGTATTCCGGGATCTGCCGCTGCTGCGAAGCCTTGCCGATTGCGTCCGCCTGCTCTCGCTCAGCGTGCCGTGTGACGCGGGCAGCTTCGCCACGTTCCGGCGCGTCGCGCGGGCGATGATCATCGCGTTCGGCCGCATCGCTCCCAGGATCGACGATCAGCAATGCGCCGAGCTTGAACGCGTCGTCTACGGCTGGGCCGTGCTCCCGGCCGCAGCCGACCCTCTCTTGCCGTCGTCCGCCATCGCATTTGCGGCTCCGCTGGGCGAGCGATCGGCGCGCTACCGGATCAGGTCGGCTGTCCTCGACACTGCCGTCCGGGTCCGCCGCAGCGTCAAGCAGCAAATGGAGAAGGACAAGGCGAAGGCGACGCCGCCGGCCCTGCCGGAGGATGCGGCCCCTTCCCCGCTCAACGGCCCGGTCGCCACGAACCATGTTATCGTCGGCCAGATCGACGAGCAGGTGTTGAAGGCCAACAAGTTCATCGAGCCGTTCCGGCCGGTCCTCAACGCAGCGCTGCCGCTCGTCGAGACTCCCGTGCTCCACGAGGTGCGCACCGCCCTGAGCGCCGAGTTCCCCTATGCGGCCGAGGTGATCGACTTTGCGCTCACCGATCTGATCTCTCGCCCCACCATCAAGCTGCGGCCGCTGCTCCTCGTCGGCGAACCGGGCAGCGGCAAGTCCCGCTTCGCTCGCCGGCTCGCAGAAGTGCTCGGCGTCGCGATCTGGCGGACCGATGCCGCCCAAGCGGACGGCAACACCTTTGCCGGCACCGACCGGCGCTGGCATTCGGCCGAGCCCTGCCATCCGATGCTGGCGATCGCGCGCGGCAGGATCGCCAACCCCATCGTGCTGATCGACGAACTCGAGAAGGCCGGCACGCGCACCGACCACGGGCGGCTGTGGGACTGCCTGCTGGGCCTGCTCGAGCCGGAGACGAGCGCCCGCTACCCAGAGCCGGCTCTGCAGATCGCGCTCGACCTCAGCCACGTCAGCTACGTGGCCACCGCCAATACGCTCGAGCCCCTGCCCTCGCCGCTCCGGGACCGTTTCCGGATTACCGCATTCCCCACACCTCAACCGAAAGACATCGATGCCCTCCTGCCGGCACTCATCGATGCGATCGCCGCCGATCACGGCGTCGATCGCCGCTGGATCGCGCCGCTCGATCCACAGGAGCGCGACATCGTCGCGGCCGCTTGGCCCGGAGGATCGGTCCGTCGCCTGCGCCGAATCCTGGAGGCGATGCTTCAGGCGAAAGATCGTAGCGTGCAAAGGCATTAGCGCTCGAGGACGCAGCGAAGAGACATCTTCCAATGCTAGCCCGAAAGAAAAGACCGGCGGAGGCGGCGGCGACGTTCCCGCCGAGTGCAACATCACCGAATGCACCACCGTGAATTCGCCGGTACGGACCTTCGCGGCGACACTGCGGACCGACGACGTTCTCGATATCGAATACTTTTCCGGTCCGCCCAAGAAGCTGTTGGTGAGGACGTCTTCTGGTTCAACGCTTGGATCCATCACGTCGCCTTCGTGATCGACGCCTACGCCCGCCGGATCGTCGGCTGGCGGGCCTCACGAACCGCGCACGTCGGCTTCGTGCTCGATGCCCTGGAGCAGGCGCTGCACGATCGGCGGCCGGTCCATCGCGGCAGCCTCGTCCACCATAGCGATCGGGGTAGCCAATACGTCTCGATCAAGTACACCGAACGTCTGGCTGAGGCCGGCATCGAACCTTCGGTCGGCAGCGTCGGGGATTCCTACGACAATGCTCTCGCCGAAACCATCAACGGCCTCTACAAAGCCAAGGTGATCCATCGGCGCTGGCGATGGCGTAGCTTCGAGGCGGTCGAGTTCGCCACCCTGAAATGGGTCGACTGGGTCAACAACCGACGGCTCCTCAAGCCGATCGGCAACATCTCGCCGGCCGAAGCCGAGCAACGCTACTACGCCATGCTGGACAACCCGCCATGGTGGTCTAACTCAAACCAAATGGCCTCCGGCAAACCCGGGGCGGTTCAGATGCGGCCGATCGGCGTTCATAAGCCGGCGTTGTCGAGCGCCGCGACCGAACAAACGATCGCGTCCAGAAGCGCGACGCCGCCGCGAAAGCCGCCGAAGCCGGTGGTCAGGCCGAGGTTGTGAGTTGGAGCGGCGCATTCAACCAGCGGCACGCCGAGCCGCACGGCCGCCGGACGCTCCAGCGCGCAGCCGAACACGAACTCGGCGCCGCTGCCGGCGATCAAACGCGCGATCTCATCATCGTCTTCGCTGTAATGCACCGCCGCCAGATCCTGCTGCATCGCTTCGCGGGCACCGAGCGGCGGGTCGTCGGTGACGATGATCGCCGACGGCGACCAGCCCAGCGTCTCGATCAGAAAACGAGCGAGGCCGGCGGCATACAGACTCGGCACCGCGACGGCGAAGCTGCGCGGACCGCCCTGGCGGTACAGCGTTTCAAGTAGATGATCGAGGCAATAGGCTTCGCGTCGGCGCTCCATCTCGATGAAGGCCCGTGCTGCGCTGTCGTCGACTTCGCCGACCGAGGCGACAACGCGTTCGAGCAGCTCCGTGGTAGCGATCGCGCCGACCGGCAGACTACGGCTGTCGATGAATGGAACGCCGAAGCCGTCGTCGAGCGCCCGGGCCGCCGCAGCACCCCAGGGCGAGACTGACAGGCTGAGCTCGGCCTGTGCCACCGCGCGCAGGCCGGCGACGCCGCCGAGCGGGCCGAACAGCGGATTGGGCGTCAACCCGACTCCGGCGATCAGCCGCGGCAGCTCCTCGATCTCGGCGAGCCAGAAAGCGTCCTGATGCGGCACCGGACCGAACAGATTGACCAGCCCGGCGCGGCGCGGCTTGGTCCCGGTCGCCTTGGCGATCGCGCCTTTGAGAAACGACTCGTAGCCGTGATAGGCAGAGTCGCGAAATCCCGCCGTCGTCAGATCGAGCACGTCGTCGCCGCTGTCACGGGCTTCCCGCGCCACCGCCTCGACGTCGTCGCCAATCATTTCGGCCGGACAGCCGGTCATCACCACCGTCAGCTCGCCGCGCAGAATTCCGCCGGTGTTCTTGATTTGCTCGCGCAGCCGTGACGCACCGCGCCGATCCGGCCGGCGCCGATGACGCAGCCAGGGCCGAGATCCGCCGCGTCGAAGCGCTGCTCGCCGCAGCCCCTGCGGAGGCTGCGACGCTGCAGCCGACGCATCACCCGCTGACGCGGCACCTACCGGCGGTGCTCGATCTCGCCGAAGCTGCAGCGCCCGAGGCCGCGGCCGCCCTCCGCCCGGTCGCGCAGCAGCTGCCGTGGCGTTACGGCTATACGCCGCGCGACGATGCCCCCGGCCTCGAAGGCGCTATGGGCTGGGCCGAACTGATCGGCCCGCTGGCGCCGATCGTCAGCCGCGAGGTCTGCTTTGGCCTCACCTTGATCGGCCCGCGGACCTACTATCCGCCGCACCGCCATCCCGCGGTCGAGCTGTATCGGATCGTGGTCGGCCATCCGCACTGGACCGTCGCCACCGACACCGCACCGCGCCGGCCGGGCGACGCCATCCTGCACGCCGCCGACGTCGTCCACGCCATGCGCGCTGGCGACGAGCCGCTGCTGGCGGTCTATTCCTGGACCGGCGACGTCGATACGCCCTCGCGGTGGAGGTAAGACTCCCTGCGTCGTCGTGAGCTCCGCAGACACCGGGACCGTCAGCCTAGATGCAATTTGGCGCACCACACATTACAGGCGGAGATCATGTTGCCGATCGAACCGCTCGGGATCGGCAGCGTCTGCGTTTTCTTGTCGCCTTTGTCGCCTCCTCTTTGACGATCGCCAACGCCCGTTCTTTCGGGCCTTCGGTATTTCGTAGGCCTGCGAAGCCCTCGAGTTCGATCGGTCGACCACCACTGCAAATCGCGTCGCTCCGGCCAGGCTGCTCTCGAAAATCGGATCAAGGAGATCTGCCATACCCGCGTTCGCTACGGATATCGACGTGTCCACGTCCTGTTACGGCGCGAGGGTTGGCGACACGGTCAGAACAAGACGCGTCGCGTCTATCGCGAATTAGGCCTACAACTGCGCAACAAATCGCCCAAACGTCGGGTCAAGGCCAAGCTCCGGGACGATCGTCAGCCACCGACGCGATCGAACGAGACTTGGGCAATAGACTTCGTTCATGATCAGCTATCGACCAGCCACAAGCTTCGGGTTCTGGCGATAGTCGATATCTTCTCGCGGTTCTCGCCGGCGTTGGTGCCGCGGTTCACCTTCCGTGGTGCTGACGTCGTGGAAGCACTGGAAAAGGTCTGCCAGGAGGTCGGATTCCCGGAGACGATCCGCGTCGATGGCGCCGCCAAGGTTGACGCCGTTGCTGCGGGCAAAGTTAGCATCCCCGAAGGGGCCAAACCCGCCTCGTCATGAGCAGCCGTTTGGTGGGGCGGGAGGCTCAAAAACAGTCATACTTGACGCGCAATCTGCCATTATTCGTCATAAATGACTTAAAGAGCGTGCTACTTCCATCTCATCGCCGATGAAAGCAGCCTCGTAGTCGCGCGCCAGCGTGCCAGAGATGCCAACTTGCCTGAAGGCTTCCCGCCATCGGTCCGAAATGCACTTCGCCGTTGTCCGGATAATCTCCCGTGCCTCGGCCTCGAGAATCTCGAAGAACGCACAGGCTTCCAGTGCGAGGTTGATCGACCGGTCATGGGCGCCACCCTCGAGGATTGCCGTCTCAAGATGCGGGTTGCGGTCGGGCGCCGGGTTCACGTCGAACACCGGCGACAAACGCCACTGACCCGCCCCCACATAAAGGAAGCCATGGTTCTTTAGGTGATCGTCCTTGTTGGACACCAAGATTGTGAAGATCAGACGCCGGTAGAGCTCGCGGAAATCGTCAGAAGGATCGGATGAATAAGCCCGCATGAAATCCACGATCTCAGTATAGGAACCCAGTTCCGATCCCGTCTTGCCGAGCGCGGTGCGGGCGGAGATATAGGGAATTCGTGTAGCTCCACGTCGGTCGAACCGCTGAATCAGCGCGACCGGGAACGGCGTGTCGGCCAACTCCAACCGTGTCTTAGGCGTGCGGATACCGCAGGCTGCCGCTAGGCGGAGGGTTGCGACCTCGACGCGCTCGATCGGTTGTTGATCGTGGACTGAGGTGAACTTCGCCAGCCAAAGTGCATCGCCGTCCCTGACATTCGCTTTGGGGCGAGCGCCGCCAGAGCCGCCGGCGCCGGCCAGCGCCTGCATTTCCTCCGGCGAGATTTCCTTGCCTTGCTCATAGGCCCGCGCGATCACCGTGATGGTTTCGAGATCGACCAAACGCGGAACGGCGTCCGCCGCCTTGCCGCGAATGACCTCGCCCTTGTCATCCAAAAAGCGCAACGCGCCTTGCCGGCAGGTATCGTCGGAAAGCGTCAGATACTCGAATTCGTTGAGACCATTGCCATAGGCCCGTTCAAGAAGCCTGCGTCCCCAACTGTCCGGAGCCGCATCCGCGAAAACGCCCGGCAATGCGTCGCGCATGTTGCCGGCCTGCCCCGAGGTGTGAAATGGGCCGGCCTCAAGAGGAAAGTCCGGCTGTATGGCGAAGGCACGCGGATTTTCGATCCATTCGGCGCCATAAGCAAAGGTCGAGAACTGCCGCGGCCCGGCATGGGTGAAACGCAATTGGCCCACCGATGTTCGGCTTGCGCCAAGCGCGACATGGGCGACGAAATCGGACATCAGAAGGAGGCCCCGTCAGGGTCCACAACGTCCTGCCGATCCTGCTTATCCTCCGTCTGAGCCTTCTGCTTTCTCAGCCGTGCCGCGAAGGAGCGGCCCCGCCGAGGTCCGCGCTCCGCTGCCAGCGCCAGCCCCAAATCGTCCTTTCGGATATCGATAAGGTCGGCGAGCCGCTCCAGAAGGCCTAGCACAACGAGAACGTCGGCAAGCGTTCCGATTGCAACGCCCGGATCACCCCGTTCAAGGCGGGCGATGGAACTCGGCGAAGTTCCTGCACGCAAGGCGAGGTCCGCCACGGCAATGCCACGCCGCAGACGCGCGTTACGGATATCCTGGCCCAGCCGTTCCAATGCTGGCTTCGCCTTGGGTGAACCCATATCAATTGTCCATATTCGACGCAATGACGCTTGCAACTCATCATATTTGAACGATTTGTCAAGATCAGCAGATTCTCCTCCCACGACCCGTAAGTCAGGTTAACGGGCTTGGAGGCGATGTTTTGATTTGACGGCATGGCGTGATTCCTTCCCTGATTCGACCGGGATCGCCTCGATGGAAGCCATGTCCGATACGATGCTCGACGAGGAACTGCCGCGGGCGCGCGCTGTGCATACTCTCGCAGCTTTTCCAAGCTCGACGACGAGCGCGAACCATGGCGGGTGATGTATCCGCTGTCGGAGGTGCTGCTGCTGGTGACCTGCGCCACCATCGCCTCGTGCGACGATTTCGACGACATCGCCGCCTGGGGAAACCACCATATCGACTTGCTGCAGAAGGCGGCGGACTTCCATCACGCTATTCCGTACGAGCGCTGGCTGCGTTGCTGGTCAACCGGGTCGATCCGATCCTGTTCGCGCGCAGCTTCCAGGACTGGGTGGAGGCGCTGTGGCCCGGGCGGCACGACCTCATTGCCATCGACGGCACGACCGCACGTAGGACCCACGACCGCCGCAAGGGGCTCAAAAGCCTGCACACGCTCTCGGCCTACGCCACCACCGCCCGGCTGGTGTTGGCGCAGGCCAGTCCCGGAAAAGGCGAACAAGATCACCGCCATTCCCGGACTGCTCGACCAACTCGCCGAGGCCGGACAGCTTGAAGGCGCTCTGTGACCATCGACGCGATGGGCTGCCAGGCCGACATCGCGCCTTCAGGCCGAAGCCCGGTGCCATCGTCGAGCGTAAGCCACGGCCGCGCCAGGCCGGCACCGGTGGTCCGGCCCATGTGCATCTCATAGTCGGTGACCCGGCAGCCGCTGAGGCGGTCGCGGGCGTCGATCTCGACGAGGCGCTTGTCGCCGGAGATCTCGGTTTCGAACTCCAGCAGGCCGAGCCCGGCCGTCTCACCAGGCGGACCTTCGAGGCCCAGCGGATCGCGGACGATGCGGCCAAGCATATGGAAGCCGGCACACAGCCCGACCACGCGTCCGCCGCGACGGACGTGAGCGTGGATATCGATATCCCAGCCTTCGCACCGGATCAGGTCGAGTTCGGTCCGCGTCGCCTTGGAACCCGGCAGGATCTCGACGTCGATGTCCGCCGGGATCGGCGTGCCGGGCTGGATCCAGCGCAGATCGACATCGGGCTCGGCGACCAGCGGATCGAGGTCGTCGAAATTGGCGACCCACTCCAGCCGCGGCACCGCGATCTTCAGCTGGCCGCGACTCAATGATCGTCCTCTGCGATCTCGGCTAACGTAACTCCATCGCGCGCGTTCGCATGGCTCATCCGCAGCTGCAAAAATCTGCACAACACGATCATTCATAGACACGACAAGCTCCTGGAGGCCTCCGACATTGAGCCGGAGGCCTCCCCGATCGCAGCGCGTCAGAAACGTCATTCAGAGCGGTGCCGCTTCATCCCGCACTGACCTCGCGAATCCGCCGCGCTGCTTCGACCATGTTGACGAGCGCCCCCTGGACTTCGTCCCAGCCGCGCGTCTTCAATCCACAGTCCGGATTGACCCACAATTGCCCATCCGACAGCCGCTGACGCGCTAGTTGGAGCAGCGTGGTCATTTCCTCGACTGACGGCACCCGGGGCGAATGAATGTCGTAGACGCCGGGACCAATCTCGTTCGGGTACTTGTAGGTCTTGAACGCGTCGAGCAGCTCCATCTTCGAGCGCGACGTCTCGATCGAGATCACATCGGCGTCCATCGCGGCGATCGCATCGATGATGTCGTTGAACTCCGAATAGCACATGTGGGTGTGGATC
The DNA here is from genome assembly GCF_053772255.1 of Rhodopseudomonas parapalustris. Lineage (NCBI taxonomy): Bacteria > Pseudomonadati > Pseudomonadota > Alphaproteobacteria > Hyphomicrobiales > Nitrobacteraceae > Rhodopseudomonas > Rhodopseudomonas parapalustris. Next base: position 146,580 of record NZ_JAMKBZ010000011.1, on the reverse strand, counting down.
TGCGTCTCGTCGTTGACGCCGGACGAACACAGCCGGAAGCACTCGACCGCCCAGTCGAGATAGCTCTTCCATTCGGAGCGGCGCAGCGGCAGCCCCTCGCGCAACGCCGCCTCGTCGATCTGGATCATCGAGGCGCCCGCCTGTTCGAGATCGCCGACTTCGTCGCGGATCGCGAGCGCGATCTGGCGGCACGCGGTGCTGCGCGGAACGTCGTCACGCACGAACGACCAGTTCAGGATCGTCACCGGTCCGGTCAGCATGCCCTTCATCGGCTTGGCGGTGAGCGATTGCGCATATTTCCACCAGCCGACCGTCATCGGCCGCGGCCGCGACACGTCGCCGAACAGGATCGGCGGCCGCACGCAGCGCGACCCGTAGCTCTGCACCCAGCCTTCCTTGGTGAAGGCGAAGCCGGAGAGCTGCTCGCCGAAATACTGCACCATGTCGTTGCGTTCGAACTCGCCATGGACCAGAACGTCGAGGCCGACCTTCTCCTGCCACTGAATCGCCCGGGCGGTCTCGCCGCGCAGGAACGTGTTGTAGTCCGCATCCGAGATCGCGCCCTTGGCATGAGCGGCGCGGACCTGGCGGATCTGGGCGGTCTGCGGAAACGACCCGATCGTGGTGGTCGGAAACGCCGGCAGCTGTAGCCGCTGATGCTGCAATGTCGCACGCGCCGCAAATCCGCTGTTGCGCTGGGTCATCGTGGCGGTGACCGCCGCGGCGCGGCCGATCACCGCCGTGTCGTGCACTTTGGGCGACTTGCGCCGCGTCGCGGCCGCCTTGGCCGAGGCGGACAACTGGTCGTGCACCGCGGCCCGGTCGCCGCTCAAGGCCCTGCCCAACGTCGACAACTCGCCCATCTTCTGCAGCGAGAACGACAACCAGTTCTTCAGGTCGGGATCGAGGCCGGTTTCGAGTTCGAGATCGACCGGCACGTGCAGCAGCGAACACGACGGCGCCAATTGCACGCGGTCGAGCCCACGCTGCTGCACGATCGGCTCGAGGCGGTCGAGCAAGTCAGGCAGGTCGGCGCGCCAGATATTGCGTCCGTCGACCACGCCAAGCGACAGCACTAGATCCTTCGGCCCCTTCGCGATCACAGCGTTGATCTGCTTCGGCGCCCGCACCAGGTCGAGATGCAGACCCGCGATCGGTAGCGCCAGCGCGGTCTCGAGATTGTCGCCGAGCCCGCCGAAATAGGTCGCCAGCATGATATCGAGATGCGGCAGCTCCCGCGCGATCTGGCCGTAGACGTCGCGAAACGCCTGGCGGTCGCGGTCGTCGAGATCGAGCACCAGCGCCGGTTCGTCGAGTTGGACCCACTTCGCCCCCTCGGCCGCGAGCCGGCCGAGAATCTCGATATAGACCGGCACCAGTTGCGGCAGCAGCGACAGCACATCGAGCCCCTCATCCGCGCTCTTTCCGAGCTTCAGATAGGTGACCGGCCCGAGCAGCACCGGACGGGTGTCGTAGCCCAGCGCCTTCGACTCGCGATATTCGTCGAGCGGCTTGAGCGACGCGAGCTGGAAGCGCTGCCCGGCGGCAAATTCAGGGACCATATAGTGGTAGTTGGTATCGAACCACTTGGTCATCTCCTGAGCCGGAACGCCATGCGGTGTCGTCTCGTCGTGGTAATGACCGTTGGCACAGCCGTGCCCAGCGACGTCGGCCTGCGTGCCGCGGGCCATGGCGAAATAGGTGGCGAGCGAAACCGGGCCCCCTTTCCACCCATAGATCTCGGGAATCGCGCCGACCATCACGCTGGTGTCGAGGACCTGATCGTAGAGCGAGAAGTCGTTCGACGGAATCACGCTGACGCCGCGCGCTTTTTGCCGCGCCCAGTTCGCCGCGCGCAACGCGGCCGCAACTCGCAGCAGGTCGGCTTCCGTCGACTTGCCGGCCCAGAAACTTTCGAGTGCGGATTTCAGCTCGCGCCGCGGCCCGATCCGCGGTGTGCCGAGTGTGGCGACGGCAAGAGACGTAGTAGTTGTGAGAGAAGACATGGCTCAACCCCAAAAGTTGGGGGCAAGGCCTAGCGACGCGGCATGATTCCCCGAACCGCAAGCACGGCGGGGCCACAAGCGCACCACCGGGGCACCCCGCCCGTGGACGTTTCGTTCGACGAGGCAGGTCTCCTGGCTCGCGGGTCATCGCCTTCGTTCGACCTTCCCGGGATCGCTCCCAGTGGCTTTGCTGAACGTCGGCTCGCCGCTGACAGTTGCGGGGGCAGCGCCGGCCTTGCACCGGCTTCCCTCTTAGCTCCGGACGATACGATCCGAAGAACCTCGACGGCGATCACTATGGCGAGGGTGATCCAAGGCTGTCAAGCGATCCACGCTTCGATCATCTCAACTAATTAGTTTCCCCCGCGCAAGACGCACAGCAACAGGCAGAAAGACTCTGTCCTACCGAACCGGAGCTATCAGCTTCCGCCGCTCGGGACGCGACATCGGCTTGCTGCCCGCCGATTCCGTCTCTCGCCTATGATCCGGCCGACGCCGGCGCGATCGATCGAACGATCGACGCATCCAGCGCCTCGAACCGGTCGAGCCCGAGCGTGTCGTACAGCTCGGCGCGTGTCTGCATGTCGCCGAGCATCGCTTGCGTGCTGCCGTCCCGCCGCAACGTCGCATAGAGCTTCTGTTGCGCCTTGTTGGCGACGCGCAGCGACGACACCGGCCAGATCACCATCCGGTAGCCCATCTGCTGAAACTCGTCGGCGGTGAAGAACGGAGTCCGGCCGAATTCGGTCATGTTGGCGAGCAGCGGCACGCCCGGCATCCGAGCAGCGAATTCGCGGAACATCTCGGCCGTGGTCAGCGCCTCGGGAAAGATCGCGTCGGCTCCGGCCTCGATGTACAGCCTGGCGCGCGCCACTGCGCCGTCGATGCCTTCGCTGGCCGCCGCATCGGTTCGTGCGATCAGATAGAGATGGCGCCGCGCTTTCGCCGCGGCGGCGACCTTGGCGGCCATGTCGTTCGCATCGGCGAGCTTCTTGTCGTTGAGATGACCGCACTTCTTCGGCAGAAGCTGATCCTCGATATGAACCGCGCCCGCGCCCGCATCCTCGAAGGTGCGGACCATGTGCATGACGTTGAGGGCCTCGCCGTACCCGGTGTCGCCATCGACCAGGGTGGGAAGGCCGCCTGCCCGCGCGATCTGCCGGATGAAGAACGCGACCTCGTCGACCGTGATCATTCCGAGGTCGGGAATCCCCATCGACGCGGTCATCGCGGCGCCCGACAGATACAACGCCTCGAAGCCGGCAGCGCGCGCCTGCAGTGCGGCCATGCCATTGTGCGCGCCCGGCATGCGGACGATGCCGCCGCGCTCGATCAGCGAGCGGAACCGCACGCCTGCAGGGTCGGTGGGGAGATCGGCAGCAACGAGATACGGCATGGTTTCACTTTCAGGCAAGACGAGAAGACGGCGCGTGGCCGCGTTGTTCGATCGGCACGAACAGACGATTCTCCGGTCCGACGTAGTTCGCGGTCGGGCGGATGATCTTGTTGTCCTGCCGCTGCTCGATGATGTGGGCGCTCCATCCCGCCGTCCGTGAGATCACGAACAACGGCGTGAACAGCGAAGTCGGCACCCCCATCGCGTGATAAGAGACGGCGCTGAACCAGTCGAGATTGGCGAACATCTTCTTAGATTCGTGCATCACCGCCTCGATCCGGTCGGCGATCTCGAACATCTTCACCGATCCGGCCTCGACCGAAAGCCGCCGGGCGACCTCCTTGATCACGCGGTTGCGCGGGTCGGCGATGGTGTAGACCGGGTGGCCGAACCCGATCACCACCTCCTTCGCAGCGACCCGACGGCGGATGTCGGCCTCCGCTTCGTCGGGCGTTGCGTATCGTTTCTGGATTTCGAACGCCGCTTCGTTGGCGCCGCCGTGCTTGGGACCACGCAGCGCGCCGATCGCGCCGGCGATCGCCGAGTAGAAATCGGCACCGGTCCCGGCGATGCAGCGCGCCGTGAAGGTCGAGGCGTTGAACTCGTGCTCGGCATACAGGTTCAGCGACGTATGCATCGCGCGGACGTGCGACTCTCGCGGTTTGGTCCGATGCAGCAGATGCAGAAAGTGACCGCCGATGCTGTCGTCGTCGGTCTCGACCTCGATGCGGCGGCCGGTGTGGGCGAAGTGATACCAATACAACAGCATCGAGCCGAACGAGGCCAACAGCCGGTCGGCAATGTCACGCGCCCCGGGATGATTGAGGTCGCCCGCTTCCGGCAGCACGCAGCCGAGCGAAGATACACCTGAGCGCATCACGTCCATCGGATGCGCCGCCGCCGGAAGTGCTTCGAGGGCACTGCGCACCGCCGCCGGCAGCCCGCGCAAGCTTCGCAGTCTGGCCTTGTAGGCGGCCAGTTCCGCCACCGTCGGCAGCGCCCCGTGCACCAGGAGATGCGCGATCTCTTCGAACTCGCAGGTCTCCGCCATGTCGAGAATGTCGTACCCCCGATAGTGCAGATCGTTTCCGGTTCGCCCGACCGTGCACAGCGCGGTGTTGCCGGCGATGACGCCGGACAACGCGACGGACTTCTTCGGCGGAGCGCTGTGACGCGCAATCGCGTGGTCTGTCATTGCTTCCTCCCTGGTGATCAGAATTATTCAGCCCCGGCTACGATCCGGACTTCCAATCGAAAATGCCGGCCGGCGACGCCACCCCGAGCCGGAACGGCGCGACAGCGAAGCTCAGTCCGCCGAGTTCGGCCGAGCTCAGCTCGGGCAGCCGGTCGACGAGTTCGAGGAAACGGTCCTGCTCCGACTGCTCGACGACGCCGTCCGCCAGGGTGCGGAACTTGCCGACATATTGCTCGCGGCGGAACGGCCGACGGCCGAACGGATGCGCGTCTGCGACGGCGATCTGATCCTCGACGATCGATCCGTCGTCGAAGGTGACGACGACGCGGGCACCGAACGCCTTCTCCTTGGGATCGCGGCTGTGATAGCGCCGCGTCCATTCCGGATCTTCGATCGTCGACACCTTGTGCCACAGCGCAACCGTGGTAGGCCGCGCCGCACGCTCGGGCGCGTAGGACTGCTCGTGATGCCACCCGCCGTCTTCGAGCGCGACGGCGAAGATGTACATGATCGAGTGATCGAGCGTTTCGCGGCTCGCGCTCGGGTCCATCTTCTGCGGATCGTTGGCCCCGGTACCGATCACATAATGGGTGTGATGGCTGGTATGCAGCACGATGCTGTTGATCTTCGACAGGTCCGGCGTCCGCTCCCGCAGCGCAGGCCCCATCCGTCGCGCGAGGTCGATCAGCGCCTGGCTCTGATACTCGGCGGAGTGCTCCTTGGTGTATGTCTGCAGAATCGCCCGCTTGGCCTCGCCGCGCTCCGGCAGCGGCACCTGATATTCTGCCTTGGGACCGCCGAGCAGCCAGGCGATGAAGCCATCCTCACCCTCCCAGGCCGGCGACGGCGCGCCCTCGCCGCGCATTACCCGATCCACCGCTTCCACCGCCATCTTGCCGGCGAAGGCCGGCGCGTAGGCCTTCCAGCTCGAGATCTCACCCTTGCGTGATTGCCGCGTCGTGGTGGTGACGTGCAAGGCCTGCTGAACCGCCTGATAGATCACCTCCGTGGGCAACCGCAGCGCCGTTCCGATGCCGGCCGCCGCCGATGGGCCGAGATGCGCGATGTGATCGATCTTGTGCTCGTGCAGGCAGATGCCGGTGACGAGATCGACTTGAATCTCGTAACCGGTGGCGAGACCGCGAACCAGCGCAGCGCCATCGAGACCGCAATGCTGCGCCACCGCCAGGATCGGCGGAATGTTGTCGCCGGGATGCGAGTAGTCCGCCGCCAGATAGGTGTCGTGGAAATCCAGCTCGCGCACCGCAACGCCGTTGGCCCATGCCGCCCATTCGGGCGACACACGCCGGTCGAGCGCCAGCCCGAACACCTTCGCGCCGGCGCGATACGGATGCGCCATCGCCTGGGCACGGGCACTGGCGACCGGACGCCGGGCGATCGACGCAGCCGCCACGGCTGCGTTGTCGATGATCCGGTTACCGATCATCTCGACCACCTCCGGCTCGACGGCGACCGGATCGGCAGCGACCTCGGCGATCTTCCAGGCGAGCTGCTCGGCGCGGGGCAAACGGTCGGCGGAGCGGGCGGTACGGACGGTATGCAGCTTCACGAAGTGGTCTCCTGGATGGTGGTCGTCGTCGATGAAAGTACTTGCACGGGCGTCGGTCTGCCGGCCTTGTCGACGGCGACCATTTCGAACGAGCCGCGGACTGCGAGTTGCCGGGCACCGGAAATCAGCGCTTCGCTGACCACGTCGACGACGACGGTCATCGACGAGCGCCCGACTCGCACCACGCGGGCAGTCAATTCAACGAGGTCGCCGACCTTCACCGGAACGTGGAATTCGATCTTGTCCGATGTCGCCATCACGATCGGCTGGCGCGCCCGCCGTGTCGCCGCGACAAAGGCGGCCTTGCCCATCAGGTTGAGTGCGTTGCCGCCAAACAGTGTGCCGTAGTGATTAGCTTGCTCCGGAAAGATCATCTCGACGAAGCGCGTCTCCTGCGTCGCATCGAAATTCGTAGCGCTCATGGCGCACCTCCTTCGGCTTGTCTTGGCGCATGGTTCGGCATATTGGCGAACACGGGCCGTCGTAAAGGACTAAACCTGCGAAGAATTGCGAAGCGGGGCACGGCGATTTGCAAAGATTGCGAAGGCGATCTGCGGAGGTGCGATGAAGAAATCGTATGTAGGAGCGCGTCTGCGGCGGCTGCGCGAGCAGCGTGGCATGACGCAGCAGGCGCTCGCCACCGCCGTCGGCGTCTCACCGAGCTACCTCAATCAGATCGAGAACAACCAGCGTCCGCTGACGGTCCCGGTGTTGCTGAAGCTCAACGCAACGCTCGGCATCGACGTTCAGTTATTCTCTGAGGATGACGAGGCGCGACTGATCGCCGACCTCAAGGAAGCGCTGTCCGACCCGATGGTCGGCGAAAGCCTGACCGCAAACGACGTGCGTGAGCTTGCAACCAGCATGCCCGCAGCAGGCCGCGCCTTAGTGGCAATTTATCGGCGTTATCACCTCGCGCTGGAGCAATCAGCAGCCCTCGCCGCCCGTCTCGGGGACGATCGGCAAGACCGACCGACATCTGCCATGTCCACGCCGTTCGAAGAGATTCGCGATTTCTTTTATGCGAGGCACAACTACATCGCCGAGCTCGACGAAGCGGCGGAACGAACCGCCGCGGACACCGGACGAACGATCCAGCAGGTCGCGGCGGCGCTGGCAGAGCGGCTGAAATCGCGGCACGGCATCGACATCCGCATCGGCGAAGCCGACGCATCGGCGGATGTTCAGCGCAGCTTTGACGCGGGCGACAAGACGCTTCGGCTTTCGGCCCGCCTGCAGCCGGGCCAGCAGGCGTTCCAGATCGGTACGCAGTTGGCTTTCCTGGAGCATCGCGACGCGATCGATGCGCTGGTCGGAGAAAATCCGTTCGGCGATGAGGCGTCGCGCAGACTGGCACGGATTGGACTGGCCAATTACTTCGCCGGGGCGCTGCTGCTACCCTACGCGGCCTTCCGGGATAAAGCCGAGTCGGTCCGTTACGACATCACGTTGATCGGCCAACATTTTGGCGTCGGCTATGAGACCATTTGCCACCGTCTCAGCACGTTGCAGCGACCGGGTGCACGCGGCGTCCCGTTCTTCTTCATCCGCGTCGATCGCGCAGGCAACATTTCGAAACGACAGTCGGCGAAGGATTTCCATTTCTCGCGTGGTGGAGGAACGTGTCCGCTATGGAACGTCTACGAGGCGTTCTCGCAACCGGACCGGATTCTCACGCAGCTGGCGCGAATGCCCGACCACCGGACCTATCTGTGGGTGGCGCGCACGGTGTCGCACGATCAGGCAGGTTATCACGCCCCCCGGAAGACTTTTGCCGTCGCGCTGGGATGCGATCTGCAGCATGCCGGGCGCCTCGTTTATTCCGACGGGCTCGATCTCACCAACCCGGCAGCGGCCACGCCCATCGGCGCGGGTTGTCGGATCTGCGAACGGCAGGCCTGCCCGCAACGCGCTTTCCCTCCGGTCGGCCGCCCACTCCACGTCGATGAAAATCGCAACTCGTTCTCACCCTATTCGACGAATTGACCTGATCCGGGGGAGACGAAACAGTGCGTATCGGAAACGCCACGGTGGAGCATGACGTCGGACAAGCAGGGTGATTGCAAGCGGTATGTGTGGTTCAGTCCATGTGATGATCGTATCGCGCTGCGGTTTGAACCGACATTCGATATCTCGCTCGGATCAGAGCGCCGTGCGAAGGGGGCCGTTCGCCGGGTGTTGAGGCTTTTGCGCAGACTGCGTCTCCAGGCCTGCATCGACGGCAATGGAGTCGACGCGACGATCCGACAGCCTTCGGTCGATATGTCCAAACTACTCGCAGCCGTCGACGCCGAGATCGTCGCCTTTCAAGCTGAACGCATTCACCCAAAGGAGTTGGACGAGATTCTCACGATCACCCCTCACGAGCGACGCCGCTGGACGAAGGACGGAAGACTGCCGACGTCCGGCCATACCTCCTTCCGGAGCGGCAAGAAGTCGGTGTTTCTGGTGCTGTATCCGCCCGCCCCGATCACGGCGCTCGCGCACCGTCCGGACCAGATTGAGGCTTGGCGCCGAGCCGATGCTGCCACATCCGCGCCCGCGAGCAGCAGCAATGACACATCGACAGCTTGACAAGAGCAGCGCCCAGAGCACTACATATTGTATTCGCGGTCTCTCGAATCGTTTGATCGAGGGCTAAGAGGGAATTCGGTGCGGCGTTACCGCCTAAGCCGGAGCTGCCCCCGCAACTGTCAGCGGCGAGCCGACGTCATCAGGCCACTGGGAGCAATCCCGGGAAGGCGGACTGAGGCAATGACCCGCAAGCCAGGAGACCTGCCGCGAACAACCAAACGTCCCTGGGCGGGGTGTCCCGGTGGGTCGCTTGCTTCCGTGCGTACGGCGCTCCGTACGACTCTTGCACGCGCCTGCCTGAACCCCGGCCCGCAATTCGACCCGCGGTGTGCCGATGCCTGTTTCCGACCAGACCAACCTTCCTCAAGCGATCATCAAGCGGAGCGGCGCTGAAGCGGCGTTCGACAGTGCCAAGATCCGATCCGCGATCGCGCGCGCCGGACAGGCCACGGAGGAGTTCGGCGAACTCGAAGCTGGGCTTCTTACCAGTCAGTCGGTCAAGGTCATTGCGCACCGGTTCGCCAGCGCCGTGCCGCAGATCGAGCAGATTCAGGACATCGTCGAGCAGGTGCTGATCTCGGCGAACCACCTGACCACCGCGCGGGCGTATATCGTCTATCGTGAGAAGCGCTCCCAGGCGCGCAACGACCGCAAGGTCGCCGTCGATGCGATCGCGTCGATCAACGAATATCTCGACCGCACCGACTGGCGGGTCAACGCCAATGCCAACCAGGGCTATTCACTCGGCGGCCTGATCCTCAATCTGTCCGGCAAGGTGGTCGCCAACTACTGGCTATCGCACGTCTATCCGCCGGAAGTCGGCCGCGCCCATCGCGACGGCGACCTGCATATTCACGACCTCGACATGCTGTCCGGCTACTGCGCCGGCTGGTCGCTGCGCATGTTGCTCACCGAGGGCTTGAACGGCGTGCCCGGCAAGGTCGAGGCCAGCCCGCCGAAGCATCTGTCGAGCGCGATCGGACAGATCGTCAATTTTCTCGGCACGCTGCAGAACGAATGGGCCGGCGCCCAAGCGTTCAGCTCGTTCGACACCTACCTCGCGCCGTTCCTGCGCAAGGACGGGCTGAGCTACGCCGACGTGCTGCAGGGCATCCAGGAACTGGTCTACAACCTCAACGTCCCGTCGCGCTGGGGCACGCAGACGCCGTTCACCAACCTCACCTTCGACTGGACCTGCCCGGAAGATCTGCGCGACGAGGTGCCGGTATTCGAAGCGTTATCTCGGCACGCTGCGCAACCATTTCTCCACCGTCGGCATCAACGGCGTCAACGAAATGATCCGCAACTTCACCGCGGACTGCGAGACCATCGCGACGCCGTGGGGGCACGGCTTCGCCGTCCGTGTCCTCGACCATGTGCGCGCCAGGATCGTCGCGTTCCAGGAGCAGACCGGTAATCTGTACAATCTCGAGGCCACGCCGGCGGAAGGCACGACCTATCGGTTCGCCAAGGAGGACCGCAAGCGCTTCCCCGGAATCCTGCAGGCCGGCACCGAGGACAATCCGTACTACACCAACTCAAGTCAGCTTCCGGTCGGCTTCACCGACGATCCGTTCGAGGCGCTGGAACGCCAGGACGATCTGCAGCGCAAATACACCGGCGGGACAGTACTGCATCTCTACATGGGATCGAAGCTGTCGTCCGGCGAGGCCTGCAAGAAGCTGGTGCGACGCGCGCTGGAGAACTTCCGGCTGCCTTACGTCACGGTGACACCGACCTTCTCGATCTGCCCAACCCATGGCTACATCGAAGGCGAACACGCCTTCTGCCCGAAATGCGACGCCGAACGCCTCGCGGCCAAGCGGCTCGCCGCCACCCACTGAACAGAAGGAGACGATTGATGAACGCCCACGTGACCATCCCCACTGACGCGATGGACACCATCGAACTGACCGATGCCGAGCGCCAACCCTGCGAGATCTGGACCCGGGTGATGGGCTATCACCGTCCCGTCGCCTCGTTCAACCGCGGCAAGATCGGCGAATTCAATGACCGCAAGTACTTCACCGAAGCCCGCGCCAAGCACGGTTGAGCTGCGGATCGGCGGTCTCGTCCGGCTGTCGACCTGCGACTGGCCGGGCGAGCTGGTCGCGACCGTGTTCTGCCAAGGCTGTCCCTGGCAGTGCGGCTACTGCCACAACCCGCATCTGCTGCCGGCCCGCGGGCCGGATCAGCTGGCGTGGCAGGACGTGTTCGCATTCCTGGAGACAAGGCGCGGGCTGCTCGACGGAGTGGTGTTCTCCGGCGGCGAGCCGACGCTGCAGTCGGATCTTCCGCTGGCGATCGCGGCAGTGCGTTCGCTCGGCTTTCGCATCGGACTGCACACTGCGGGGCCTTATCCTGAACGCCTCGCACGCGTCCTGCCGCTGCTCGACTGGATCGGCTTCGACGTCAAAGCGCCGTTCGCCGAGTACGATCGGATCACCGGCGTCGCCGGCAGCGGCGACGGCGCGCGCGCCAGCCTTGCGCTTGTGCTCGGCAGCGGGGTGAGTTGCGATCTGCGCACGACCGTTCACCCGGATCTGCTTGACGCGTGCGCGCTGGAACGGCTGTCTGCCGATCTCGGCTCACTGGGCGCCGGACGCACGCGGGTACAGCCGTTCCGCTCCGTCGCCCCCTGACTCAGGTACCGTCCACAGCGAACATCCGCCCAAAGTCGACACAACGGATTGACCAAAGGTCTACCTAACTACAATATATAGATGTCACGGTCTTTCGAGTCGCGTCAGCGACCCGAGAGCTAAGAGGGAAGCCGGTGCAACGCCGGCGCTGCCCCCGCAACTGTAAGCGGCGAGCCGACGTCCGATATTCGTCACTGGGCCCTCAACGGCCCGGGAAGACTGGACCGACGCTACGACCCGCGAGCCAGGAGACCTGCCGCGACAGTCGCAATCGTCCCTGGGCGGGGTGTCCCGGTGGGTCGCATGGCAGCCGTCGCAGTCCTCACGGACGCCCTCCTGCTCGCGTCTCCGCCATGTCCCTGCCCCAACATCCACGGGGTCTTGGGAATGTCTGTCGGAACCGAAGCTGCCCACGCCGCGCGCCGCGCGCCATTGTCACCCCTCGCCTCTGCCGACGCCGCAGCCGGCGCCGCGCACGAGACGAGCTATCAGGTGATCCGGCGGAGCGGCGAGGTGTCGCCGTTCGACGCATCGAAAATCGCCGTTGCGCTGACGAAAGCGTTCCTCGCCGTCGAAGGCAGCAACGCCGCCGCGTCCCGGCGCGTTCACGACACCGTTGCTGAGCTGACCGACCAGATCGTTGCCAATCTCACCCGCCGGGTCGGACCTGGACGCACCTTCCATATCGAAGATATCCAGGATCAGGCCGAACTGGCCCTGATGCGCAGCGAGCACCACAAGGTCGCGCGCGCCTACGTGATCTATCGCGAAGAGCGCACCCGCGAACGTGCCAAGGCGGCGGCCGCGCAGGCTAAACCCGTCGCGCCCGCGCTGCGCACCAAATCCGCCGAGGGAACGTTACTTCCAATCGACATGCAGCGCCTCGCCGCGATCATCGCGGAAGCGTGCGCGGGGCTCGACGGGGTATCGGTCGACGCCGTGCTCGCCGAAACGCAGCGCAATCTCTACGACGGGATCAGCGACGACGAACTGGCGCTGGCGCCGATTCTTGCCGCACGAATCTTCGTCGAGACCGAGCCCGACTACGCCGAGGTCAGCGCACGGCTGCTACTCGACAAGCTCCGCCGCGAAGCCCTGAGCTTCGTCGAGGGCCGGCCGCATCAGGCGACACAGGCGCAGATGGCGGAACGCTATGCCGATTACTTCAGCGCCTATGTCAAAGTCGGCATCGCGCACGAGCTGATCGATCCTGAGATCGGCCGCTTCGACCTGGCAAGACTCGCCGCCGCAATCAAACCCGAGCGCGACCTGCAATTCGACTATCTCGGCCTGCAGACCCTGTACGACCGTTACTTCCTGCATGTCCATGGCACGCGCTTTGAACTGCCTCAGGCGTTCTTCATGCGGGTGGCCTGCGGCATCGCACTGCGCGAAGTCGATCGCGAGGCCAAGGCAATCGAATTCTACAACCTGCTGTCGTCGTTCGACTTCATGGCGTCGACGCCGACCTTGTTCAATGCCGGCACGCTGCGACCGCAATTGTCGTCGTGCTTCCTCACCACGGTGCCCGACGATCTCGACGGCATTTTCAAATCGATCAAGGACAACGCGCTGCTGTCGAAATACGCCGGCGGCCTCGGCAACGACTGGACCCAAGTCCGTGGTCTCGGTGCCCATATCAGGGGCACCAACGGCGAAAGCCAAGGCGTGGTGCCGTTCCTGAAGGTCGCTAACGATACCGCGATCGCGGTCAATCAAGGGGGCAAGCGCAGGGGCGCGGTCTGCGCCTATCTCGAGACCTGGCATATCGACATCGAGGAATTCCTCGATCTACGCAAGAACACAGGCGACGATCGCCGCCGCACCCACGACATGAACACCGCCAATTGGGTGCCGGACCTGTTCATGCACCGCGTCGAGCAGGACGGACCTTGGACGCTGTTCTCGCCGGATGAGACGCCGGATCTGCACGATCTGACCGGCCGCGCCTTCGCCGAGCGCTACGCCTTTTACGAAGCCAAGGCCGCACGCGGAGAACTGCGCGTTACCAAGCAGGTTCGCGCGGTCGATCTGTGGCGGCGGATGCTGACGATGCTGTTCGAGACCGGGCATCCGTGGATCACCTTCAAGGATCCCTGCAACCTGCGCTCGCCGCAGCAGCATTGCGGCGTGGTGCATTCGTCGAATCTCTGCACCGAGATCACGCTGAACACCTCCGAGCGCGAGGTCGCGGTGTGCAACCTCGGCTCGATCAACCTCGTCAATCATGTGGCGCAAGGCCGGCTCGATCACGATCGGCTGGCCCGCACGGTGACGACCGCGATGCGGATGCTCGACAACGTCATCGACGTCAATTTCTACACCATCCCCGAGGCACGGGCGTCCAACCTCCGGCATCGCCCAGTCGGTCTCGGCCTGATGGGCTTTCAGGACGCGCTCAACATCCTGCGAATGCCCTACGCCTCCGACGAAGCGGTCGCCTTCGCCGACGAGAGCATGGAAGCGATCGCCTATTGGGCGATCTCGGCCTCGACCGACCTTGCGGCCGAACGTGGCCGCTACGCGTCCTACGACGGCTCGCTGTGGTCGCGGGGCATTCTGCCGCTCGACTCGATCCGTCTGCTCGATGACGCGCGTGGCATCGACGTTGACGTCGATCGGAGCCATCGACTGGACTGGGAGGCATTGCGCCGACGCGTCACGACGACCGGCATGCGCAATTCCAACGTCATGGCGATCGCCCCGACCGCGACCATCTCCAACATCTGCGGCGTATCGCAGTCGATCGAACCCGCCTATCAGAACCTCTACGTCAAATCCAACATGTCGGGAGACTTCACCGTCGTGAACACCCATCTGGTCCGCGACCTGAAGGGCCGCGGATTGTGGGACGAGGTGATGATCTCGGACTTGAAGTATTTCGACGGCAGTCTCGGCCAGATCGACCGCGTGCCCGACGACCTCAAGGCGCTGTACGCGACCGCCTTCGAGATCGACGCGACATGGCTGATCGAGGCCGCCGCCCGGCGGCAGAAATGGATCGACCAGGCGCAGTCGCTCAATCTATATCTCGCCAATCCGAGCGGCAAGAAGCTCGACGCGCTGTACCGGCTGGCGTGGCGGCGCGGATTAAAGACTACTTACTACCTGCGGTCCCGTTCAGCCACCCATGTCGAAAAATCGACCCTACGCGGCACCGACGGCAAGCTCAACGCGGTCTCCGCGATCATGCTGCCGACCGCCTCCGCTGAAACGACGCATCGCAACGGGGCCGCCAACGGCCATGATGTCGGCGAAGGCTGGGGCAAGGCGTGCGCGATCGACGATCCGACCTGCGAAGCGCCAGTGATCGAACCGGAAATGTCCAACATGCTGCAAGCCGTCAAAAGCCAGAACGCTGCGCTCGTCGCAGATTCAGACGCCGTCCTTCAGGCCGATGCCTCCGGACTCGGCACGATCGATCGCGGTGCCGCCCGGGTGCGGGTCGACGACAAGCGGATGATCAACGCGCGCGCCGACGTCAATCAGCTTCTTCCGCTGAAGTATCGCTGGGCCTGGGATAAATATCTCGCCGCATGCAACAACCATTGGATGCCGACCGAAGTCTCGATGCAGGCCGACATCGCGCTGTGGAAGTCGCGCGACGGCCTGACCGAGGACGAGCGCCGGATGGTGAAGCGCAATCTCGGCTTCTTCGCCGCGTCGGAGTCGCTAGTCGCCAACAACATCGTGCTAGCGATCTATCGCCACCTGACCAATCCTGAATGCCGGCAATATCTACTGCGCCAGTCATTCGAGGAGGCGGTGCACACCCACACCTTCCAGTACATCGTCGAAAGCCTCGGCCTCGACGAGGGCGAGCTGTTCAACATGTATCGGGAGGTGCCGTCGATCACCGACAAAGCGGCGTGGGCACTCGAGTACACCCGGCATCTCGACGATCCGCATTTCAAGACCGGAACGCCGGCGACCGACCAGGCGTTCTTGCGTGATCTCGTCGCGTTCTACGTCGTGTTCGAGGGGATGTGGTTCTACACTGGCTTCGTGCAGATCCTGTCGCTCGGGCGGCGGCAGAAGATGACCGGGATCGCCGAACAGTATCAGTACATCCTGAGGGACGAGTCGATCCACCTGAACTTCGGCATCGACGTCATCAACCAGATCAAGCTCGAAAACCCTGCGGTGTGGACGGCGTCGTTTCAGGACGATATCCGCGGCATGATCCACGACGCCGCCGAGCTCGAAGTCGCGTATGGCCGGGATACGATGCCTCACGGCCTGCTGGGGCTGAGCGCGGCATTGTGCGAGAGCTATATGCACTTCATCGCCAACCGCCGCTGCGTTCAGCTCGGGCTTCGCCCGGTGTTCGCCGAGACCGACAATCCGTTCCCCTGGATGTCGGAGACGATGGACCTGAAGAAGGAGAAGAACTTCTTCGAGACCCGCGTTATCGAATACCAGAACGGCGGGGCGCTGGATTGGGACTGAACGATGCAATCACCTCATTCGAAGCCGGCAGCCCGCGGCGAGCGCCGGACCGAGCCGATCGAGCCGCAACCCGATTCAGTGGTAGCATCGAACGCGACACAAAATCTGCTCGGAGGCGATCCGGCCCCACCACGCCCTTCGTCGATTATAGTCGGACCGTCCGGCGGCATCGAAACGGCGCGACGCACACGACGATGGCGTTTGCGCGCGCTGGCATGGCGGCTGCAATTTCAATTCTGGCGGGGATTGGAGATGCTGGTCCGGATCGCGCTGCTGCGCGAGCCGCCTCGCCGAAGCGACCTGCGATCCGCCGACCTACAACCGCCGATCGGTGAGGATCGGGACGATCCGTGGCGACGCCAACTCAGCATCGGCCACGGCTGCTCCGGGCCGGATCTTGCGACACCGTCGATCAGCGCGCTCGATATGGGACCCGACCACCAGCAAGCGAACGGGCGGATCGCCGTGTGCGTGGTCGGTGACGGTGACGTCGTCGTCCAACTGCTGGAACGCCTGACGGATATTGGCGTTCGCGTGCACGCCACCGCGGATACGATCGATGGCTACATCGCTGTCAAGCGCACCGGCGCCGTCCCGCATCGGTTCGAAGATATGCCAGCGGTCGCGGCGGGAATCGACCTGCTGATTTCCACGAGCTTCTCCAGGCCGATCGGAGCGACCGTCCTGGCCCGGCTTCCCGAATCCGCCGTCGTCATCGATCTCGCCGGCCCGCCCGGCAGCGTCGACTTCGAAGTCGCGCAGCGGCTCGCTCGTCGGACGATCTGGGAGCCGCCGGTCGATCGACACTTCGACGCGAGCTGGCGCAGCGTAGCCGATCAGATCGAGAGGCTTGAAGCTCGTAAGAACGGCTGAGTGCCGAGACGCGGCGCGGATGCCGTCCGCCGGAATGCGGAATACTACTTCCACATGCAACGCGCGCGAGAACGCAACTTTTCAGAAGCTACGGACCGCATCTGACGTGGAAGCCTCGCCGCGATCGTCTTGATTTTGCCATTGTCGATTGACTCGGTTGAACGACAATTTTAACCATTACTTGACGGTTCTTCCTTCGGGAGGATCAAAAGGGAATGCGGTGCGGAGATTTTTCTCCAATGCCGCGGCTGCCCCCGCAACTGTAAGCGACGAGTCTCGGTCAGACGGCCACTGGATCTTTGTCCTCGATCCGGGAAGGCGACTGGAGACGACGACCCGCGAGCCAGGAGACCTGCCGTCAGCAGTGGTCATGTGCGAACGCGCCGGTCGGGGTGAACCGGAGCGAAGCTCCCCGAGCATCACTCGCGAGGGACGAGCTTGTCGCGGTGACGTGTCACCTTGCCGCGAGGCCAAGCCTCGTCGTCAGTTCATCTGTCTCAATCAAAACGACCCGTTCTCGACCCGCGACAGCCGAAAGCCGATTTGCGTCGGCGATCCACTCGCGAACGTCGTAGCAGACAGATGCTTGGAATTTGGGGGGAAGTATGTCTGTCGGTTCGGATCGTTCGGGCACGCGCACTGCGCGGCGCAACTATCTCGCCGCGTGCGCAACTGGCGCACTGCTCATCAGCGGCGCCGGGCTGGACGCCTCGCATGCCCAACAATCTCGATCGAGCAATCCCGATCTGCCGCCGGTCGTGGTGCAGCAAGACGGCAACGTCCGACGCAGTCCGCCCGCGCGCGAGGCGCGCTCTGCCGCGTCGCGCCGCAGCCCAAGGGTG
Organism: Rhodopseudomonas parapalustris; assembly: GCF_053772255.1. Classification (NCBI taxonomy): domain Bacteria; kingdom Pseudomonadati; phylum Pseudomonadota; class Alphaproteobacteria; order Hyphomicrobiales; family Nitrobacteraceae; genus Rhodopseudomonas; species Rhodopseudomonas parapalustris. The sequence continues at coordinate 129,033 of NZ_JAMKBZ010000011.1, read as the reverse complement.
GAACGCACGACTGCCGCATCGCCTCCCCCCGCTCCAGCTCGGCAGACCGATCCTGGCATCAGCGTGCCCGGCCTGAATGGCTACATCGCGACCGCGACCAGTGTCGGCTCGAAGACCGACACGCCGGTGCTGGCCCTGCCGCGAAGCACATCGACCGTCACCGCTCAGGAAATCTTCGACCGCGACGCCGCGTCCGTGCAGGAAGCTCTCCAGTACACCGCCGGCGTCGGCGGCTTCTTCCGACAGGGCAACCTGACGCGGGAATACAATCGCGTGCGCGGCTTCGAAGCGTTTCAGTACCTCGACGGCCTCAAACTGCACGACAGCAACTGGGGATTCGAACGCTACGGTCTCGAGCGCGTCGACGTGCTCAAGGGCCCAGCCTCGACCCTCTACGGACAGGGCAGCCCCGGCGGCATCATCGATCTCACCAGCAAGCGGCCGACCGAAACCCCGTTCGGCGAAGCCCTGCTCCGCATGGGCCTGCGGGGCTATCTCGAGGGAGCGTTCGACGTCAGCGGTCCAGCCAACGAAAACAAGAGCGTGCTGTATCGCTTCGTCGGCGTCGGCAAGATGGGCGACGGCGAGATCGATTTCACCAAGAACGAACGAATGTTCTTCGCTCCTTCGGTGACGATCCGGCCGAACGAAGACACCAGTCTGACCCTGCTCGCCAGCTACCAATACGACCCGCACCTCACGGTGCTGCAGCCCCTGCCCTACATCGGCTCGGTGGTGCCCGGCGCCAATGGCCAATTCATTTCGCGCAAGACGTTCCTGGGCGAACCAAACTATCACGACACCTCGAAGGAGAGCTATCGGATAGGCTACGAGTTCAAGCATCAGTTCAATGACGTCTTCTCGTTCCAGCAGAACTTTGCTTACCAGAACATCGACATTTCCCTGCGTGAGGTCCAGAGCCGCTCGACCGGCAACGTGACGACGCAGCGGCAGATGGCCTATCAGCAATACAGTATCGACATCTTCCAGATCGACAATCGCCTGAAGGCCGACTTCGAGACCGGTCCGCTTCGTCATCACGTGATGTTCGGCGTCGACTATGCGTCGATCCCGAATTACCAGGGCACAGGCACCAATCGCGGAACCAGCAATTTCCTGCTTAATTATTACGCGCCGCTCTACGGCGCGGCGCTGCCGAACAATCCGCTGACGACCAAACGCTATCAGGATGTCGAGCAGATCGGGGTCTATCTGCAGGACCGCATCGAGCTCGGACGCCTCTCAGTCCTGTTCGGCGCTCGCAACGACACCGCGCATTTCGCTCAACAGAGCCAGACTCTCGTGCCGGCGACCGGCAATTTCACGCAGCCGCCGTGGACGCGTCAGAACGACAACGCCACGACTTATCAGGCTGGCGCCATCTACGCATTCGACAGTGGCGTTGCGCCGTACGTCAACTATTCCCAGTCGTTTGCGCCAACGATCGGCACCGACTTCTCCGGACGCCCGTTCATTCCGGTCACGGGCGACCAGATCGAGGGTGGCGTCAAATATCTGCCGCCCGGCATGAACCTGGCGATCTCAACGGCGGGCTTCAACATCACTCAGAACAACGTACTGACGGCTGATCTCGTCAATCCCGGCTACGCCGTCCAGACCAGTTCGGTCGAAGCCAGCGGCGCCGAGATCGAGGTGAAGACCACCCGTCTCTACGGCTTCAATTCATCCGCCGCCTACACCTATCTGGCCCCCAAGGTGACGGCCACCAACACAGCCGGCGGCATCGGCAAGGATCCGGTCAGCATGCCCCGCCATGCCGCGTCGCTGTGGACCACCTACAGCTTCGAAGACACCAGCGTCCTCGCCGGCCTGACCCTGGGCGGCGGGGTGCGTTACGTCGGATCGTCGTTCGCCGATACGCTCAACACCACGGAGATCCCGTCGTTTACGCTGGTCGACCTGTCGCTGCGCTATCGGCTGGGGGCGATCTCCGCCAGCCTGCAGAACTGGGACGTCGCGCTCAACGTCAAGAACCTGACCGACAAGCGCTACGTCGGATCCTGCGATGCGCTGAGCCAATGCTATTATGGGCTTGGCCGCACTGTCGACGGTACGATCCGGGTCCGGTTCTGAGCCGGCGCGGGAGGGCATCCCCGGTGATCGTGATCCCTCCCGCCGCCCTCTGCCGCGAGATCGACGATCTCGCGGCCAGCCATGAAGGCACCGCGTCGTTCGCAGGCAGCCTGGTCGGACCGGAGGATCCCCGCCCGGCCTTGCCGGCTGACGCTTTGCTCGTCAGCCCTCACCGATCCCTCATTCACAACCGCTTTGCGAAGCGGTTCGACCAGTTCGACGAACGCGCGACGCATTCGATCTGGATGAAATGGTATCTCAACGTCGTCCTGCCACCGGTTCTTCTGGCCGACGTCTGCCTCGGTCGTTCAGTGGCGATCGGCCTGGACGAAGTCCATTTCGTCATGGCCGAGGACGGACGAGTTGCCGCAGTTCAGATCGGACACGAGAGCTTCCAGACCGGCGAGCAGGATCCGTTCGAACGGCTTCGGTCGCTGGTCTTCGATCATTTGGCGCCTTTGATCGATCTGCTGACAGCTCGCACAAAACTCACGCGCCGCGTCTGTTGGAGCAACGCCGGCAACACCTTTGAGGCGATGCTTCGTCGGATCGAACAGGTTGCCGGCCCGTCACGGCGGCTCGCGGAGGCGCAGGAGATCCTGGCGAGTGCTCGTTGGGCCGGGGGGCTCCCGAATCCACTCGCCGGCGCCGTCCATGACCGAGACGGGGTCCCGACCCGCCGAGTCTGCTGCTTACAATATCGGCTTCCCGACCGCCGTTTCTGTAGCGCCTGCCCCGTTCCTGAAGCGCGGCCACAATTTTCCCATCTGACAGGGCGTCCCGATTGACCTCCCCGCTTTCCCTCCACGCAGGCCTGCGCAGTGCTTTGCATCTTGCGGTGCCGTATTTCCGCTCGGATCAGCGTTGGATTGGTTTGGGTCTCCTTGCGAGCCTGATCGGTGCGCAACTCGTCGCCGTCGGTGCCGCCGTCGCCGAGAACTACTGGCGCAACGCGTTCTTCCAGACGCTCCAGGACAAGAACTGGCCCGGCTTCATCGAACAGTTCTGGGTGTACGCGGTGATCGCCGTGTTCCACATCTGCGGGGCGGTGTATCAGCGCTATCTCGGCCAATGGCTCACCATTCGCTGGCGCGGCTGGATGACCGCGCATTATCTCGACAGATGGCTGCATGGATCAACCCACTACCGCGCCACGATGGCGGCCGGCGCCGTCGATAATCCGGATCAACGGATCGCCGAAGACGTCCGCTCCTATATCAGCCTGACTCTGGAACTCCTGGTGGGGCTGATCGGCGCCATCGCGCGTCTGACCTCGTTCGTCGCAATCTTGTGGGCGCTGTCCAGCAGCATTCCCTTCTCCATCTTCGGCGTGACCATTCCCGGCTATCTGGTCTGGGCGGCGTTGATCTATACGGTGGCTGGCAGCGCCGTCACCCATTGGATCGGCCGCCGCCTGATCGGAATCGATTTTGAGCAGGAGCGGCGCGAGGCCGATTTCCGCTTCGCGCTCGTGCGCCTTCGCGAGAACAGTGAGGCAGTCGCGCTGCTGCACGGCGAAGATTTCGAGAAGCGCGGCCTTGCGATGCGATTTCAGGCCATCGTCGACAACTGGTTTCGGCTGATGAAGCTCCAGCAGTTGATCGGATTGTTCTCCGAATCCTACAAGCGCTACTCGCTGTATTTTCCTTACTTCGTCATGGCGCCGCTGTTCTTCGGCGGAACGATGCAGCTCGGATCGTTCATGCAATCCGGATCTGCGTTCAATGAGGTTCGGAATTCGTTCTCTTACTTCATCAACGCCTATCTGAAGCTCGCCGAGCTCGCTGCCGTGACACACCGGCTATCGCAATTCGCGCAAGTCGTGAAGCAGTCCAAGCCCGCAAATGCAGATGTGACATCTCCCTCTGCCGGCGCCGCGCTGGATGCTTCAGAAATCGTCGTGAAGACGGCAGCCGGCTCTCCCATCATCGCAGTCGACGGCGTTCGGGTCGAATCCGGCACCTCGCTGCTGATCACCGGTCCGTCCGGCACCGGAAAAACCAGCCTTGTTCGAGCGATCGCCGGCATTTGGCCATTTGTCGATGGAAGAGTCTCGACTGCTGCGCGCCGACCGCTCGTGCTGCCTCAGCGCCCCTATCTCCCGCTCGGCACCCTGCGCGCCGCCCTGTCCTATCCGGAAGCCCCTGATCGTTCGGACGCCGCTCGGATGGTCGAGGCGTTGCAGGACGTCGGGCTCGATCATTTTGTTGCACTTCTAGACCACGTCGATCGTTGGGACTTACGTCTATCCGAGGGGGAGAAGCAGCGTTTGGCGATAGCGCGCGCCCTCCTCTACCAACCAGATCTACTAATTCTCGACGAAGCCACCTCAGCTTTGAGCAAACCGTCCGAGATATTACTGCACCAAATATTGAAGATGCGCCTGTCAACGGCGACTATCGTCGCCGTCAGTCATCAAGATGCACTCCGTTCATACTATGATAGCGTCACAGTCCTCAGAACGTCAGAAACAAATTGATTGAATCCTCACAATGCGCTCGCAATGGGCAGGTCCGCTCCTGGCCCAAGCCAGACATTGTCCCCCGCTTTGCGTATCACCCGCTTGCCGTGTGAAACAGACGCGCGGGCCTGGACGGAGTCAGATGGCAGATTCCAGGACCAAACCGCATTTCACGCTTCGGCCGCAGCGTTGACGGCGGGCCGCCAGGCTTCAGGTACAATCCAGCCGTCAAGCCTTCGCTTCAACGATGGCGTCCTCCGGAACAACCTCGACCTCTGTTCCGCAGGGGTAGGGTTCAGGTATCTCATCAGCACTGCAACGGTCTTGTGGCCGCTCTGCCGCATCAGCGTCTTGAGGTCGGCGCCGCGCGCCGACATTCGGGACAGGGCTTCATGCCGGAGATCGTGGATGCGAAGATCCGGGCATTGCGCCGTGATACGGATCTCGTTCCGCCATGCGTTTTCCGCGACCCACGACGAAAATCTGAACACCTTGCTGTCCGCCGGCTCCCGGTCGATTAGTTCCAGCAGGCCGGCGTAGGCGCGGTCGGAGATCGCGACATGGCGCGCGCTGCTGTTTCGAGTCCGGAATGACGAAGAGCCCGGGCTCCTGCCGGATCCACGCGCACTCGATCGACATCGCCTCACCGAGGCGCATCCCGGTATCGAGCAGCAGCGAAAACAGAGCTCTCCATTGCCGACCCGCTGGGCCGACCAGCCCCTCGATTGCCTCACTGATGGCCCTCTCCTCACCCTGGCGCAGCTGTCGTTCACGATGGCCAGAGAGCTGCGGCACGCCGCGCCGGCGCTTCCGGAGCGAGGCGATCGAATTGGAGACATCGACGGACTTCTCGTGGATCAACCACTCGTAGACGGCCGAGACCGTGTTCAGGTTGTTCCGGATCGTGGACGCCGACTTCCCGATCGTCTCGCGCGCGTCGCGGAAGTCCGCAAATCGGAAACGGACAAATCCCGGATGCGCTTCTGCGCGAACGCCTCGCGCGCCAACATCTGCAGCATTGCAGCTTCCTGAGACGCCCCCTTCTTCTCAGGCGTCACCTTGATGCGGTAGTCGTCGAGCGCCTCCACTAAGCGCTTTTGCGGCCATCCGAGCGCCCGCGGGCTTTCGGTTCAAGCCGGGGACCGCAGCAATTGCCGAGCTTCATCGCAGCCTGGGTCGCCTGCAGCCGGAGCCTGGCGTCGTCCTTCTTCGCGAAAGTCTGGCTGATGGATTTCGAAGCCACCGGTGCCTGAAAGGTGTCCGGCAGGCGCGCCGGCGCGGTCCTTTTGTACCGCGCTTGAAAACCGGCGTGCCCGCAAGGGTACCGTGGGTTCGAATCCCACCCCTTCCGCCATAAACCGTTGATTGTATTTTGCAAAATCTGTTGACGGGCGAACGCACGTTTTACAACCGTACGGCGAAAGTGGGTTTCGACCTGCAACAATGCTGCAACAATTTTTCTGTTGCTGAGGGCCCCCCCGGCTCGGACTTTGCCGGAGCCGAGTAGCCGCTTCGGAATCGGAGCCTACCGGCCCGGTAGCGACTTAGTGAACATCCAGCGATCGCACCATGCCACCGTCACGGACTCGCCGAGTTGTGAATCGGGATGAGCAACGGAGCGCTGGTTATCCCGACCTTGTCGCCTTCCACTCCTTGAGGACTTCGGGAAGCGGCGGCCGCCTCGGTCAGGGTTTCGACCGGCCTCGTCGCGACCGCCATCGAACTTAAGGCGGGCAGTTAACGGGGCTCGACGCCGTCCACCATCCGCGGCGCGACCACCCCCTCCCCTCAGGCAATGCTAGAGCGCCCTCACCCTGGTCAGCGCCGGAGGAGTTCATGCTTTGCTCGACCGGCACCTCTTCGCAGATCCCCGAACAAAATGCTGATACACGGCGCGGGATTGGAGACGGCCTCGAACGACACCGGTAATCCCGACATTCCTTGCGGGATATTCGGCTACACCAGCCAACCTCCGTCGAGACAACGCTCTTGGAATAAGAAGCTTCAGACGTAGGGCTGCACCCGCGACGCCTGCCCCCACCGACGGCCCTCTCACCGGATGTTCGAGCACATCTATCCAGCGACAAAACGGAAACGGCTTCGCTGGATGTTTTCCTTGTCCCCGGTACTGATCGGACGGGACGGACAGACGACACCGCTAGCACGTTCTCTGGCGAAGTCGCTCCGAGAGCACGGCTCCTTAACCTCGGGGCACCCAAAGCGTCCCCATCACCGGCAAACCGGCAATCCGTGCAAGGCAACTCGCATCCGCGCCGACAGTCCTCTGCGGGACGCACAGCCTAACGTCGATATCAACGAATAAATCACTTCCCGCTGACCGCACGTAGCAGACAACTCCAAAATAGTTGCGCATTTCTGATTCAAAGTCCGCGACAGACGATTCAACTCTCGAACTTTTCGTTGCAGAACTCCATGAAAGCGATTCGGATCTCGAGTTTTCTGTTTCAAACTTCGAAAACGGCGTTGCGTCATCAAACGATGCGAGATCCAAATAACTAATTACGCGCCCCTCCGCATCGCCAATCCGCAACGATCGTCGTTCTCACGAGGGGCAGTCTTTGACTGGCTTGGACCGAGCGACGTCATATCAATTGCCTTGAACGTCTTAGCGCTCGCCCGCAACCGAATAACAGTTGCGGAAAGCCGATTCAGTACTCGAGATTTCCGTTTCCATCTTGATGAAAGGCGATTCACACTTCTATAATTGTGATTCAAGAATCTTAACTAGCGTTGCAAACCTCAACGTCGTTTCGTTGACCGGTGCCACGCTCGACAGGTTTCCGCCTTCCCCCCTCAGAACATTGATAGCGCTCAGGAAGCGGCGCCGTGTTCATTAAAGTTCAACCGGCCTCTGCGGTCGGAGCCGCCATGACGCTAACCGTGAGCTATTCGCGCTGCTTGATGCCACCTCTTGGAGCCGACAGACAAATTGCGACCTTCACCGACGTCGTGGAGTATAAGAGCCCGTCGAGCGCTCGCTCACGACGTCCAAGACACCGTCATTTCCACCACTTATTCCGATGGCTTGAAAGTCGACCTTGCCTGGACAACGCCGACATACCTCGCGCTTCGTCCCACCGGGACAATCGCGGACGGAACTGCACCGGCCCTACCTCTCAATCCAATAGTATGCGAAGGACGTCGACAAGAGTTACTCACAAAGCGTTTTCTGTTGTCCGCAACGCAACAACACTTGCGATAATCCGATTCAGATCTCCAAATTTACGTTTCACTCTTCACGAAAGGCGATTCGAACTTCGACAATTCCGATTCACACGTCTCAGTTAGCGTTGCAACACTCAACGCCGTTGACCGATCGTTATATTTAAAGGGCTTCGAAGGACCATACGGATGGAAGACCGGCATAGCGGTCGCGCCGATCGCCTCACTCCCATCAACTTGCGTCGTCGACAATCTGGAAGACGTTTCGAGTGCGTAGCTTACGGTTGCGGGCAACGCGGATGCAGTTGCGCATTTTTGATTCCAAGCCCTGCATTTCTGATTCGGCTCTCGATATTTTCGATTCAAAGACCGGCGTAGTTAGACGGCAACAACACTTGGAAGATCCGCGCGCGAGGTGCCTTACGGAAGGTTGCCTCCGCTTCTCCCATGCTCGCCATCCTGTGAGCAGCGAACGTCGCCGCTCCATATGGCGCTATCGCTTTCAAACAGTGATCATCTTCGGTGGAAACGGATCACGTCACCGGCGAGATTTGTCGCTTGCAACGCCCTGCGTCAGACTGGAAAGGCTGGAAGTGCGTCTCGCGAAGGGGGCATGATCACCGGCACCGTCAATCGTGAGGAGTTGAGATGATGAAATCGACCAAAATCGCGCCGCATCAATCAGGCAGACTACCAGCGTGCATACCGCGAGCAGCAGAAGACGCTTCGGAAACCGTCCCGGGACGATGTCGCGCGTCTAGCGCTTTACTTCATGATCCGGGAAGGGCTCGAAGATGGCCAGGAGCGCAACCTCGCCGATTGGTGCGAAACTATGACGAACGGCTTGGTGGAGCAGGGTTTCGATCGGGATGCGACGATGCATCGGCTCCATCAGCTCATCGATCGCTACGCCGATGGCTGGGACTTCCAGCTCAAACCACACTTGACGCCGTACACCGTCGGCCAACTTCAATCAGCTCGTATTCTCCCCATTACTTCGACTAACGCCGTTGACGTCTGAATCGCTCCCTTCGTGTGCTGTATAGGCAATGCAGCACCGTTCTTCGTCACGCTTTTCACGTGGCTCCAGTCGGTGCGCCGTTGATAACTCATAGCAGTCGGTCGAGCTCTCCCGCCGGCCACAAAGACTGTTGACCAGAACTGGCGGATAGAACTTCAGTCCACAAATAGGAAAAAGATCCTTGACATCCATGAGGATCCTGCCAGGTTGCCCTCGTCACGAGAGGAGCAATCGATGTCCGACAAGCCTGCCGACGCCCTGACGAACCGCATCATCGCGCTGAGACCGGCCCTGCTGCGGCACGCTACGTTTCTGATCGGAGCGCGGACTGACATCGGATCGCCGGAGGACCTTGTGCAGGATACGCTGCTCATTGCCTTTCAGCACGCTCACCGCTTCGAAGAGGGAAGACTCTCGGGTTGGCTGACTGCGATCCTGCACAATTGCATTCGCAATGCCCGGCGGCGAGCCAACCGTCGCGATCTGGTGCTCTCGCCTCTCGACGCAACCAGCAGCGACGACGCCGAGATGATCGACTTTCCCGTCGATGCCTCCCAGGAGGCGACACTCGAGCTTGATGACGTGATGGCTGCGCTGCGAGCTCTGTCTGCGACGGATCAGGAAGTCATTTGGCTGGTGCGGGTCGAGGGGCTCCCGCAGGCGGAAGTCGCAGCCCGGCTCGGCGTGCAGACTGGCACGGTGCACTCGCGGCTTTGGCGTGCGACAACGAATCTTCGCGCGGCGTATGGCGAAGCCACGCCGGCAGCGACGATGCGCCAAAACGTTCTTCGTCGTCATGCCGCGTGAGCATGCGTGATGGGGCTGCGAATTTACCTTCTTGCCGGTTTCAATGGCGGCTCTGGCCGCGGCTTGACGGCGGCGCTGCTGGCTAACGGGCTCTATCTTCAGGGTCGCCGAACGATGCTCGTGCGGCAGACATATGCAGGCTCCGTCGCGGCGATCGATCCGGTCGGGGCAACGCTGCCGGCGCACTGCACGTCGTTGATGCTACAGCCCCCGTTTGAACTCACCGCCGGCGTTTCTATCAAGCTCGCGACAGCGATCAATCAAGCCGACGCGCGGTTCTTAATTGCTCTCAAACATCTTGCGATTGCGGAGGTGGGCGCAGATGGAGACGTCGTCGTCGATCTGTGCTGTCACGACCGTGCCTGCAATCGGGCGACCATGCGCGGCGCGGCAGTGATCATCGTTCCAGTTCGAACGTCGGTGCTCGAGATCGACTGGGCGTTTCGCAGTTTCAGTCATTTTCGGGACAAGCAGCGTAAAAGAAGGACTCCAGTCCCGACGTTGCTGGCGGCCATTGCGCCGGACAGGGAGCGAGATCACCAAAGGGCGTTGCTGGAGGCCATGCTGCGCGAGAGCGATCCCAACCGCGAGGCGGCGCCAAGCGAGCCGGTGGACCTCATTGTGGAGGTGCCGTTTCTTGACAGCTCTTGTCTGACTGCGCTGCTATTTGAACATGCCATCTGGCGGGATCCGCAACTCATGGAACGCTGCCGCGCTTTTGCAGCGGCAGTGGCGGTTCACGCCGATGCGTACGTGACAAGGATGAAGGGAGATGCGGATGACCTCTGACCGTCGCGCCGCCTCCCTCGGTCACCGTCGGCCTGCCACGGGAACAGCGGTGGGGCATTGCTGCGTGGGCCTGAGCCGATGCCCTCGTGTGCAGCGAGGACAAGGTTGCATTGGTCCATTCCAGCTCCGCAACCCGGGACGCCGAGCTGAAATCGCCCACGCCACGGCTGAACCTGCTTCACCTTCCAATAGACTGGAAACGTGTCGCCCGTCGCGACACAGGTCGGCCATAGAGGGAGAGCCGACTCTGCCGCGCGGCGAACGGCGCATGACCGGCTCAGGGATACGTTCGCCCAGCGACCATCATCATTCAGCTCGACCACGGCGAGCCCCGGCCGGTCTCCCATCGAGTCGCCAAGTGCTGCCTCATCAATAAGGTCTCGAGCGGATCACCGGCGGTAGACAGGCCGATTTACGGTGCCCCTCTGCCTGCGCGCAACAGCGCCCTGCCCCACTTTTCCTCAAGTTGAACGAGCCCCCAAAATGCTCACCCGCAGCTTCCCATTTCTTGACCCCAGCACGATTACCGCCGAGCTCGCTGAGCGGCTGACTTTACTGGCCCAGGATTCCGCATTGTTCGAGCACGACACGTCGTTCGTGGAAGGCAGGCTGCGGACGGCGCCAACGTTGGATCTCTATGTCCCCGTGCTGACGCCACTAGGCCTCCGTCTCGTCGGCCAGGTGGCCAACCACCCGCCGCTGGGATCGCGCAGGATCATCACCTCGCAGCTTTGGTGGGCCGACCCGGAAGCCCGCTGGGTCCGCACCGTGTCGAGATTCTACTGCCTTGGTCGGCCCGCCGATCCCGATGGTCGCGCCCCAATCACGACCTCACCCCTCTCCACATTCGACGACAGCGACCTGGATGGCTGGCCAGGAAACTACAATTGATCGGCGACGACGATGAGAGTGACGTTCCATCGCTTTACGATACCGTCAAGCTCGACGCGATCGTGGACGGCGCTGCGGCAGACTCTGCTGATAGCGACCATAGCGGCATGCAGGGACTGCCACGACTGCTGCGCTATGCAATGCTGGCGAAGGAGGACGTCGACGATGCCCTCGCGAACCGTCTGATCGCTGAGATCGATGAGCTTTCGCCAAACCTGTCCCAGACCACCGCCTGGGCGACCGCGCGGACTTCCGAGACCGGCTTTGCCCTTGCGGCCGAACTCGATCGTCTGGCGGTGGTCCATGACTTGCCGGCATTGCGGAGCCTAAGCGACTGTGTCCGGCTTTTGACCCTGCCCCTGCCATTCGACCCTCAGAGCTTTGGGGCGTACCGGCGCGTGGCGCGGGCCATGATCGTTGCCTTCCGCCAGATCGAGGCAAGCCTCGACGACGAGCGCTGCTGCGAGCTCGAGCGAATTGTCTTCGGTTTCGCCGCATTGCCGGCGGCAATCGGCGCAAACGACACGGCCCGCGCATGGCCGGCGATTTCCAGCGCTGCGCATCTGGGCGAACAATCGGCACGTTGCCGGATTCGCCGAGCCGTCGCCAGAACAGCCCAAAGCGTCCGGAACCAAATTGAACGGCATACTGACGCGGCCAGACTGAAGGACGCCCTATCGGCTGATGCCCAGGCTTCAGACCCGCCCTTCAGCGAACACATCCCGCCCAACCACGTCATCGTGGCACGGCTCGACGAGGACCAGCTCAAGAGACTGAAATCCGCCGAGCCGTTCAAGCACGCGCTCAACAATGCCCTGCCGCTAGTCGAGACGCCGGCGCTCAACCACGTCCGCAGAACTTTGGCAAGCGAGTTTCCCTATGCGGTCGACGTCGTGGACTTCGTGCTCACGGACTTGATCGGCCGTCCGACCGTACGGCTGCGCCCCTTATTGCTGGTCGGAGAGCCCGGAGGCGGGAAGACACGTTTCGCTCGCAGATTGGGCGAAGAACTCGGAGTCGCAATCTGGCGCACCGATGCGTCTCAATGCGACGGCAACACTTTCGCCGGCACGGAACGTCGATGGAATTCAGCCGAGCCCTGCCATCCGCTGCTCGCCATTGCCCGCGGACGGATTGCGAATCCCATCATGATCATCGACGAGATCGAGAAAGCCGGCACACGCACCGATAATGGTCGGCTCTGGGACTGCCTGCTCGGCATCTTGGAGCCCGAAACGAGCTCGCGATATCCCGATCCGGCCCTGCAAACTCCCCTCGACCTGCGTTACGTGAGCTACGTCGCCACTGCCAACACCCTTAATCCATTACCCTCAGCGCTGCTCGACCGCTTCCGGATCATCGCATTTCCGAAGCCCACCCTAAACGATTTCGATGCCATCGTGCCCGGATTGATAGACGCCATCGCCGAAGATCGCGGCGTCGACAGACGCTGGATTGCTCCTCTTGACGTCCAGGAGCGCGCTGCAATTGTTTCTGTGTGGAAGGGCGGATCAGTGCGCCGCCTACGTCGGGTTCTTGAGTCTATCCTTCAGTCCCGCGATCGCATCGCGCCGAGACATTGACGGACTGAACATGTTTATCACAGATGCGCTTGACGTTCGGAATACGAGCTAAGACTCTTCATATTGATACTGATGTCCGCATCTGACCCATATCGGACCACATTGCGTCCGATTGCAGTATTCGGCGGTTGATCATGCCTATACCTCCGTGGAGGCCAGTGGTCAGGCAGCGTCACTGCCTCACCTCATTTTTTTCCCGCGCATTGATCATCGCTTTGGCGTCGCCGCATTCAGCTCCGTCATTGGTTGCACGGGTCGAATCTCCGCTCCGGGCGCTGGTAACAAATTGAATCCGCACATCGCTTAGGAAGGTTGAACACCTAGAATCGCCCGATACCCCCCACTAACAAGTATGACATACTTAACAAATGATCATGCTTCGTGGAAAGACAGCTTGGCTTGAGCGGATGCTGGATTTTTGGTCACTTGAGAAGCGAGCGCACCACAGCGCTATCGGGTCAGTTGCGGAGCCGATTATCACCGCTGGTCCGTTCAACACCGCCTGCCATCGACGACGAGTGGCCACCGACGCCATCCCGAGATCGCGATCGCTCGCGAGCCGAACCCGCTCGAGACGATAATTAAATGGTCTCGCGACGCTGACGCCAAGTCCGGCAGAATTCGAGCGCGGAGATCATCTCCTTCTCGACGGTCGAGACCGAGATGTTCAGGCTGCGCGCGATCTGCGGATAGGTCATGCCGTCGACCTTGCTCAGCAAAAAGATCCGCTGGGTGCGCACCGGCAGCGTCTGCAGCGCGCGCAGCAGCGCGTCGAGATCCAGACGGCTTGCCACCGCGTCTTCTGGGTCTACCACGCCGGTCTGCAACTGCTCCGACGACACATTGCTGGCATAAGAGGCGCGGACGCGTTCTGCCCGGATCGTGTCGCAAGCGAGATTGCGCGCGGTCGTGACGACGAGACCGACGTCCCGTTCGGTTACCTTGCGATTCATCAGCTTGATGAACGTCTCGTGGACGACGTCTTCCGCCGTATGCGCATTGCCGGTGATGCGACGCACCATCCGTTTGAGCTGGCCCTGCTCCGCTCCAAATATACTGAGCAGTTCTGTCGCAGACGACATGAGATCCCCATCGTAGCGCATCAGCCCCGACCGAACGCCAAGCGTCCGAAGTAACCGCCGAGACCATCGCCACAAATTCGACGCGGAACGAGGCTCGGGGACATTACCGCCGGTCATTCTTCTAACCGCATTCCTCGCGGATCTGTCAACGCCGCCCGGTCTTTGCAATCGATGATTGGTTGAATTCTAAACAATGCACCCGGCCACGATTACGGGATTGGGCGCTGTCGACCGTTGAACCCATACGGCCCAGCAAGTCGGGCTGCTTTGCGGAAGACATATCGATGCCCGAATCCATGCGCGAGATCGCCGAACGCGCTACGTTCCAGAGCTTTGCCAATTGCTACCGGCGCGAAATCGACCCCGGAATGCCTTCTCAGGAACGGCCGGAGTGCGGGGATCGGCGAAGCTACGTCGAATGGTCCTGTCCGATGTCGGCTGCGACATTACGCGCCGAAATCGAACGGGAGTCGCTGTGCGGTCCGCTCCGCTTCGGGCGCGTCTTCATTTGCCGAGCACCGGAGAACGCCTGGCACGAGATCGCACCGCTGCGTGCTCTCTATCTGATGGTGCAGGAATGCTATTCCGGAGTCCGCGCCGCACGGGCGAAAACGCTGCGCAATGAGGAGGTAGAGCTGCTCGGCCGCGTACTCGCGAGCTATCAGTGCATTGCCGAAAGCCTGCAGCGGTCATCCGGGGAGGCAGGCCGAACCTTCCTCGACGGGGAACAGAGCCTGATATTCGGGCATTGGCTGCACCCGACGCCGAAGAGTCGGCAAGGCATGACCGATTGGCAGAAGCCTGCTTATGCACCGGAGCATCACGGCCGATTTCCACTCACATACTTCGCCGTCGACGCAGCGTTGTTACGTCACGGTGGCACCGAAGAAATTTCCGTCTCTGACATTCTCGAGACACTTCTCCCGGTGGCCGACCGCCCGACGTTGCGTCCGGGCGAAACCCTTCTTCCCCTCCATCCGCTGCAGGCAGAAGCCGTGATGCTCGATCCCGACATCGCGGACCTCGCAAGGCAAGGCCGGCTTCGCCGCCTCGGTTCGTTCGGGGCGAAGTTCTCATCGACGTCCTCGGTCCGCACGCTGTACAGCCCGGATATTCCGTGGATGCTGAAATTCTCCCTGCCGGTGCGGATCACCAACTCCTTGCGGATCAATCGGATCCCCGAGCTCAAGGCCGGGGTCGCAATGTCGCGGTTGTTCGCGCGCACTGATTTCTTGGCGCGCCATCCTCGCTTCCGCCTGATCCGCGATCCAGCCTACCTGACGCTCGCCCTCCCCGGCCGTACCGAGAGCAGATTCGAAGTCATCTTCCGCGAGAATCCATTCACTACGGGCAACGAGAGCAAGGGCATCACGATCGCGGCCCTTACGGCCGATCCTCCGCCTTGCGCGCGCTCACGGCTCGACCTGTTGGTGCGCGAACATGCTGCGCAGCAAGGCGTGCCAGTGGCGAGCGCGGCCCGGCAATGGTTCTCGGCCTATCTCGATTGCGCGCTGGACCCGATCGTCAAGCTCTATGACGAACTGGGCGTGGCCTTGGAAGCGCATCAGCAGAACGTTCTGCTCGACGTCTCGGCCGGGCTGCCGACCGCGTCCTATTATCGGGACAATCAGGGCTTCTACCTGTCGAATGCCCATCGCGATCGGCTGGTCACGCTGGTGCCGGACACCGCCGAGATCGGCGGCTTATATTTCGACGATCGCGTGATACAGGAGCGCTTTGCCTATTACCTGATCGTCAATCAGATCTGCTCGGTGATCGCCCGCATGGGGCAGGATCGACTGATCGACGAGGAAGCGTTGCTAATCATGTTGCGCGATCGCCTCAACGACTTGGCGCAAGAACTCGGCGGCGTCGGACGCGACTTCGCCATCGGCATTGTCGAGCGCCCGACCGTTGCCGCGAAGGCCAATCTGCTGACACGGATGTTCGACATCGACGAGCTGGAGGCCGAGGACGGCCGCGCGATCTATGTGCAGTTGGCAAATCCGCTGTTCGGCAATCGCCGTCCTGCGCGACGGGGAGAAGCTCGTGTCGCTTCCCGGTGACATCCCTGCCCGACCGGAGGAGCGGATCGTGCGCCAGCTTATTGCAGCGGCCTTGTACGAAAACCTGTTCGGTCCTTTGGCGGCGGCGGCCGCCCCGGCGCGGCCCTTCGAGTGGCGCAATGGCGGGCAAGCTTGGCGAGCACGCGGCCGCCTCGGCGCGTTCGGCCGACCTCGGCTCCAGCCGGGAACGGTCGAGTGCCGAACCGGCAGCGCGTGGCGTCCGGCTTCGATCGGCGATGCGGTTGCGGCCCTTCCCGGTGGCTCGCGCGAGCGAGCGAGGCTTGCTCAGGAACTCGGTCAGACCGAAGCACTGGTGCGTTGGAATCGGCTACATGCTCCGCGTCACGACCGGCGACTGATGTCGTTCTCCGCACTCGACGCCGCGATCGACGAAGGGCACCCCTACCATCCCTGCTTCAAGTCGCGCACCGGTTTCGATAAGCACGACCACCGTTGTTACGGCCCCGAAGCCGGTGGCTCGTTCCAGTTGGTCTGGCTCGCGGTCGCCGGGGATCTCATCCATCTATCATTGCCAGACGCCGAAGAGACGTTCTGGCAGCAAGAACTCGGCGCCCCGGGACTAGCAGAGATCGAAGCGCGCGCTGTCGCCCTCGGCCTCGAACACGGACGTTTCGGCCTGATGCCGATCCATCCATGGCAATGGCATGATCTATCGGCCGATCGGCTGCGTCCCCTGCTCGAGTCCGGCCGAATTCACTATCTCGGAGTCGCCGGTGACGCATATCGCGCCAGCCAATCCATTCGGACGCTCAGTAACGCTCAGAGCCCATGCCGGAGCAGCGTCAAGCTGTCGCTCGGCATCGTCAACACTTCGACTCGCCGCAACATCGAGGCGCATTCGGTCGCGACCGCCCCACTTCTGTCGCGTTGGCTCGACGCAGTTCTCGACGGCGACCCGCTATTCAAAACCCGCTATCGGCTCGACATCGTCCGCGAATTTGCCGGCGCGATCGTCGATCGGGATGGTCCACTCGGGGGAGACGTCGCGGCGATCTGGCGGGAGAGCGTCGAGAGTAAGCTTGCGGACGGCGAGCGCGCAGTACCGTTCAATGCGCTGATGGCGATCGAAGCAGATGGCCTGCCCTTCATCGATCCGTGGCTGCAGCGCTACGGCATCAAGCCATGGCTCGAACGATTGATCGACGTCGCAGTGCTGCCGGTGTGGCGGCTGCTCGTCGTCCATGGCATCGCCACCGAAGCGCACGGCCAAAACATGGTGCTGGTGCACCGCGACGGCTGGCCCGAACGCCTGATCCTGCGCGACTTCCACGACAGCCTGGAGTTCGTTCCGGACTTCCTCGCCGATCCCAATCTGGCGCCGGATTTTCCAGCGCTCGATCCTCATTATCGTCGCGCGCTGCCGAACCAGTACTATTGGATGGAACGGCCGGAGGACCTGCGCGATTTGTTCGTCGACTGCCTGTTCGTGTTCAATCTGTCCGAGATCTCGCATCTGGTGGAGAGCTTCTACGGCCTCAGCGAGGGGGCTTTCTGGCATCGGGTGTCGTTGCGTCTGGCCGCCGACATCGCCGAACACGGCCTCGGTGAACGCGTCGCCCGTCTCGGCTTCGGCACACCTGAGATCGCGATCGAAAGCCTGCTCGCCCGAAAGCTCGGCCTGCCGGGCGACGCTCTCCAACACAAAGTCCCAAATCCACTTGCGGCCGTCGCGCCGATCGCACGGGAGTACGCATGATTCAGGTCGGCGACAAATTCTACGATCAGGCCCTGCTGCAGGCGATAGGCGCCCGCGCCGCTGAGGCAGTCCGCCTCAATGATCGGTCCAAGCTGAGCTTTGCAGTCTGCCTGTCCGATCCGGCAGAATTCCTTGCGCTGCTGCTCGCCATCCGCGATGCCGGCGCCAGCGTGCTGCCGATCCATCCGTCGACGCCGCGTGCTGCAGCGCGACGGCTGGCAATCGACCTCGGCTGCCACCGGCTGGTGACCGATGGGCTCGCCATCGAGGATCTCGGCGGCGAAGGTCCCGGTCCCGGCGGGCTGATGCAGACCACATCCGGCACCACTGGCGAACCGAAGCGGGTCGCCCGCAGTTGGGCTGAGATCGATCGCGAGATCGATAGCTATGTGACGACTTTCACCGCCCCACAGGACATGACGCCGCTGATCGCATGTCCGGTCACGCATTCCTACGGACTGATCTGCGGCGTTCTGGTCGGGCTCCGCCGCGGCCAGATTCCCCACATTCTCGGCACGGCCAATCCAAAATATCTCATCGCTCGCCTGCGCCAGACCAACCGGCCGCTGCTGTATTCATCGCCCGCCATGCTCCACACCATCGCCCGCCTGCTGCCCGCAGGCGAGACGATCCATGCCGCGATGACGTCCGGCACCCTGCTGCCCGACCAATGGCTGATGACGATCCGGGCCCGGACGACGCATCTGTTTCAGCAATATGGCTGCTCGGAAGCCGGATGCGTCGCGATCAATCCGAACCTGGCCGCATCAGGCGACATGGGAGTGCCGCTCCCCCATCTCCGTGTCGAGGCCGGAGATGCTCGTCAGCCGCGGGAGATCGTGGTCCACGTCGGCGAACGCGCAATCCGGACGGCCGATCTCGGCTACACCAAGGACGATGGCACATTGGTGTTCGTCGGTCGCCTCGACGACACCATCAACGTCTCTGGCCTCA
The DNA here is from genome assembly GCF_053772255.1 of Rhodopseudomonas parapalustris. NCBI lineage: Bacteria > Pseudomonadati > Pseudomonadota > Alphaproteobacteria > Hyphomicrobiales > Nitrobacteraceae > Rhodopseudomonas > Rhodopseudomonas parapalustris. The sequence goes on along the minus strand of NZ_JAMKBZ010000011.1, from coordinate 110,385 downwards.
ACGTCTATCCAAAGGAGGTCGAGGACGTGGTGATGGCGATGCCGGGTGTGACCGACGCGGTCGTATTCCGACGCCTGGATTCCCTCGCGGGCGAGCGGGTCGCTGTGGCATTCAGCGCCGAACACAGCATTGCGCCGGCGGAGCTGCGCGACTGGTGTATCAAGAACTTGGCTCCCCATCAGGTCCCCATGGAGACGGTGCGCCTGCCCCGGCTGCCACGGCAGGCGAACGGCAAGATCAACCGGCGAGAGATCGCCGCCCTGCATGCCGAAGGACGCCTCGCGTTTTTGGCAGAGGAGACCGCCGCGTGACTCGCGAGCAGATTACGGCCGCGATCCGCCAAGTGCTTGCCGAGCGGTTGAACAACCGGAATCTCGACGGCTTTTGCCCACAATCGCGGCTGAATGCCGACCTCTATCTCGACTCGGTATTGATGCTGGACCTGCTTTTGCATCTGGAGCTCGATCACGGCATCCCCGTCCCCGAAGCGGCCGTCGCAGCGACGGCGATCGAGACAGTGAGCGATCTGGTGGAGTTGTTAGCCGGTTCCTCCCCGGCTACCTCGAGCGCCAGTGATACCGCAGTCGCGGACTCTCCCGACGTCCATGCAGACGTCTATCCGGACATCAAAGTGCATTGCGTCGTGTCGTGTCTCTGCGACGCTGTGAAGGCCGCCGGCCTCGATCACCGCCCGATGTATTTCGGTCTTTGGGACGCCGACTTCGCCGTCTCGGACAAGCTTCAACTGCGCTATCACACCGATCAGATCAGCCACGGCTTCTTATGCCAATGGTTCGAGCAACTCTACGGCGTGCATGTCACCGAATGGTACGACCACTCGACACCCAAACAGGCCAATCTCGACAGGCTGATGGCTTTGGTCGCCGCCCGACAGCCGACCGAAAGCGTGATGGTGATGTTGGACATGTTCCATCTGCCGGAGCGGGAGAACAAGTTCAACCAGAACCCATTTCCGCACTATCTGATGGTCGAAGCAACGGAGGATCCGGAGATCTGGCAGATTCGCGATCCCGACTTCCGCTGGGAGGGACCGATCGCAAAAGACCGTATCCTCAACGCCGTCGCTCAGCCGAGCGTCGCCGGCGGTTACGTATTCGATCGCCGCTCGATACGGCTGCCAACCGCCGCCGACATCGGCGACTATTTTTTGGCGTGCTTCATATCCGACGACAATCCGCTGATCCGCCGCATCCGCGAAGTCGTCGATGCCCATCTCGGCTGCCGCGACGGCCTGCGCCTTCAGGCGCTCGGCGATGCGGTCCGTGAGCTTCCCGTGCTGTCGATCCGGAAATGGGCTTACGAGCACGGCTTCGCCTTCTTCTGGCGCGAACTGGAGTTGCCGAACGACGCATTCCTGACGTGGTGCGACCGGATCGAAGAGCTCGCGCTCGGCCTCCCGGCGTTGCATCTGAAGATCCTGCGGTTGGCCCAGACCGAGGATCGCGCCTGCGCCGCCGACATCAATCAGGCGCTAGACCACCTGGATGCTCTGGAGACCGCGATCAAGGCCAAGCTGCACGAGGTCTTCATAGCCTGGTGCGCCCTAAAAGGTCTGACCCAGGCGATGCCCCGTGAACGCCGGGTCGGTGCGCGGTGATGAAACTCTCGGTCTGCACCATCACGTTCCGCCATCACCTGCTCTGCTTCAGCGAGATCGTGGAGTGGGCACAACGCAACGGCTTCGACGGCGTCGAACTGTGGGGCGCTCACGCGCGCGGCTTGATGCGGACGCACCCGGAATACGGTGCAGACTGGATTCGCAGTTACGGTCTGTGGGTGACCATGTTGAGCGATTACCTGCCGACAGACGGCGACTTTGCTGACATTCGCCACCGGACCATTCAGCTCTGCCGGATCGCACAGCATTGGTCGGCGCGAAAGATCCGCACCTTCGCCGGTAACAGGCCGAGTGCCGCACTTTCGCGCGACGAACGCAGAGCCCTGGCCAGCCGGATCGGCGAGATTGCCGGCATCGCCCAAGATCACGGCATCCGCCTGTTGGTCGAAACACACCCGAACACGCTGGCCGACAGCGTCGAGGCGACGCTGTGCCTGTTGGCCGATGCGGATCACCCAAGCCTCGGTATCAATTTCGATGCTTTGCACGTCTGGGAAGCAGGCGATGATCCGGTCCTGGCGCGCCGGACGCTCGCCGAGTTCATCGGGCACTATCATCTCAAGAACGTTCGATCGCGCGCCGAGCTCGGTGTGTTCGCCCCTGAGAACGTCTATTCCGCGGCCGGTTGCCGTGACGGCATGGTGCCATTGTTCGACGGCGCGATGGACTACGATAGCTTCCTTTCGGCCTTGGCGGGCGAGACCGATGCGGAAGCGTCGCTCTAATGGTTCGGTCACGATTGCTTCGAAACCCTGGCCCGGGATCGGCTAGCCATACTCGCCCGCTCGATATCGACGAGAGGCCGCCGCGGCTCGGCGGCCACGCAGCAGGCGCGGCGGGCAGTGTCGCGTGCCGCCGGCCACGTCGCCTCCTCCAAGGGACCCTCATGTATTTGATCCGTATGATCGCGATGCTCGCCGCGCTTGCTCTGCCTGCGCCGGCCTCCGCGGAAACCATCGAGATCCAGACCGCCCAAGGTATGGTCAGGGTGCAGGCCAAACCGTCTCGCGTCGCCGTCTTCGACATGGCAGCGCTCGACACGCTCGACCTGCTCGGCGTCAAAGCCGCCGGCGTACCGGATCGGGTATTCCTGCCCGAACTGAAATCAGCCGCTGCCGGCGGCGAGGTCGTCGGCACGCTGTTTGAACCTAATCTCGAAGCCCTTAGCGCGCTCGATCCGGATCTGATCATTCTCGGAGGTCGTTCATCGCCCAAGGCGAAGTTCACTTCGCGTATCGCGCCCACGATCGACATGACGATCGACGGACAGGAACTGGTCCGGGATGCAGAAGCCCGGCTTCAGGCCTACGGCCGGCTGTTCGGCCGCGAGCAGACCGCCGAGCAAGAAAAGCAGAAGTTCAACGCGGCAATCGTCGCGGCACGCGATGCGGCCAAGGGTAAAGGACGCGCGCTGATCGTGATGACCAACGGGCCGAAAATCTCCGCCTTTGGCCTCGGTTCGCGGTTCGGCTGGATTCACAGCACGCTTCAGATCGAGCCGGCGGTAACCACTATGGCCCCCTCGATCCACGGCGAAGCGGTCTCCTTCGAGTTCGTCCGCAAGGCCGATCCGGACTGGCTGATCGTGGTCGACCGCGCGATGGCGATCGGGGCCGGCGACAATCAAGCGCGAGCCACGCTCGACAACGAGCTGGTGCGTGACACCAAGGCCTGGAAGAGCGGCCGCGTGATCTATCTTCCCTCCGCCGATCTGTACATCGCCGGCGGTGGCATCCAGGCGATGACCCGCGTTCTGGCGGCTCTCACCCGCGGCTTCTCGGAGCCGCGATGATCGCAGTCGAGCGAGCCGCTTCGCGCTCCGCCGGGACGACCGCGCTGCTGGCGCTGGTCGCCCTGTTCGCCGTCAGCATCTTCGTCGGCGTCGGCGACGTCGCGCCGCGCGACGTGTTGACCAATCCCGATACGCTTTATCTCGTCGCCGCGAGCCGGCTGCCGCGCACGCTGGCCGCCGTTCTGACCGGTGCCGGCCTCGCGATTGCCGGCCTGGTGATGCAGACGCTGGCACGCAACCGGTTCGTCGAGCCGACCACGGCGGGGACCGGCCAGAGCGCCGCGCTCGGCATCCTGTTGGCGGCGCTGTTGCTCCCTTCGGCCTCGATCGCCACCAAGACACTGGTCGCGAGCCTGACCGCCCTCGCCGGCACATCGCTGTTCCTGGCGATCGCCCATCGGCTGCCGCCGACGCAGCCGTTTCTGGTGCCGCTGTTCGGGCTGGTCTACGGCGGCGTGGTCGGCGCCGCCGTTACCTTCGTCGCCTGGCACACCGATCTGCTGCAGTTCATCGAGATCTGGACCAACGGCGAGTTCTCCGGCGTGCTGCGCGGTCGCTACGAACTCCTCTGGGTCTCGGCCGCTGTCCTCGCCGTAACCTGGGCGTTCGCCGACCGCCTCACTTTGATGTCGCTCGGACGCGACGTCAGTGTCGGGCTGGGGCTGGACTATGCCCGCATGATGCAAATCGGGCTTTTGATCATCTCGATCGTCACCGCGCTGACCGTGGTGATCGTCGGGATGATCCCGTTCGTGGGTCTCGTGGTCCCCAACATGGTCTCGCGGCTGATCGGCGACAATATGCGATCGCTGATCCCCTGGGTCGCGGGGAGCGGCGCCGCGCTGGTGCTCGCCTGCGACATCATCGGCCGGCTGCTGCACTTCCCCTACGAGGTCCCCGTCGGCACCGTGCTGGGCGTCGTCGGCGCAGCGTCATTCCTGTGGCTTCTATTGCGCCGTCCGTCCCATGCGTGACAGATCGACGATCGTCCTGGCCTCGCTCGGCGTGGTCGCGCTCGCTTGCATCGCAGCCTACATGGCGGTCGGGCTGCGTGGAAACGTCTGGTTCGCGCTCGAACTGCGCGCCGTCCGCCTGGCTGCGCTGATCGTAGTTGCGGTCTCGATCGCAGTCTCGACGGTGGTGTTTCAGACGGTGACGACCAACCGGATCCTGACGCCGTCGATCATGGGACTCGACGCGCTCTACGTGTTCAGCCAGTCGCTGCTGGTATTCGCCGTCGGCGGGCTTGGCTTCGCGGTGCTTGACCCGCGGCTCAAGTTCGCCGGCGAGGCCACCGTGATGGTGATCCTCGCGGCGCTGCTGTTTCTGCCGCTGCTGAAGGCCCGCATGGACCTGATCCTGATGCTGCTCACCGGCGTCACCGTCGGCGTGCTGTTCCGCAGCCTGTCGTCGCTGCTCGCCCGGCTGATCGATCCCAACGACTTCGTGGTGCTGCAGGGCGCCAGCTACGCCAATTTCAGCAAGATCCACGGCGAGCTTCTGATCGCCGCCTGCGCGCTGACGCTGGTCGGCATCGCCATCGTCTGGCGGATGCGCCACGTCCTCGACGTATTGGCGCTCGGCCGCGATGTCTCGACCGGCCTTGGCCTGGAATGGCCGCGCGTCGTTGCGGGCATGATTATGCTGGTCGCGGCGCTGGTCGCGGTCTCGACCGCGCTCGTCGGGCCGGTGGCGTTCTTCGGCCTGCTGGTCGTCGCCCTCGGCGAACGGCTGATCGATACGCGGCGCCACGCGATCCTGCTTCCGGCCGCGGCGCTGGTCGCCGTGATCGTGCTGGTCGGCGGCCAAACCATCCTCCAGCATGTTCTCGGCGGCGCCTCAACACTTGGCGTCGTCATCGAGTTCGTCGGCGGTCTGGTGTTCCTCGTAATGCTTCTGCACGGAGTCCGGCGATGATCGTCGTGAACAACGTCTCGCTCGCCCATCAGGGCGCGCCGATCCTCAAAGACATCAATCTGGAAATCCCGGTGACCGGCGTCACCGCGTTGATCGGGCCGAACGGAGCCGGCAAATCGAGCCTGTTATCGCTGATCGCCCGGCTTCAGCCATTGCAGCAAGGCACCATCGCGGTTGACGGCTTGACCGTCGGCGCGACGCCGAGCCGCATACTCGCCCGCACGCTCGCGATCCTGCGGCAGGATCCGGCGATTGCCAGCCGGCTGCGCGTGCGTGAGCTGGTCGCCTTCGGCCGGTTCCCGCACAATGGCGGCCGCATCACCGACGAAGATCGGGCACTGACCCAGGCCGCGCTCGAACGCTTCGATCTGACGTCATTCGCCGACCGCTTCATCGACACGCTGTCCGGCGGACAGCGCCAACTCGTGCTGGTGGCGATGACGTTCTGTCAGGGCACGCGATGGTTGCTGCTGGATGAGCCGCTCAACAATCTCGACATGTTTTATGCCCGCGAGCTGATGCGCGCCCTCCGCGAAATCGCCGACAGCGAACGACGGGCCATCGTGATCGTTTTGCACGATATCAATCAGGCGGTGACTTACGCCGATTACATCGTCGCCCTGAAGCACGGCGCGGTGGTCGCGAGCGGCCCTCCGGCGCTGATCGCAAACACAACCAGCTTGCAGCGGATCTTCGGCTATGAGATGCCGGTCGAAAGCTATCATGGCAAGCCGATCGTTCTGAACCACTTATGAAGTCTTGATGCATTGAAACACGGCATCCTACGATCCCACGCGAGAATGCGGCGACGGCCGCGCGCCGGAGACGCGCGACCTCGATCATGCCCCCGCACAGCGCGAGAGATGGCGTGGAGATGAACACCGCATCGAATGACGACGACCGTCAGCGGGCGCTCCAGGAGGCGACCGAGTGGTTCGTCCGCCTCAACAATCCGCTCGTATCGGACGAGACCCGCCGCGCTTACCAGACCTGGCTCGCGGCGGATGTAGCGCATCCTGAGGCGATGCACGAAGTCTCGGAGCTCTGGGGAGCGCTCGATCAGCCGGCGGCGCAGCTCGCCGCTTCCGGATGGCACCGCGACGCACCGGCGCCAGTCCCGACTCCGCGCCCTCGCCAGCCAGCAAAAATCGGCGTGAAGTTCGCCGCCGCTTCGGCGGTGGTGGCGCTGATCGCGGCGATCTTCATGTGGCGCGATCCCGGCCTCATCGACCGGGCCTTTGCAGATGCGGCCACGCGCCCTGGTGAACGGCGCGACGTGCGCCTCGCCGATGGCTCGTTGGCGGTACTCGACGGCGACACGGCGCTGAACAGCGACATGGCGGGCGGTCGCCGCGTCGTGACCCTGCTGCGCGGCCGCGCTTGGTTCGACGTCGTTGCCGACTCCGCACGTCCGTTCACCGTGCATGCGGGACAAGTCGACGTTCAGGTGCGCGGCACCGCCTTCGAGGTCGACCGCGAAGCCGCGGCGGTGACCGTCGAGCACGGCCGGGTTGCGGTCTCAGGGCCTCAGACTGCGGATCTCCAGGTCGATCTGACCGATTGGCAGCGCGTCGCGTTCCAGAACGGTAGCCTCAGCACGCCAACCACGATCGAACCGGACCAGGCATTCGCGTGGCGACGCGGCCTGATCATCGTCGACCGCGCGCCGCTGTCGCAGGTGGTCAAAGAACTCGACAAGATGGCGCCCGGTCACGTTCTGATCGTCGATCGGCAACTCGAACGGACGACGCTGTCCGGCACCTTCCGCGCCGACGATCAGGAGTCGGTGCTGGAGGCGCTCCGCGCCACCCTTGGCGTGCGTACCCTGTCGGTGCCCGGCGTGGCCACGCTGATCTACCGGTAATGCTTCTCAGTATTTTTACGGGTTTTGCCTCGCACGCACGTTGATCAGCGAGGGCTCTGAACGCGTACCCCTCGACCGTCGTGGGGGACGTCAAGACAATGCGAAGATTTGCCAGTGTCGCCGGATCGAGGTGCGGGGCCTCCCTCTGTGCGTTGGCACTTCTCGTGACCGCGTCCGAAGCCCGGCCGCGAGCGGACGCGACGTTCGACTTCCGGATCGAGCCCAAGCCGCGCCTGTCGGCGCTGGCCGACTTCACGACGACAACAGGGATTCAGGTCGTTCGGCTTGGTGGAAGTGCAATCAGCGGTGCCTCACCCGCCGTCAACGGCCTACTCGCGGCCGAAGCCGCGCTGCGTGAGATCCTCTCCGGATCGAACCTCGCCTATCGCTTCACCGGCCCCCGCACCGTCACCATCGAGTCGGCGCCCGACGCCGCTATCGCGCTCGAAACGATCAGCGTGACCGAAGTCAGCATCGGGCGCGGCGGCGTCAGCGAGATCGACATCACGAGCGCCGATATCGAACGCCGAAATGCGACCGACCTCAGAGGTGTGTTCCGCGGCGAACCAAGCGTTGTGGTCGGCTCGTCATTGCCGATGTCCCAAAAGCTCTATGTTCAGGGAATCGAGGAAACCAATCTGGCGATCTCGATCGACGGCTCGCGCCAGAACAACAAGGTGTTCCACCACAACGCCACCACGATGATCGACCCCAGCCTACTCAGGGCGGTGCGTATCGATGCCGGCGTGGCGCCAGCCGATGCCGGCCCCGGCGCGCTCGGCGGCGCAATCTCATACTTCACCAAGGACGCGCGAGACTTCCTCTCCGCGGACGGTTTCGGCGGTTCGATCAAGTCGACGTTCAACTTCAACGGCAACGTCTCGACCTCGAACCTCACCAGCTATAGCCGTCAGGGCGAATTCGAGGCGCTGGGCTCGTTCACCTATGGCAAAGGCAGCGAGTTTCGAGCCGGTAACGGCGACCAGGTGCTCGGCAGCGCCACCAATGTCTTGAGCGGGCTCGGTAAGCTCGCCTATCAGAACGCCGACGGACATCGCTTGTCCATCAGCCACGAGCAGATCCGCGACGACGCCATCCGGCCGTTCCGTGCCAACGCGGTGCAGATTTACGGCTCGCAGACGACGCCGCTCGTTCGCCCCTACAAGCTCGACCGGCAAAACACCGTCGTCAGCTACTCCAATGTCGCTCCAGAGGGGTGGTGGAATCCGACTGTCGTGCTTGGCTACAACCGCACCCGGGTCGCGGTCGATCAGTACGCCGGTGCCACGCCTGAGACCTACAGCTACACCAGCGAAGGCGTCACCGACAGTCTCAACGGGAAGCTGGAGAACAAGTTCGCGCTGCCGATCGGAGACATCGTCGCCGGCATCGATTTCTATCGCGACCGCGCCAGATCGATCGAACGGGCTTATCGAACTGCCGAGACCGCCGACAATGTCGGCGCCTATGCTCAGGCCCGGCTGACACTCCTGGACAACGCCAAGCTGTCGTTCGGGCTACGCGGCGACCATCAGCAGTTCGGCGGCATTAACGGCTTCCGCTCCAGCGACCGGGGCTTGAGCAGTAATGTATCGGGCGACTATGCCCTGACCAGTCACCTGACCGCGAAGGCAGGTTACTCCAACGTCTGGGCCGGCGTTCCGCTCGCAGAAAACTACGTCCAGAACCCGGCCTGGAACTACGGCACCGGGCCGCGTTCGGTCACCTCGGACAACGCCACCGCCGGCCTGGTGGCGCACTTTACGAGCTTCCGGATCGAGGGCGGCGTATTCCGGACTCGAATCCGGGATGCCCGCGTCCCGCTGTGGGGCACCGACATGGCGCTGCGCGCCTTCGATGTGCAGAGTCAGGGCTTCCACGTCGGCGGCGCCTACTCTTGGGACGATGGCTTTGTTCGCCTGCAGTTCGTTCGCACCGATGCGACGATCAACGGCAGGCCCGCCGACAGCTACCTCGGCAAGTACCTGACCGCTCCGATCGGCGACATCCTGACGGTCCAGGTCGCGCACAGCTTCGCGTCATCGAGCCTGACGATCGGCGGTGATGTGGAGATCGCTTTCGAGGACGACAGCCTGCTGAACCCTTTCACCGGGATCGGACGGCTCGACGGCTACGAGGTCGTCAACGTCTTTGCCGAACACCATCCGTTCGCCCTGCCCTCGCTCACGCTTCGCGGCGAGGTTCGCAATCTGTCGAATCAGACCTATGCGGCGCGCGGCACTTACGGCCTCGAATACGGCAGCGGCGTGGTGCGGCCACTCTATGACCCAGGCCGCTCCTACCTCGTCAGCGCCAAGCTGACGTTCTAGCTGGCCCGCGCCATGGACAACAACATGCATGTGATCATTCGAGCGATGCGCCGGGAAGATACGGCCGACATCTACGACATCGTCAATCAACACGCCTTTCGGTTCTGGACTCTCGCCCTTCCCTTCGAGTCGTTCGAAACCATCGTCAAATGGCTGGAGCCGCAGTCTCCGCGCGACCTGCACTACTCGGCGGAGTTGGATGGACGCGTCGTCGGTGCGTCCGCGTTGCGCCCGTTTCTTGGGCGCCGCGCCCACGCCGCCGAATTCTGGATCGGCGTTCACGAAAACTACGCCCGCGTCGGCATCGGCTCGAAGCTGCTCGCCGCGATGATCGACACCGCCGACAACTGGCTGAACATCAAACGGCTGGAGATGACGGTGTTCACCGACAATGTCGCGGCGCTGGCGCTGTACGCGAAATTCGGCTTCGCGATCGAGGGTACGCACAAGGCCGCCAGCTTCAGAGACGGCGAGTTCGTCGACGCCCATTGCATGGCGCGGCTGCGATGAACTGCTGCGTCTTGCCTCGCATCCGGCCTCGGGACGCCGCTCGACGCGGCCGCGAACCGTGGCCGCAGATCGCAGCTGATCGCCCGCACACTTCCGCGGCGCGAAGATAGCCCTCCACGACATTCCACGAAGAACATCTCGGAGACATTGATGAGAAAGAAAGCTGGTCAGGTCGCTCTATTCGTTTCAGGCTTAGGCGTGATGCCGCTCGCCGACGGAGCCTTGGCGGAAACTTCGTCCCGATCGACGAACCTTCCGCCGATCGAGATCCTCGAACCGCAAGCGCGTCAGCGCGCAGCGAGCCGGCCTACGAGCACCGCAGCCAATCCGCGCCGCGTGGCGTCCCGTCCCCGCGCGCGGCAGGCCGAGGCGGCCCCGGCGGTATTCCCCACGCCCGGCGTGCCTCAGACCGGAACGGTCGGACAACCACCAGTCCCCTATGCCGGTGGTCAGGTCGGCAGCGGTGCAAGGCTTGGCCTGCTCGGCAACACCTCGATTTTCTCGGCGCCTTTCAACATCACCAGTTTCACCTCGAAGCTGATGGAGGATCAGCAGGCGCGGAGTATCGCGGACGTGGTGCTGAATGATCCGTCGGTGCGCAACGACGCTCCTCCGTTCAGCGAGCGCGACTCGTTCTTCATCCGCGGCTTCTCAGTGACCAACCTCGACACCGCCTATGACGGGTTGTTCTATCTCGCCAACCCGCGGCGCAGCTTCCTCGAGGGCATCGAGCGGGTCGAGATCCTGAAAGGCCCGAGCGCGCTGCTCAGCGGCGGCACCGCCCGGGTCGGCGGCACGATCAATCTGATCCCGAAGCGGGCCGGCGACGAACCACTCACGCGCCTGACCACTGGCTGGATGAGCGACTCCCAGATCTGGAATCACATCGATGTCGGTCGCCGCTTCGGCGACTTCAAGGAATGGGGCGTGCGCTTCAACGGCTCCTACCGCAATGGCGATACGCCGCTGGACCTCAACTCGGCTGAGGTAGGCGTCGCCTCGCTCGGCCTAGATTATCGCAGCGAGGACTTCCGCGCCTCGCTGGACCTCAACAGCTCGGTCCAGCACATCAATGCGCCGACGTCGCTGTTCAACTCGGCGGCGCCGAACATCGTCATTCCGCCCGCGCCCAACGGCCGCATCAACACCGCAAGCCGCGACGAGTACATCGACAGCCGCTACAAGATGATCGCCGGCCGCGCCGAATACGATATCCTGCCGGATACCACGCTGTATCTTGCCGGTGGCGGCAGCATCTACAACGAAGACTTCCTCACCTCGTCCTACCGGATCACCAATTTCAATGGGACGGCGACCAACACGCTGGCAATCCAGCCGCAGGAGCTGCAGGGCTATACCGGCGAGATAGGGCTGCGGTCAAAATTCAGGACCGGCGTGATCGGCCACCAGCTCAACATCTCGGCGGTCGAAGCCAACAACGAGCTGTATCGCGGCGGAACGCTCGGCTTCACGCCGTACAGCTACGTGACCAACATCTACAATCCCGTGCGGCCACGACCAGGGGCGTTCCAAACCAGCGGCTTCGCGCAGTCCGACGACCGGCCTCTGCTGTCGCGGCTGACCGCTCGTAGCGTCGCGGTCTCCGACACGCTTTCGTTGTTCAACGATCGGCTGCTTCTGACCCTCGGCGGCCGCTGGCAGGACATCGCGCTCAGCGGCTTCGTCACCGCAGCCGGGCCAACGCAGGGAACCCGCTCATCCTACTATAACGAAGCTCGCTTCAGCCCCGCCGTCGGCGCCGTGATCCGCGCAACGGACGAGCTGTCGATCTACGGAAACTATATCGAATCGCTCGACTCGGGACCGACGGCGCCGGCGACGGCGCGAAACCCCAACACGGTGTTTCCGCCAATGGTCAGCAAGCAACAAGAAGTCGGCGCCAAGTATGATTTCGGTTTCGTGGCGCTGACGGCCTCACTGTTCCAGATCGAGCAACCCAGTGCCTACACCGACCCCACCACCCGCATCTTCTCGGTCGACGGGCTGCAGCGCAACCGCGGTGTCGAATTCAACGTCTTCGGCGAACCTTTCAAGGGGTTCCGGCTGCTTGGCGGCGTCGCACTGATTGATGCCAAACTGGTGTCGACGATCGGCGGCCGCTACAACGGCAACGACGTGCCCGGCGTGCCGACCACCTCGCTGACCCTCTACGGCGAATACGATCTACCGGCTTGGATGGCTCCGGGCGTCACCCTCACCGGTCGCGTCATCCACACGGCCGATGTGTTCTACGATCAAGCCAACACGCAGACCGTGTCCGACTGGACGCGGGTCGACCTCGGCGCCCGCTACACGTTCGTGGCCCCGAACGGCAAGCCGGCGGTACTGCGAGCCACCGTCGAGAACGTCGCAGATACGGCTTACTATCTGTCGGCTGCCCGCGGCTATTTGGCCGTCGGTGCACCTCGCACCTACATGGTGTCGGCGACCTTCAACTTCTGATCGCCGATCGTGCGGCGCGCGGTTCGGCAACGCCATCCAAACAAAGCGAAGCGGCTCAGGCGGCGCCCGCCTGAGCCGTTCGTCACCTCAATACCAACATCGAGATCGCGCATGAGCTCATCATCAACCTACAGCCCACAAATGGCCCACACCGCCTTACCAACAGCCCACGCCAGCCGCTATCTTCAGCAACTCTGCAAGCACTGGGCGCACAAATTCGAAACCGAGTTCGATCCGATTCAGGCCCGAATTGCTTTGCCGCTCGGTGAGGCCAGGCTGACCGCAACACCAGATGCCCTATTGATCGATCTGACCGCGACCGATGCGGCCAACATGACAACCTTCCAGGAGATCATCGGCAGCCACATCGAACGCTTCGCGTTCCGCGAGGAACTTCGTTTCGTTTGGAAGTGAGGGACTACCTGCCAGCCAACGATAGAATCGCGCGTGGGTCGACCTAGAGCGGCTGTTGAAAAAGCCCCTGGCGGCGGGTCTCTGGTCGTGATTCCCTTCGATACGGATGCTTCGAGAGGAAGACGATGCGTGGAAGCGACGAACGATCTGGGGCGTTGTTCAGCTATGTAGACCTGGAGGCTCGGGTTCGGCCCGACCATCCGCTGCGGACGATCCGGCTACTTGCCAATGCGGCGCTGGCTGACCTTTCAAGGGACTTCGACACTGACCTGCTCCTGAATTTTTACTCCAGTTAGAGTTAGAGTCCGACCTGACGAGGACGGACAGACGCATCGAGCAAAGCGTCCTCAGCGATCGTCTCGATCGTAATCTGACTCACTTCTTGGACGCCCGGCATCCCGCCGTCTCGGCCTCCTTGACGCTGCAGAACCAGCGCTTGCCCGGTCCCATCTTCAGCTTCGCGTACAAGCGACTAGCTGGCTGATAGTAGGTACACTGACCGGCCCGACCGAAAGTGCCCTTGAGGACGCATTCCGTCGAAGGCGCTTCGGCTGTCGACGCGGTGCCCCGCAGAATCTCGAGTGCGCTGCCCGGGACGCTGGCGGCGCCGATGATTTTCGTCTGGTTATTTCGGCCGCGCCAATCCGCAGGTGCGATGAAAGCGCCCGACCAGAGGCCGCTCTGCGCGTCCCGAGCGATGGCTTCAGTCGCTTCATAGGCGCGGGAAGCACTGATCAGCGCCAGCGCCCATCCGGAGCGTACCATCCACTCTTCAACGCTCTCGGCGTTGGCAGAGCAGCTTCCGAGCGACCTGCCGTATTTGTCGTGACCGGCAACTTTGCAGGTCCATGGCTTCTCGCCGAAGCGCTTGGCGAGTTCGTCACGCGCGGCGAGACCGCAGGTCCACCCGGTGCCCTTCTCGTCGACGCAAATCTGGTCCGTTTCCGGCGCGTCGATTCCCTGCAGCCGAATCTTCCTGCCGCTGATCTCGACCGTGTTGCCGTCGATCACGAGCGGCATGCCGGCGATCTCGATCGGCTCCTCACCCGGCAGGCAGACATACTGCGTGCTGTGCATGCCGAGGCACCGTGCTGCGCCGAGGGTGAAGTCGATCTTCACGCCGAGGTCGCGCGGTTTGCCGTAGGGGCCGCGATCGTTGACCCGAATGCTGCAGCTTCGGCCGTTCACCGGGTTGGTGACCAAGACGGTGGTGCCGAGGGGATATTCGTGGGAGGCTGCGGTCAGACCGTCATGGTTCATCGGTTCGCCGCTGCTCGTCCGCGAACCGATCGTATACAGCGACGCCAGGACCTCTTTGCCAGCACCGCACTTGCCTGTCCTGTGCACGAAGCGATGCACGGTGTCCCAGCCCCGCGCATCGGCCACGCCGGGAGCAAGCGCAATCAAGGCCGCTGCCGCGCAGGCCACCGCTTTCGACAAGATTTCCATTCCAACCCATCGCCTCCGACGGCGCGGCTTAGCACAGCCGCCCGCAGATTGAAGCTGCGGCGCCTGTCAGGAGCCATCCCGCCACTGCCGCCCGACCAAAGCCGGCGTGCTTGCGTCAGCGCCGACGATCAGAACTCATGGCTTTTCTGGGCGAAAATTGGGTCAAGACGATCTGGAACCGATGCGCGCCTCCAGAAGAAGCGACTCGCAGCTTCGGGAAGGGTGGCGCGCCCCATGCGCGAGGCCGAGCCGCGCAGCGAAAGCTGCGGGGCCCCAGCAACGCGCCAGATCGGTGCGCATGACGCGCGGTGACACACGTCAGGAGAAGGCGAGCTCGTTGCAGTTCGCCGGAATCGAGACCGTGCCGATCCGGCTCGACTGATCGCGCTGCAAATGTCGCCCAGTCTCAGTAGCCGAGTGCCACGCCGTCCTTGCGATGGTCTGACGCGCCGAGCAGAACGCCGCGGGCGCGATCGATCCGGATCGCCTGGCAGCCGCCGATCGCTTGCTCGGCCCAGCGCACGGCGTGGCCGCGGCGTTGCATCTCGTCGTGGATCTCCCGGCTGATCGTGGTCTCGAGCGTCAGCTCGCCGTCGAAGCAGAAGCTGCGCGGTCGCTCGGCCGCGGCCTGGATGTCGAGACCGAGGTCCAGCACGTTCGAGAGGAAGTTCGCGTGCCCTGCGGCCTGATAATGGCCGCCCATCACGCCGAACGGCATCACCGCCTGATCGCCCTGCATCAGCATGCCGGGAATGATCGTGTGCATCGGCCGCTTGCGGGGTGCGAGCGAATTGGGATGGCCGGGCTTGGCGCGGAAGCTCCAGCCGCGATTGTGCAGCAGCACCCCGGCGTTGGGCGCGTAGATGCCACTGCCGAACGGCGAGAAGATCGAGTTGATCAGCGACACGGCGTTGAGGTCGCGATCGACCACGGTGACGTAGACCGTGTCGCGATGTTCGGTGTCGAGCCACGGCTGCGCCCCGCCGGCGCGGTCCATCGTGATACCCTGCCGGATCTTGCCGATCAGCGCATCCGACAGGAAGCGGGCGGGTTCGAGCGGGTGGACCGCCGGATCGCAGAAATACGCATCGCGCGTCGCATAAGCGGCCTTGGTCGCCTCGGCGAGCAGGTGAATGCGGTCGGCTTCGCTCAGCTTGCCGACGTCGAAGCCTTCGAGCACGCGCAGAATCATCAGCGCGGCCAGCCCCTGCCCGTTCGGCGGACATTCCATCACGGTGTAGCCGCGATAATCGGCAGAGATCGGCGTCACGTCCTCGCCGCGATGGGCAGCGAAATCATCGACGTTGTGGGCGCCGCCGAGCTTGCGCAGCACCGCCACGATCTCTTCGGCGACCTCGCCTTCGTAGAAACCTGCTCGGCCCTCGCGCGCGATCTTGCGCAGCGTCGCGCCGAGCCGCGGCTGGGCACGGACGTCGCCGATCTCGGGCGCGTTTCCGCCGGGTAGAAACTGCGCCGCCGCGTTCGCGTCGATCTCGACGCGCGCGCGAAACCTTCGCCAGTCGGACGCGACGCGCGGCGTGACGCAGAAGCCCTCCTCGGCGGCCTCGATCGCCGGCGCCAGCACGTCGGCGAGCGGCAGGCTGCCGTGACGCTCGATCAAGGTGCACCACGCGTCGATCGCCCCCGGAATGGTCACGGCCTCGGGCGATGTCGGCGGGATGTCGCGCGCCTCGCCGCCGGCATATTTCTCCGCGTCGGTGCCGGCCGGGGTGCGACCGGAACCGTTCAGCGCGATCGGGCGGCCGCCGCGCGGCGCGATCAGCGCGAAACAATCGCCGCCGATGCCGGTCATCTGCGGCTCGACCACGCCCTGGATCGCGACCGCGGCCACAGCGGCGTCGATCGCATTGCCGCCGCGACGCAGGATGTCGACCGCCACCAGGGTGGCGCGCGGATGCGAGGTCGCCGCCATGCCGTTCTGCGCCACCGCGAGCGAGCGGCCGGTCTTATGGAAATCGCGCATTCTGTTTTCCCTGTTGGATTGGTTCGCGGCTCAGCCGCCGGCAGCGGAGGCTCCGCTGCGCATCAGATCAGCCAGAGCATGCGGCTACGCGGTCATGACGTCGTCCTGCACCACCGAGGCCTGCGGGCCGGCGAACAGGCTACGTCCCGGGATCGCGTCCAGCAAGGCGCGGGTGTAGGCGTGCTGAGGCGATGTAAAGACCGACTGGGTATCGCCCTGCTCGACGATCTCACCACGGCGCATCACCACGATGCGATCGGCGATCTCGGCGGCAACGCGCAGATCATGGGTGATGAACAGCATGGCGAGATTCATTTCCTCGCGCAGCTCCGCCAGGAGATCGAGAATCTGTGCCTGCACCGAAACGTCGAGCGCAGACACCGCCTCATCCGCCACCAGCACCATCGGCTTCAGCGCCAGCGCGCGCGCGATGCAGATGCGTTGCCGTTGGCCGCCGGAGAATTCGTGCGGATAGCGCTCGGCAGCGCTCGCTTCCAGCCCGACCCGCGCCAGCAGGCGTTTGGCATCCGCGATCGCCTCCGCCGGCGGCACACCATAGGCCATCGGTCCGCGCGCGATCGCGTCGCCGACCTTCTGACGTGGATCGAGCGCGGCGAACGGATCCTGAAACACGATCTGCACCTTGCGGCGCATCGCCCGGAGCTGGCTGCCCCGGAGCTGAAGAAAGTCCATCCCGGCGAATTCGATGGCGCCAGCGTCGGGCTCGATCAGGCGCATGATGATGCGGCCGAGCGTCGATTTGCCGGAACCGGATTCGCCGACGACGGCGACGGTCTCGCGCGGGCGCAGGCTAAGCGCGACATCGCGGACCGCAGGCACCGTGCGGTGCGGCCGGAACCAGCCCTGCGCCGTCACGAAGGTCTTGTTCAGCCCGTGCGCGTCGAGCAAAGGTTCGCCGTCGAGGTGACGGTCGAGCCCGACGCCCGGCCGTGCCCCCGGCACCGCCGCGATCAGCGCCTTGGTGTAGTCGTCCTTCGGCCGTCGCAGCACCTCGTCGACACTGCCCTGCTCGACGACGCGGCCTCCCCGCATCACCACCACCCGGTCGGCGATGTCGGCCACCACGCCGAAATCGTGCGTGATGAACAGCACGCCCATGCCGCGTTCGGCCTGTAGCCGCCGGATCAGAGCCAGAATCTGCTTCTGGGTGGTGACGTCGAGCGCGGTGGTCGGTTCGTCGGCAAGTAGCAGCGCCGGATTGTTCGACATCGCCATCGCGATCATCACCCGCTGACGCTGGCCGCCAGAGAGCTGGAACGGATAGCTGCGGACCAGCGTCGCCGGCTCCGGCAGCCCGACCGCCGCGATCAGTTCGAGCACGCGCGCATCGAGCTCAGCGCGACTGGGCCGCGGGTTGGCGTGGGTCAGGATCGCTTCAGCGATCTGATCGCCGACCCGCGCCAGCGGATTGAGCGCGCTCAGCGGTTCCTGGAAGATCATCGAGATTGCACCGCCGCGCAGGCTGCGCATTGTGTCTTCGTCCGCGTGCGCGAGGTCCGTGCCGCGAAACCGGATGGCGCCGCCCCCGATCGACAGGTTCGGCGGCAGGAGCCCGAGCACGGCATGCGCGGTGATCGACTTGCCCGAGCCGGACTCGCCGACCAGACAGACGATCTCGTTGCGCTGCACGCTGAGCGACACGTCCGCGACCGCGTGGCTGCGATCACCGCCCTTCGGCAGCGCAACCGACAGGTTTTCGACGGACAGAAGGATATCGTCGCTCATGCGTTGCGCGCCTTTCGCGAGATGCGCGGGTTCAGGGTGTCGTTCAGTCCCTCACCCACCAGATTGATCGCCAGCACGGTCAGCACGATCGCGATGCCGGGAAACATGCTCATCCACCACGCCTGACGGATCACCGTGCGCGACGCGCCGATCATCAGCCCCCACGACATCAGATTTGGATCGCCCAACCCCATAAAGCTGAGCGCGCTCTCGATCAAAATCGCCGTCGCGATCGTCAGCGACCCGGTGACGATGATCGGCGAGATCGCATTGGGCAAAATGTGGCGCAGCGCCACCACCATCGGGGCCTGCCCCTGGCACACCGCAGCCTGAACGAATTCACGGCCACGCAGCCGCATGAATTCCGCCCGCGTCAATCGCGCCAGCGGCGGCCAGCTCACCACGCCGATCGAGATGATGACGTTGGTGAGCGTCGGCCCAATCGTCGCCACCAGCAGGATCGCCAGAACGAAGCCCGGAATGGTCTGGAATAACTCGGTGACGCGCATCATCAGATCGTCGACCCGACCGCCGAAATAGCCGGCGATCGCACCGATCACAACGCCGATGCACAGCGCCGCCAACGTCGAGGCGACTCCGATCGTCAGCGACACCCGGGCTCCGTAGGCAATGCCCGCAGCGACGTTGCGCCCGAGCATATCGGAGCCCAGCGGCAATCCCTCGCTGGCAGGCGGCTGGAACGGCGCCGCCACCATCTCCCAGGGATCTTCGGGAAAGATCACCGGCGCGGCGACCGCAAGCACGATCACACCGAGCAGGATCACCAGACCGATCACGCCGGTCGGATGAGTGAGGAAGGTCTTCACGCGATCCATCATAACCTCCGCTCAGGACGCTGCACGCAACGACACACGCGGATCGACCACCCGGTAGATCGCGTCGGTGAGAAGATTGAGTCCGATGACGATCACCGACATCACCAGGAAGATCCCGAGCATCAGCGGATAATCGCGCTGCAGCACGGCGTCGAAGGTCAGCCGGCCGAGGCCGGGCCAGGCGAACACCGTCTCGATCACCACCGAGCCGCCGACCAGCGTTCCAGCCTGCATGCCGGCGACGGTGACCACCGGCAGGACCGCGTTGCGCAGCATGTGGCGGATGATGATCTGGCCGCGCCTGAGCCCCTTGGCGCGTGCCGTCTTGATGAAATCCTGATGCGCGACGTCGATCACGGCGGACCGCATCAGCCTGGCGTAAATCGCCAGATGCACCGCGCCGAGCGAGATCACCGGCAGAACCAAATGCGAGGCGATGTCGCGCGCACGTTCGAGCGGGGTCATCTCGACCCCGATGGTGACGTAGCCGAACGCCGGCAGCCAATCGAGCTGCACCGAAAACAGCAGCACCAGCATCAGGCCGAGCCAGAACACCGGCATGGCGTAGAGGAACAGCGACACGATGGTCAACGCGGTGTCCGACCATTTGCCGGCCCGCACCCCCGCCAGCGTGCCGAGCGACACGCCGACGAACAGCGAGAGAAGAAACGCGCAGCAGGTCAAGAGCAGGGTCGCAGGCAAGCGCTCGCCGATCAGCGACAGCACGGAACGCTGCTGCCGATAAGAGTAGCCGAGATCCAGCGTCACGATCCGTTTCAGATAGATCGCGAGCTGCACCGGATAAGGCTTGTCGAGCCCATACTCGGCCCGAAGCCTGGTCAGCATCTCCTCATCGGCCGCCCCGCTCTGCCCGGCCATCACCTGTGCAGGATCGCCGGGTGCCGCATGCACCAACACGAAGTTGAAGGTGGCGATCACCAGCACCACCGCGACGAAGCGGGCCACCCAGCGGACGACCGCCAAAGCGATCGCCACACCGCGGCTGCCGCCGATCGACTGCGCCAGCGCCATCATCCGAACGAAACCGTCCCGAAGGTATCGTGAACGCCGATCGCCGTGGTCACCACGTTCTTCAGCCGCTTGTCCATGAAGTTCGGGTAGTCGATCTCGAGCAGCCAGGCGACCGGCACTTCCTCGACCATGATCTTCTGGACCTCGCTGTAGAGCTCCTGACGCTTGTCGTCGGAGGTTGCGACCGCGGCCGCCTCGAACAGCCGATCGACTTCCGGATTGGAATAGCCGCAGGTGTTGGAGAACAGGATGCCCTTGCGAATGTTGGACGAGATGTAGCTCCGCGACACGCCGAGCGCGGGATCACCGAACTGATAGACCGTCGTCGACGTCATCGAGAAATCCCAGTTGCTGAACTTCTCGGCCCAGCCGGCGATATCGATTCCCTGCAGTTGCAGATCGATGCCGACACGGGCGAGCGACTGCCGCAGGAACTCGGACGCCCGCTGATGAGTTTCGCCATAAGGCGGCACCAGATACGGAATCGACACCCGCTTGCCGTCGGGTCCCGGCTTCAGCCCCATCTCGTCGAGCAGCGCCTTCGCCTTCTCGGGCGAGTAATCGTACTTCTTGACGTTCTTTTCGTAGAACTTCGTCTTCGACGACACCGGACCGGTCGATACCTTGCCGAGACCAAAGTACACGCGGGCGAGCAGCGCCTTGCGGTCGATCGCGTACATCACCGCCTGCCGGAACCGCTTGTCGTTCATCGGTGCGATCCGGTTGTTCATCTCGAGCCAGGTATGCGGCGCGAAGAATTCGTAGCCCTTGGTGGTCATCGTCAGGTGGGGCAGCTTCGACAGCCGCGGCACTTCGAACAGTTCAACGTCGGTCCACTGCGTGAGCTGAACGGTGCCCTGCTCCAGCGCCACCGAGCGCGAAGCGGAATCGGGGATCACACGGTAGATGATCTCGTCGAGGACCGGCTCGTTCGGACGATAATAGCCCTCGTGCCTGACCAGATGGACGTGCGAACCGCGCACCCATTCCTTCAGCTTGAACGGGCCGGAGCCGATCGCCTTCGCATTGGCCGGATTCTTGCGATAGTCGGTACCCTCGTAGATGTGCTTCGGCACGATCGGTGCGGTGGTGCAATCGAACGCGGTGAGGAACGGCGCGAACGGCGTCTTCAGTTTGAACACCACCGTGAGCGGATCCGGCGCCTCGGCCTTCTCGACACGCGAGAACGTGTTGCGCGCCCGCGCGTGGTTCTCCATCAGAATCTTCGTCACCGAGAACACCACGTCCTCGGAGGTCAGCGGCGTGCCGTCGTGGAATGTGATGTTCGGGAATAGCTTGAAGGTGTAGGTCAGCTTGTCGGGAGACACTTCCCAGGACTGGGCGAGACCCGGCAGCGGCTTGAGATCGAAATCGTAGCGCAGCAGGCTCTCGTAGATCTTGCCGCCCAGCGTCAGCGTCGGCTGCTGCTGGTTGAGCGCGGTGACCAGGATCGGCGGCTCAGGCTGGATGATGGTATTGAGCGTGCCACCGCGGGTTTGGCCCACCGCGCGCGTGATGCCTAGCGGGATTCCGCCGATACCGACTGCGCCAGCGAGCAGGCCGAGCTTGGTGAATTCGCGTCTGTTCATGAGATCCCCCGCGTTGAGTTGAGTCTAATCAGATCGTTGGTCGTCGTGATCGGCGGCGATGGCATCGACACCGACCTCAGCATCACACCATGGCCTCGATCACATACGGACCGCGCCGGCCGAGCGCGGCGTCGAGCGCGCGCGCGAACTCCGGCACCGTCGAAACCCGACTGGCTTCGACGCCGAGCCCTCCGGCCAGCTTGGTCCAGTCGAGTTCGGGTTGATCAAGCTGCAGCATCCGCTGCGCATTGCGTCCCGGCGTCTGCGCGCCCACCTTGCTCATCTCGCCCCACAGCGTGGCGTAGGAGCGGTTCGAGAACACGATCGTGACGACGTCGAGATTTTCACGAGCGTGGGTCCACAGTCCCTGCACCGTGTACATGCCGCTGCCGTCGGCCTGCAGGTTGATCACCTTGCGATCCGGGCAAGCGACCGCGGCTCCCGCGGCCATCGGAATGCCGATCCCGATAGCTCCGCCTGTGATCTGCAGATAGTCGTGCGGCGGGGCGTCGTAGGAATACTCAAAGAATCCCGACGAGGTCAGCGCCTCGTCGCAAATGATCGCCTGCTGCGGAAGCCGCGCGGCAACAAGTCGGTTCACCGCATCAACGGTGAGCGCCCCGTTGCCCACATTCGCCGGCGCGGAAGTCGCCACCACCGTCGCCGAGGGTGCATCGATTTGGACACCCACCTCGTCTGCCAGCCATGCCAGCGCATGCGGCAAATCCTGATCGGGGCCGGCCAATCGCACGATCTCGCACGACGGTGGCGCCAGCCGGCCCTGCCGGTTCGGATAAGCGAAGAACGATACCGGCTCCTTGGCGCCGATCAGCACCAGCATGTCGACGCCGCACAGCAACGGCCCACCGCCCTCATGCGTCATCGGCAGCTTGGCGATCGGTACGCGACCGCGGCCACGCTCGATCCTGCCGTTGCTGCCCTGGGCGTAGATCTCCACACCCGTCGTGCGACGAATGCCATCGGCGATCCGCAGCGCCCCCTCGCGCAACGCGGCGCCGGTCAGCAACAGAACAACCTTGCGGCCGCCGCGGATGGCGGCACCGATGCGGGCGACCGTTGCCTGTTCGAGCGGCGCTTGCGGCAGACGTTCTCCGCGCACGAGATCTTCGCGATAGACGTGCTCGTTCCACGCCATGTCGGCAGGCAGGATCAGCGTCGAGATGCCGGGCGCCATGCTCTGCGCCCAGGCCTCCGCCACATCGTGATCGATCCGCGACGGATCGCCGATCCGCCTGACCCAGCGGGACATCGGCCGCGCCAGCGAGTCGATGTCGCTGGTCAGCGGCGAATCCAGCGGCAGATGTTCGACCACATGATCGCCGACGATGTTGATCATCGGCGAATGCGCGCGCCGGGCGTTGTGCATGTTCGCCAGGCCATTGGCGAGGCCGGGGCCGAGATGCAGCAGCGTCGCCGCCGGGCGGTCGCTCATCCGGGCGTAGCCATCGGCCGCGCCGGTGACGACGCCCTCGAACAGGCCGAGGATGCACCGCATCCGCGGCTGGCGATCGAGCGCCGCGACGAAGTGCATCTCCGATGTGCCGGGATTGGCGAAACACACGTCGACGTCGTGGGCCAGCAGCGCGTCGCACAGCCGGTCGGCCCCGGTCATCGATTGTGTGGCGGCGGTCGACACGGCTGCGATCGCCATCACAACTTCCTCAGCCCGCACCACTCGGCGACGAACAGCGCGATGCTCAACGTCGTCTTTCGCAGACTTTCGAGATCGATGCGCTCGTCGAACGCGTGCGGCCCCTCGCCGTAGGGTCCGTAGCACAGCGCCGGGATGCCGTAGTCGACCGAGTAGTAGCGGGTGTCGTTGACCGCGGTCGACAGCCGCGCATCCAGCGGCGCCTTGAAAGCCGCCTGATGCGCGACAGTGAGCGCTGCTTCGGCATCACTGCCCGGTTCGCAGACCGCCGGATCGGCCTTGAAGCCGCTCCAGACCAGCTCGGCGGGATTTTCCGACAGGAACGTGTCGCTGGCCTGCGCCTCCGCGAGGCATTGCTCGATGCCGCGCATCGCCTGTTCGGGCGTATCACCGGTCAGCAGACCGAGGCGGCAGTCCAGCTCGCACCAGGCGGCGGTGGAGCTCGCCCAGTCACCGCCCTTGATGAGGCCGACGTTGAACTTGATCGGGTTTTTCACCTGACCGAACCACGGATCGCGCACCGCCTGCGCGTTGAGCTTCTTGGTGTACTCCTCGAAGGCCCGGATCAGATGCATCGCCGACAGAATGGCACTGGTGCCGGTCTCCGAATAGGCGACGTGCACCGGCGTGCCGCGCACCCGCAGCCGGAACCAGATCGCGCCAACCTGGGCGCGCGTCAGCGTGTGCCCGGTCGGCTCCGGGATCAGGCAGGCATCGGCGCGATAGCCGCGCATCAGGGTCGAGAGCGCGCCATTGCCGGTGCTCTCTTCTTCGGTCACCGTCTGCACATGCACGCGAGCATCGGGCGCATAGCCGGCGGTGCGGATCGCATCGAGCGCGAAGATCATCGCCGACACGCCACCCTTCATGTCCTGCGCGCCGCGGCCGATCATCCAGCCGTCGCGGACCTTGGCCTCGTAGGGAGGATCGCTCCACAGATCGACCGGACCTTCCGGCACTACGTCGATATGTCCCTGCAGGATCAAGCTGCGGCCTTTGCCGTCGTAATCAGGAGTGGCAACAACCTGCATCGAGCCGGCGGGATCGATCGCGTCCATCGGCGCCGCCTTGGGATGACTGGCGATATCGACGTCGGCGAGACTGAAGGTGTCGACCTTGTAACCACGATCGGCGAATTGCTGCGCCAGCCATTCCTGCTGCGGCGCTTCCTCGCCGCGCACGCTACGGAACTGAACCATCCGTTGGAGAAACGCGACCTGATTGTCGAAGTTGCGATCGACGGCGGCGCGCAGGCTGTCGGCAATCACGTCCGGTTTGGTCAATGTCTCAGTCGCCACGTCTCGGTCTCCCTGGATCTGAAAATCGTCGTAAAGCGAATGCCAGCGTCAGCGATCGAGACCACCGAGCAGGATGTACTTGGTCTCGACATACTCCTCGATGCCGTGGCGCGAACCTTCGCGACCCAGGCCGGACTGCTTGACGCCGCCGAACGGCACTACATCCGCCCCGAGCAGCGCCGAGTTGACCCCGACCATGCCGGACTCCAGCGCCTCGGCGACCCGGAACACGCGGCCGAGATCGCGTGCGTAGAAGTAGGACGCCAGACCGAACGGCGAGTCGTTGGCCTGCGCGATGACGTCGGCTTCGTCGGTGAAGCGATACACCGGCGCGACCGGACCGAAGGTCTCCTCGCGTGTGATCAGCATGGCGGTGGTGACGCCGGCTAGCACCGTCGGCTCGAAGAAGGTGCGCCCCAGCGCATGCCGCTTGCCGCCGAGAACCACCTTGGCGCCCTTGCCGACAGCATCGGCGACATGGCGTTCGACCTTCGCGAGGGCCTCCTTGGTGATCAGCGGCCCCTGAGTCACGCCGGCATCGACGCCGTTGCCGACCTGAAGGGACGCCACCTTGGCAGTGAGCTTCTCCACGAAGGCGTCGTAGATGCCTTCCTGCGCATAGATGCGATTGGCGCAGACGCACGTCTGGCCCATGTTGCGAAACTTCGAGGTGATCACGCCCTCGACCGCCGCATCGAGATCGGCATCGTCGAACACAATGAAGGGCGCATTGCCGCCGAGCTCGAGCCCGACCTTCTTCACGGTCGAGGCGGCCTGGCGCATCAGGATCTTGCCGACCTCGGTCGAGCCGGTGAAGCTGATCGCCCGCACCGTCGGATGCTCAGTCCAGGCGCGGCCGATCGCCGGCGCATCACCGGTGACGATATTGAGCACACCCGGCGGAAAGCCGGCGCGCTGCGCCAGCACGCCGAGCGCGAGTGCCGTCAGCGGCGTTTCCGGCGCCGGCTTGATCACCACGGTGCAACCGGCGGCGAGTGCCGGCGCGACCTTGCGGGTGATCATCGCGGCGGGGAAATTCCAAGGGGTGATCGCCGCGACGACGCCGACCGGCTGACGGATCACCATCGTGCGGGCATCGGCGCGATGCGACGGAATCGTCTCGCCGTAGATGCGCCGTGCTTCCTCGGCGTAAAATTCGACGAACGACGCCGCGTAGTCGATCTCGCCCAGCGCTTCGGCGAGCGGCTTGCCCTGCTCCCGCGTCAACAGCAGCGCCAGGTCATCGCGGTTGGCCATGATCTGATCGAACCACGCGCGGAGCGTCGTCGCGCGCTGCTTGGCGAGCAGTTTCGACCATTGCCGGAATGCGATGTCGGCGGCGCGCACAGCCTCCTCGGCCTCGTCCGCCCCGAAGTGCGGCACCGCGCCGATGCGCTCGCCCGTCGCTGGGTTGAACACCGCGTCGACCGGCTCGCCACACCACTTGCCGCCAATCAGGCAGCGTTCGGCCAACAGGCCGGGATCACTCGGCATCAGCATCTCGATTAGTCCCATCTCGGCGCGGGCGCGCCATGTGCTACGCAGCGAGGCAACGTTCCAGGATCGCCAGCCCCTCGTCGACGATCTCGTCGGAGGCGGTCAGCGGCACCAGAATGCGAATGGTGTTGGCGGCGGTGCCGCACGACAGCAGGATCAGACCGTTCTCGTGAGCCAGCCGCGTCACCCGCTTGGTCATGTCCGCATCCGGCTCGTTGCTGCCGCGCTGCTTGAGAATGTCGAAGGCGACCATCGCGCCCGGCCCGCGCGCCACCGAGGTCGGCACCAGCGTATTCGACAGCGCGAAGCGATCGATCGCGTTGCGTAGTCGCTCGCCGATCTGGTTCGCGCGGGCGATCAAATTCTCTTCTTCGAACACGTCGAGCACCGCGAGCGCGGCGGCGCAGGCCAGCGGGTTGCCCGCATAGGTACCGCCGAGGCCGCCCGGTTCGGCAGCATCCATGATTGCAGCGCGGCCGATCACGCCCGACAATGGCAGGCCACCGGCGAGACTCTTGGCGACGCAGACGATGTCGGCCTGGACGTCGTAATGCTCCATCGCGAACATCTTGCCGGTGCGACCGAATCCGGTCTGCACTTCGTCGGCGATCAGCACGATGCCGTTCTCGTCGCACAGCCTGCGCAAACCGCGCATCAGTTCGGGCGGCGCCTGATGGAAGCCCCCCTCGCCCTGTACCGGCTCGATGATAATCGCGGCGACCTGCGACGCATCGATATCGGCCTTGAACACGAACGACACACAGCGCAGCGCATCCTCGACGGAGACGTCGCCACCAACCACCGGGAACGGTACATGCCAGACACCCGGCAGCGGCGGGCCGAGCGCCTTCTTGTAGGGAATGACCTTGCCGGTCATCGCCGACGCAAATGCGGTACGTCCATGAAAGCCGCCGGTGAAGGCGATAACGCCGCTGCGCCCGGTCGCCGCGCGCGCGATCTTGACCGCGTTCTCGGTGGCTTCCGCACCGGTGCTGAGCAGGATCGACTTCAGCGGCCCGTTGATCGGCGCTAATTGATTCAGGCGCTCGGCGAGCTTGATGTAACCCTCGTAGGGCGCCACCTGGAAGCAGGTATGAGTGAAGCGGTCGAGCTGTTCGCGGATCGCCGCGACGACGCGCGGATGGCAATGACCGGTGTTGAGCACCGCGATGCCGCCGGCGAAATCGACGTAACGCTTGCCCTCGACGTCCCAGATCTCGCTATTCAGCGCACGCTCTGCAAAGACCGGCGTCGCTTGGCTGACGCCCCGCACGACAGCCGTCTGCCTGCGCGTCAGCAATTCACTATTCGTCATCAGCTCTCTCCTGAACTGATGACAACGCTAAAGCGACGAAGAGGACAATCAATCAGCTTGTAAGTTCGATCTGGTGACTTCCATGCACCAATCGAAAAATGCTGCACCATTGCGAGCAGAGAATGATGCTTTGTTGAGCGAACCGCCCAACGCGTAGCCAGACGGCTCGCATTCGGCCCGCGCGGCTAGATCTCTGCAAGCACCCGCTTCAACCAATTCCGCAACGCAACGATCTCCGGATCGTCCCACCGCTCCTTCAGCGCAACGAGCTGATAAGTCTCCATATAAACCGACGAGGTGACAACTTCGACCAGAGCGCCGGAGCGCAAATCCTCCTCGACCAGCACGTCGTTTCCGAGCGCGACGCCCTGCCCGAGCCGTGCCGCTTCTATCGCCAGATGGGCGTGCCACAACCGCTGGCCGCGCAGCGGCGGCAGATCGTCGAGACCCGCCAGTTCGAACCAGCGGGTCCACTGCATGGTCGACTCCTCGTGGATCAGCGCGATCTTCGACAGATCCTCGAGACTGGTGATGGCCGGATAGCGCGCCAGATAGGCCGGGCTGGCGACCGGAAACACACGCGGCCGCACCAGAATCTCGGCCATCAGCGGTCCGCGGGAATCGATCACATCGGCATAGACGATCTCGGCGTCGGCCTCGGCCCGCGACAGATCCGGATGGGTCAACGTCGGCTGCAGATTCACCTCCCAGTTGCGCGGCGGTCCGGTCAACTCCGGCAGCCGCGACAGCAGCAGCCGATTGGCGATGCCCGGGATGCACCAGATGTTCAGCGTCGGCAGCGACGCCGGCCGTGCGCTCGTGGTGGCGCGGGCGATGATGTCGAACGCCTGGGAAATCTGCGCGTGAAAGCTGACGCCGGCTTCGGTCAAGATGACGCCGCGTCCCTCGCCGCGGACCAAAGCAACGCCGAGAAACTTCTGCAGATTCTGAAGATGCCGCGAGACGACCGTATGGCTGACCGCCAGCTCGTCTCCGGCGGCACGGACACTGCCGGTGCGGCCGACTGCCTCGAAGGCGCGGAGCGCGATCAGCGACGGCAAACGACGGCGCATCATGCCCCCCAAATCGCCGGGGCACTGGAACGACGCATACACATTATGAACTTGTGCCTCCACGCATTCGCTCGCAACGGTGGTCATGTGCGATACGAGCTCGACTTGCCGGCGAACTCTTCGCTCTTGTCGCACGCCGAAGCAACCGTCACAAATGCCGGACCTTCCCTCCGCCGCGCAAGGCCCGCTGCTTGCCGCAAGGTTTCGCTCAGATTCGAACGGTTCAGACGATGCGGCGATTGCCGGACCACAGATGTCGCGCGGGATGCGAGCAAGCTCTGGCCCTCCCGATCCGAGACAATTTTACCGAAGTGTTACGGGCAGAGGAGCGCCGCACAGGCATGGCGTCGCGACCGATCTCATCACAGGCCCTTGCGTCTCGTCGCAGCAAGCCACGACCTATGAGTCCAACTCGACCACAATTATCCGTCTAGATTGCACAATGATCAGGATCAGACCCGCACGCGACCATGACATCCACCTTCTGCCCGATATCGAACGCAGCTCCGGCGAGATCTTCCGCCAGTCACCAGGGTTGGAGTGGATCGCCGACGACGCCGTGCAATCGGAGGAACAGCACCGCACCCTGATCGCGGATGGCGTTGCCTTGGTCGCGGAGCTGCAGAGCTACGGAGTTTTGGCTTTTCTGAACGGCGAGGTGACGCCGGACGCGCTGCATATCTGGCAGATGTCAGTCCATCGCGATCACCAGCGGCGTGGTATTGGGCGACGCCTGATCGACGCGGCTCATCGCCTTGCCACTGACCATGGCGTCACGGCATTGACTTTGACCACTTTCAGGGACGTCCCTTGGAACGAGCCGTACTATCAACGTCTCGGATTCATCACGCTCGGCGACGACGATCTTTGTCCCCGTCTGCGAGCGGTTCTGGACGCCGAGGAACAAGCCGGGCTCCCCAAGGCACGACGCTGCGCCATGAGGAAGCCCCTGTAGCGGTCGTGCAAGCCCTTGTCCGAAGCACGTCCGCTGGTGACTATCGCGTGTCGATGCGCACAGGCGCAGCGTCCAGGGCCACGTTCATCTCGGCCTCACCATTAGAGCCCGCACGTCCACCGGAGATCGACTGACTCGTCTGACCGGACGTTGATGTCATTGCCGCGACTCTCGAGGGCGAGTTACTTCAACGTTTCGATGCGAGACGATCAGCAGGCTGCGCTCGCCGCGGAGCCGTTGCACACCTCGCATCATGTCTGCAGCGGTCGCGTCGTCGAGGCCTTCTGTCGGCTCGTCGAGGATCAGGATGCGGGTTTCTGGACGCAGCAAGCCGCGCGCGATTGCCAGCCGCCGCACCTCGCCGCCCGACAATCGGGCGCCGCCCTCGCCGACGAAGGTCTGGAGCCGTTCGGGCATCTTGAGCACCACCTGTCTCAAGCCGGCGCCGTCGAGCGCCGCCCACAGCTCCGCGTCGCTCGCCGCCGGCGCGAAGGCGCGCAGATTGTCGGCGATGCGCGCCGCGAAGATGTGCGGCTGCTGCGGCACCAGCGCAATTATCGACCGCAGATCGGCCAGTGCCAGCCGACGGATCGGCACGCCGCCGAGCCGGATCTCACCGCCGTCAGGATCGCGGACCCGCACCAACAGATCGATCAGCGTCGACTTGCCGCTGCCGCTCGGGCCGTCGAGCCGCCGCTCTCTGCCTTGCGGAAGAACGAAATCGACGTCGTACAGCACCGGTGCTGTCCGCCCTGGATAGGTCAGCGACACGTCGTTCGCGACCAGATCGTACTTCTTCGGCAGCGGCACAGGCTGCGCCGGCTCGTCGACCAGTGGCGCGCGATCCCACAGCAAGAACAGCCGCCGCAGCGACACCAAGGTCGCGCCCAGCCCCGCCGCCGCGACCGGGAGCGGCGCGAATGCTTCGAACGACGCCAGCACCAGCAGCAGGATCAGGGTGAGGTCTGGACCGCTGATCGCCGCGCTGCCGACCGCCGCGCCGCCCACGCCGAGGACGGCGATCACTGCGAGATCCGACGCAGCGCCGAGACCGATCGTCCCGAACGCGCTGCAGGATGCGATCCTTCGCTCGGCCGCGATCCGCTGTGCCAGCAACTCGTCCAGCATATCGATGCGGCGCCGATCGTCGCCGGTGACCAGCAGCGTCGCCAACCCGTCGAGATGTTCGGTGGTGCGGCGGCGCAGCGTGGCGGCCAGCACCGTGTCGCGATCGGCGGCCTCGCGCGTGGCGTGCAGCACCAGCACCGGGCTGATCAGCCCGCCGACCGCCAGGATCGCCGCGAGCCCCCACGCCAGCGCGCTCTGGCCGAGCCAGGCGACGGCGCCGACCACGACGACCCCGACCACGATCGCGACCACCGCCGGCGCGACCAGCCGCAAGAACACGATCTCCAGCCGGTCGATATCGAGCTTCAGCCGCGCCGCCACCTCACCCGAGCGCAGATCGGCGAGACCGCCGGGCGCGATCGCCGCCAGCCGTGCGAACAGCGCGACGCGGGTCGACGCCAGCAACGCGAAGGTCGCCTCGTGGCTGACGACGCGGTCGAGCCAGCGGCCGCCGGTGCGGACGATCGCGGCGAACCGGATGATCGCCGACGGGGTGAAGTAGTTCATGGTCACACCGGCGGCGCCGGCAACTGCCATCGCGGTGACGAACCAGCCGGCCGTCGCCATCAGCGCCAGATTGGCGAACGTTGTCAGCAGCGAAATCGCGAGCGCGCCGAAGAGCAGCGGCAGCGAGCCGCGCCACAGCCAAACCAGGCGCAGCAGATCACGCATCGGAGCGCTCTGCTTCGGACCGATCGAGCGCGCCGGCCAGGAGTTGCGCAGGCGTCACCTGTGCGACGACGCGGCCGCGCTCGATGATGACGACGCGGTCGGCGGCCGCGATGGTCTCGCGCCGGTGCGCGATCGTCAGCACCGTCCGCCCTTCGCGCAGCCGCGCCAGCCCCTGCATCACCACGCGCTGCGCTTCGGCGTCGAGATGCGCGGTCGGCTCGTCGAACAGCAGCAGCGGACCGGCGGCATAGATCGCGCGCGCCAGCGCCAGCCGCTGCGCCTCGCCGCCGGACAGATTGGCGCCGCGCTCCGCCAGCGGGGTCGCGGCGCCGTCCGGCAGCCGGTCGACCCACGCCGCGGCGTCCGCGGAGCGCAGCGCCTCGCGCAGCGCCACATCGTCCGGCGTGGCCGCGCGGCCCATCACCACGTTGTCGGCGATCGAGCCCTCGAAGAACTGCGGCGTCTGCGACATCGCCACCAGCGCCCGCCGCCACGACGCCGGATCGATTTCGGACAACGGCTCGCCGTCGATCAGTACCCGGCCGCTGCTCGGCTCGATGAACCGCAGCAGCAGCGCCAGCACCGTGCTCTTGCCGGCGCCGGACGGGCCGACCAGCGCGACGTGTTCGCCGGCCGCGATGTCGAGGTTGAAGCCGTCGAGCGCGACGCGGCCATCGGCATGGACGACGCGCACGTCGTCGAACCGGATCGCCGGCGGTCCCGCAGCAATGTACGGCCGGCCAGTCGCTGGCGGCCCATCGAGCAGCGGCGCCAGCTTGTCGAGCGCGGTGAGCGCTTCCAGTTTGGCATGACGGCGCGCCCCGATGTCGCGTAGCGGTGCGAAGAACTCGGGCGCCAGCAGCAGCACGAACAGCCCGGTGGCGAAATCCATCTCGCCCCACAGCAGCCGGAAACCGACCGCGATCGCCACACCCGCGATCGCCGCGGTCGCGACGAACTCGACCACCAGCGCCGACAGGAAGGCGATGCGCAGCACTGCCATGGTCTCGCGGCCATAGCGCTCGGCGGCGGCCTTCACTGCAGCGATCGCATTGTCGGCGGTTCCTGCGAGCTTGCGTTCGGACAGGCCGCGAATTTGATCGAGCAGATGGCCGCCGAGCCGCGCGAGCGCGGCCCAGCGCTCGCCGCTCGCCTGCTCCGCGCCCTGCCCGGCCAGGATCGAGAACCACACCAGTAGCGGGAGCGCGATGACTAGGATCGCCGCCGCCAAAGGATCGCGCCAAGAGACCACCGCCAGGACCGCGACCGGAACCACGGCGGCGCGCACGATCGCCGGCTGCCAGGAGCGCCACAGCGGCGCAACCGCATCGAGCGAGTCCGTCAGCAACGCCACCAGCTCGCCCGGCGGATACGCGCCGAGCCGCACCGGCCCCTCTACCGAGGCCCGCTCCAGAGCGCACCGAAACAGATGCCGCCTGACTTTCGCCGCAGCCTCGAACGCTGCCCGCTCGGTGAGCCACACCGCCGCGGCGCGCAGCACCGCGACG
Organism: Rhodopseudomonas parapalustris; assembly: GCF_053772255.1. Lineage (NCBI taxonomy): Bacteria > Pseudomonadati > Pseudomonadota > Alphaproteobacteria > Hyphomicrobiales > Nitrobacteraceae > Rhodopseudomonas > Rhodopseudomonas parapalustris. Next base: position 77,702 of record NZ_JAMKBZ010000011.1, on the reverse strand, counting down.
CCGCCGAGCAGCGCGAGCAGCGGTGCGACCGCCGGCAGCGCCGCTTCGCCGAACACCAGCCGATCGACCACGATCGCGATCAGTTGCGCGGTCGCGACCACCAGCACGCCGCCGACCGCGGCTGCAGACGTCGCGATGCGGGCATGGCGTCCGGCGACTGCGCGGAGCGAACGCAGCAGCAAGGCGGACTGGGCGGTTCGTGCAGTCACGGTGACACGCCTCGACGGCAAAACATCGCAGCAAGAGACGAGGCCGGCGCGTCGACCGCACCGGCCTCGTCGAAACATCGCGACTTTCGGCTACCGAGCAACTTGCTCAGGCACCTGCGAGCCATCGGGCCGGTCGTGTGTCGGCACCGCGACCATCAGACCGTCCTGAAACTCGTACCACATCACGTTGATCACAGCGATCGCCGCAGCGGCGGTGACGCCGAGGATCCAGGCAAAGTACCACATGACGTTTCTCCTTTCAGTAAGCCGAATGGGCGCGGGATTCGATCTCGCCGGCGGTGACCCTGCCCCACATGTTGGCGTAGCACCACACGGTGTAGCCGAGCACGATCGGAAGGAAGATCACCACCGCCCAGAACATCACCGTCAGGGTCAGTTCGCTCGACGCCGCGTCCCAGATCGTCAGGCTCGATCGCGGATCGATGCTCGACGGCATGATGAACGGAAACATCGACAGGCCCGCGGTGCCGATGATGCCGATCATCCCGAACGCGCTGGTGACGAAAGCGAGACCCGGCCGATGCACCGCCGCCAGCAGCATGGTGAGCAGCGGCCCCGCCAGGCCGAGCGCCGGCACGATCATCGCCAGCGGCTGTTTGGCATAGATGTCGAGCCAGGCGCCGGGCGCGCGCACTACTTCCTTGGTCAGCGGGTTCGATGCGGCGCTGTGCGCTGCCTCCTTGACGATGCGATAGCCGTCGATGCCCAGCCACAGCCAGACGCCGGCCAGCGCGAACGCCACCGTCACGATCGGCGACAGCAGCAGCACCGCCTTGCGGGCACGAACCGCCACCGCATCGGAGGCACGAAGCTGCAGCCACACCCCGCCGTGCGCAGCCAGCATCGCCAGGCTGATCACGCCGGCAAGCAGCGCGAACGGGTTGAGCAGCGGCAGCAGCGCCGTCAACAGCGAGCCCTGATAGTGGGCGCGCAGCAGTTCATCGAGACGGAACGGCACGCCCTGCAGCAGATTGCCGAAGGCGACGCCGAAGATCAGCGCCGGGATCGTGCCGCCGGCGAACAGTCCCCAGTCCCAGGCATTGCGCCAGGTCTGGTTCTCGATCTTGGAGCGATAGTCGAAGCCGACCGGCCGGAAGAACAGCGCGAACAGCACCAGCAGCATCGCCATGTAGAAGCCGGAGAACGCAGCGGCGTAGACCGCGGGCCAGGCGGCGAAGATCGCGCCGCCGGCGGTTATGAACCAGACCTGGTTGCCGTCCCAATGCGGGCCGACCGAGTTGATGGCGATGCGGCGTTCGACGTCCTTGCGGGCGACGAACGGCAGCAAGGTGCCCACCCCCATGTCCATGCCGTCGGTGATGGCGAAGCCCATCAGCAGCAGGCCGACGAAGATCCACCAGACGAATTTGAGAGTTTCATAATCGAGCATGATGATCTCCTCCGGCTCACACCACAGCCGCGGCAGGCTTGGCAGCGGGCTTGGCGTTGGTCTCGAAGTGATAGCGTCCGGTGCCGAGCGAACTCGGACCAAGCCGGGCGAACTTGAACATCAGAAACAGCTCGATCACCAGCAGCAGCGTGTAGAAGGCGAGGAAGCCGGTTAGCGAGAAGATCAGGTCGCCCGAGGTCAGGCTCGACGTGGCTAGGAACGTCGGCAGCACTTCGCCGATCGCCCAAGGTTGCCGGCCGAATTCGGCGACGAACCAGCCCGCTTCTGACGCCAGCCAAGGTGCCGGGATCATCAGCACCGTGAACCACAGGAACCAGCGCTTTCGTTCGAGGCTTTTGTTGGCGTTGAACCAGAAGCCGGCCGCGAAGGTTGCCAGCATCACGAAGCCGAGACCGACCATGATGCGGAATGCCCAGAACAGCGGCCACACCGTCGGGATGGTCGATGCGGCAGCGGCTTTGATCTGCTCCGGCGTGGCGTTTGCGGGGTCTTCGACAAACTGCTTCAGCAACAGGCCGAAACCAAGATCCTTGGCGTGAGCGTCGAAGGTCTTGCGGGTCTCCGGCGAGGTGTCGCCGGCGCGGATCTTGGTCATCGCCGCATAGGCGATCCGACCGGATTCGATCCGCGCCAGATGCTCGCGTTCAAGATCGGCGAGCCCCTGGACCGGCTTGTCGATCGATCGCGTCGCGATCAGCCCAAGCACCGCGGGGATCTTCACCGCGTCGGCGATCGCCTGACCGGTCTGGCTCGGGAAGCCGAACAGCGTGAACGCCGCCGGCGGCTTCTCGGTGTGCCATTCGCCCTCGATCGCGGCGAGCTTGACCTTCTGCACGTCGCCGAGGGTGTAGCCGCTCTCGTCGCCGAGCACGATCACCGACAGCGACGACGCCAGGCCGAAACCGACCGCGACCGCGAACGAGCGGCGCGCGAACGCGAGGTCCCGCCCCTTCAGGATGTACCATGCGGAAATGCCCATCACGAACACCGACGCGGTGACGTAGCCGGCCGCCACGGTGTGGACGAACTTCACCTGCGCCACCGGGTTGAGGAACACCTCGGCGAAGCTGGTCATCTCCATCCGCATCGTCTCCGGCGAGAACACCGAGCCCACCGGATTCTGCATCCAGCCGTTGGCGATCAGGATCCACAGCGCCGACAGGTTCGAGCCGATCGCGGTGAGAAACGTCACCGCCAGATGCTTGCGCTTCGACAGCCGGTCCCAACCGAGGAAGAACAAGCCGATGAAGGTCGATTCCAGGAAGAACGCCATCAGGCCTTCGATCGCCAGCGGCGCGCCGAACACGTCGCCGACATAATGCGAGTAGTACGACCAGTTGGTTCCGAACTCGAACTCCATGGTGAGGCCGGTGGTGACGCCCAGGGCGAAGTTGATACCGAACAACTTGCCCCAGAATTTGGTCATGTCCTTGTAGATCTCCTTGCCGGTCATCACGTAGACCGTCTCCATGATGACCAGGAGCCAGGAGAGTCCGAGCGTCAGCGGCACGAACAGAAAGTGATAGAGCGCGGTCGCGGCGAACTGCCAGCGCGACAGCTCTACGAATGTTGAGTCCACCATGATGGCCGACATCCTTCCGAAGAGTGAAGCCGATCCGCCGCGGGCGGCGGCTCCATAGCGATGCGGTGAGATTGAGCATGCGAGGCTTCGCACGCGGCCAACAGGGAGATGTCCAGATTCATGACTGCGAAGTCCCGATCACGATCGGGCCCCCTGTTGCAGAGTTGCCGCCGATGGCCGATCGGGCGATGGCTTGGTCGAGCGGCGCTGCTGCGACAGAATGTCAGAGGCATTCAAATCGTTCGGTGACTTCGTCACAGGACTCGGCGGTCGGCGGCCGCAGAACGTGTCCATTCCATATCGATACGGAGGTGCATGCCGCGCGATCGATGGTCGTTCTCGGCGTGCAAATCGTGTGCGCGCAGACGAAACGTCGGCTGCAGCAGCGATGCAAGGGCCATCGCGTCTTTGCGCATAGCTGCTCAGCGAACTGCGAAGTGATCGAGTGGGCTCGCCGGCAGCAACCTAGGACGTTCTCCCGGTGCCGCCCCATCATCGCTCAGCAGCCCGTCTGATCCGGACCAGGACGGCGATCAGCGCGGCAGCCACGACGATGGCGGCGACATTGTAGATCATCGCACCGGAGAATGCGTCGGCGTAACGCCGCGCCTCGGAGAGGCCTGCGCCAGCTTCCCGATCGAGAATGCGGACGAAGAAGATGCCGACGACGGAGACGCCGAACGCCCCACCCACCTGTTGCATCGTCGAGATGAACCCCGCCGCCATTCCGGCATGTCGCTCCGCGATGGCGCCGATCACCAGATTGAGCAGCGGCGTCATCGACAGACCTTGTCCAAAGCCGAAGATCACCAATGGCGGCAGCAGCGCGAGCGTTCCGGCGCGACCGTAGACGCCAGCGGCGATGGCGATCAACCAGCAGATTCCGGCAGCGTAGATCAGTGCACCGACCGCGATCGTGGCGTTTCCAAACCGCGCCACCAGCCGCGGAGCCAGCAGCGACGCCGCGACGAACCCGATACTCGCGGGCGCAAACAGCGCGCCTGCCTCGAATGGCGACAGCCCGATTCCGGACTGCGTCAACAGAGCGAAGCAGAGAAATAGTGACGTCGCCGTCGAATAGATCAGCAGCACCACCACCGACCCGACGGAAAATGCGACATTTCGAAACAAGGTGAGATCGACGGCCGGATCGCCGCCGCGACCTGCGACGCGGCGCTCCCATCCGAGAAACAGCGCCAGCAGGACGACCGACGCAACGATGCTGATCCATGTCCACGCCGGCCAGCCGAGCCTGGGACCTTCGAGCAGCCGCAAGAGCAACAGCAGCAACCCCACCGCCGCCAATCCGATGCCCGCCCAATCGACGCGCAGCGCGTCGGCCACACGCGATTCCGGAATAATCCGTGCCGACCACGCCGCAACCAGGCCGATCGGCAGGTTGATGAGAAAGACCATCCGCCAGCCGAGCCCGAACAGATCGCTCTCGACGATCAGACCGCCGACCACCTGCCCGGCGATCGCGGCCAGTCCCAGCGTCATCCCGAGACGACCGAATGCCCGGCGGCGTCCCGCCTCGTCGTAGAGCACGCGTAGCAGCGCATAGACCTGCGGGAACAGCAACGCGCCGGTCGCTCCTTGCAGCAGACGAGCGACGATCAGGCTGATCGCATCGGGCGCGATGCCGCAGAGGAACGACGTGACGGCAAATCCGGCCATGCCCAGCGCGAACAGGCGGCGCCGCCCATGGCGGTCACCGAGCCGCCCGCCCGCGATCAGCAGCACGCCGAAGGCCACTTCGTAGCCGGCGATGACGAAGCCGATGTCGGCGAAGCTCGCGCCGAGATCGGCCTGCATCGACGGAATTGCAATGTTGACGACGAACAGGTCGAACACCGTGATGAACCCGCCGAGCAACAGGATTCCCAGCGCAAGTGTCGGGGGGCGGGTCATCGTGGCGGTCGAGGCAGAAGCGATGTTGGAAGGCGGGCGGTGAACAGTCATGGCAACTCCAATCGTCTTGAAGTCGCTTTGCACCCCCGATAAACTATTACTATGGAACAAATTATCGTATTACTATGAGTGATACGCTGGATCATCGACTCGATCGCACGCGCTCCGAGCTGGCGGACTTTCTGCGGCGACGCCGGGAGAGTCTGTCGCCGCTCGACGTCGGTCTGCCGGCCGGTAAACGACGGCGAACGCCTGGGCTGCGCCGTGAGGAAATCGCCGCCCTCGCCGGTGTCGGGCTGACTTGGTATACGTGGCTGGAACAGGGCCGAGCCATCAAGGTCTCCACGGCATTTCTCGACAACGTCGCCCGCGTGCTGAAGCTGGACGAGGTCGAGCGGCGGCATCTGTTCGTGCTCGCACATCAGCGTCCTCCGGCGATGGCCGGCCGTGCTTGGTGCGAGCTGCCGCCGCTGGTCCGCCGACTGCTCGACGACCTCACATTGCGGCCATCCTATGTGTTGAATCTGCGATGGGATGTGATCGGCTGGAACGCCGCTGCGGATCGCCTGTTCGGGTTCGAGGCGCGCGAGCTGGCTGAGCGGAACGTGCTGTGGATGCTGTTTGCGGATGATCGGCTGAGCAGCCGGATCGTCGAATGGGCGGTGCAGGCGCCGCAAGTGCTAGCGAGCTTCCGGCGCGACTTCGCGCAGGCCCCGGAGGATGAAAGCATGGTCGCGCTCGTCGAGGCGCTGGAGCAGGTCTCGCCCTCCTTCAGAACGCTGTGGAATCAACATGACGTCCACGGCCGATGCGAGGGCCGCCGCAGTTTCATGATCGAGGGCCAGGGAGCTGTGACGTTCGACCACTCGTCCTTCATCGTCGACGAGGAGAAACACCTTCGCCTCGTGTTCTACGCGGCGGTGACCGACGACGAGAGCGGCTCAACATCTGAAGCAGGTGCAGCGACACTTGCGCCGCCGCGAGTACGCGTCATCAGGTAGCAGCCCAATCGCGCTTCAGCCGGACTTCGCCGCTCGTCGCGACGCGATGTCGCGCGCCGCGCCCTGCCCGGCGACTTCGGCCAGCAGCCGGGCTGCGCCTCGCGGTGACGCAGCCCGGCCTCGTGCTACGTCTGCTGGTTCAGACCGAACGCCGGATGATGGATCAGTTCGCCGCAAGGCTCAGTACCGCCGAACGGCAACGCCTGAACCACGTCGGGAGGACAGCCGGTCACCCGCAGACCTGGGAAGGCACGAAAACCGAACCGTCCGTAGTATCCAGGATCGCCGACCAGCGCCGCACCGCGGCAAGTGGCGCGCAATCGGCCGAGAGCTTCCGCCATCAGCGCCGAGCCGATCCCCTGACGATGCCGGGACGGCAAAACGACCAGCGGACCGATCAGTCCCCAGTCGTGCTGCGCACCGATCCGCACCGCCGAGGCGGCCAGATAGCCGACGACGTTGCCATCCTCCTCGGCCACGAGCGACAAGACAAGAGCGCCTTGCGCGCGGAGCCTCTCGACGATCTCCGCCTCGGTGCCGGTGGCCTGCGGCAGCGTCCGGAGAGCTTCGGTCACGAGCCGGCCAATCGCGGTGACGTCGGCCGCAGTTTCGTTGCGGATCAGCATGTCATGCTCCTTGATTGTCGAGCTGCGCACGCACGCAGATGCGACCAAGCTGCGAGATCCGATACGGGCTGCCCGAGCGGGATTCGATCAGACGCTTCCGCCGCAATCGCTCGAACAGCTCCAGATCGAAATCGGCGAGGATCATTCCCTCGCGCGTGATGCAGAGGACAGACGAAATCTTGCGGCCATGGCTGCGCGCGTGACGGATGCAGCCGCCGAGCGCCAGAACGTGCAGCGCACGCTGTTCGTTTCGTGAGATATTCATGGATGTCTCGTGTGATGGACGTGAACAAGCACCCGCGGGCACCGTTGCGCCCGCCGGCTTCGACTTCACGAGGCTCTCTGAACAATCAGAGAGCCTGATCACACAAGCTCTGACATCCAATCCACATTCGCAGCACGGCGAACCTCGTCGCCGCGCAAGCACCGCATTACAGCGAATGCGCGCGCCTGACAACGGCGAGAGCGACTCGTCAGCCTGTCCTCGATGACCGCGTTCGACAGCGCCGACGACTTGCCGCGCAAGCGAACGACTCTTCGCGAGTTTCAGTCAATTCTAAATCTCGCGAAGAAGCGTTTACCGCGAGTGAGTTACGCCAAGTCGAAGCAGTTGCTGCACGCGATGCGTGAGACTCGCAAATTGCTGCGCTCAAACCTTGTTGCTACGCGAAGCACATTCCTGCGTCGTCGCTTCCATCCAACTCGATCGGACTACCATGACTGCAACTCCCGGCACTCGCCCGACACTCACCGTCGCGGGCGAAGAAGACCTCATCGACATCGGCTTCGACGCGGTCGCGGCGTATCACGGCCAAGCGGCGCTCGCGATGCTCGCGGTGACGTTTCAGGCGCTGCGGCTGATGCTGCCGGCGCTGTCGCCCGAGCGGCCGATGAAGCGCGCCGATCTTGTTGTTGTCAGCGGCCATCCCGGCCCGGGCGTGCGCGACGCTTTCGAATTCGTCACCCGCGCGGTGACGCGCGGCGTCTACACCGTCGACCGCTCGCTGCCGCATGCGCGGCTCTGCCCCGGCGCCGACATGTCCTACAGCTGGCGGGTCTCGGCGGGCGACCGCAGCGTCGGCGCAGCGCTCCGCCCCGGCGTGGTTCCAGAGCGGTTCTTCGAACTGATCGCCCGCGGTGCCGCGCGCAGCGACGACGAGAACGCTGAACTGTCGGCGCTGAAGCGCAGCGTCGCCGACGACGTGCTGGCCACCGCGCCGGACACTCTGTTCGACCGGCTGTAACCGGACGGTGCGACCATGAAGACCATTATTCGCCCGTTCTGCGGCCACAGGACATCGTCGGCAGCCTGGGCCGAACGGCTCACCGGTCTCGACTGCAGCATTCGCGATGTCGATCTCTATACGCTCGATGCCGCGCTGCTCGGCAGCGCCGACGCGCTGCTGATCGGCATGCACATGGACCAGCGCTTCCTGCAGGCGAACACCGCGCTGCTCGACGACTACGTCGCTGCCGGCGGCCGTGTGGCGATCAGCGGACACATCGCCCACCCGTTCCTCACCGGCCTTGGCCCGGTTCAGCCGCTCGGCGGCGGCAGCATCGCCGACCTCACCGTGTCGCGCGCCGCCCCGCATCCGATCTGGGACGGCGTCGCGCTCCACGACCTCACCTTCCGCCGGGGCGTCGCCGGTTTCTATGGACACGCCTGGCACACCCCGCCGGATGGCGCGGCCGTGATCCACACCCTCGGGCCGGAGGCCCGACCGCTCGACTTCATCTATCGGCACGGCCGCGGCGAGGTGTTGATGCACGGCGGCAACGACCTGTGGAGCTTCGGCAGCGACGACTCGACGCGGCGTCTGCTGCCGCAACTCATCGCCTGGCTGGTGGAGGCACGCCCATGACCGTAGCTGTTCTCGACGGCGGCACCTATTATCATCACGAGACCATTTTCGGCGAACGCTTCCGCGACCGTTTCGATCGCGTGATCTATACCCCGGCGCTGACCGCGGACGATCTCGCCGAGCCGACGCTGCTGATCGTGCCCGATCGCAGCAATCCCGAATTGATGCGACGGCATCGGCCGCTGATCGCCGACTTTCTCGCCCGCGGCCGAACCCTGGTGGTGCTTGGCGAAAGCGACGCCGAGACCTGGGCCCCCGGCGTGCGCACCGCACCGCGCCCGACAAATTTCTGGTGGTGGCTCGATCCCGCGCAGAAGCCGCCGCACCAGTTCGTCGCGCCCGATCACCAGATGTTCGGCCACGTCGCCCCGGACTCGACGATCTGGCACATCCACGGCGTGCTGTTTCCGCCGAAGGGCGCGCAGTCGCTCGTCACCGTGCCCGACGATCGCGACGGTCGCGATCCAGGCGGCGCCCTGCTCTACGACGACCGCGTCTCGACGCCGGGCCGTCTGATCGTCTCGACGCTCGACCCGTTTTATCACCACGGCAGCCGGTTCATGCCGGCGACGACGCGCTTCCTCGACGGCTTCCTGCGATGGGCGCAGGCTACCGCGCGATCATAACGGCGTCGCGCCCGGTGCGTCGGCCACTAGCCGATGCACCGGCACGGTCGCCTCGATCCGTTCGCCGTCCGCCTCAATCGTCACGCGCCGGACCGGCACGCCGTAAAGGCGCGCCAGATTGGCTTCGTCGAGCGTCGTCGCAGCGGGACCGAACACCGGCTCGCCCGCCATCATCAGCACCTTGTCGGCAACCGCGAGCGCGTGATCGGGATGATGCGTGGTGAACACCACGGTCATGCCGTCGTCGCGCACGAGGCGGCGGATCAACCGCAGCACCACGCCCTGATTGGCGAGATCGAGCGCCGAAGCCGGCTCGTCGAGCAGCAGCACCCGGCAATCGCAGGCGAGCGCGCGGGCGAACAGCACGAGCTGACGCTGGCCGCCGCTCAGCCGGTCGTAGCGCCGCTCGGCGAGGTCAGCGATGCCGACGGCCTCGAGACAGGCTTCAGCGCGGGCGAGATCGCGCCGGCCGGGCGCACCGAAGCGACCGAGATAACGGCTGCGGCCGAGCAGCACCATGTCGACCACGCGGTAGCCGACATCGCCGCGCAACGCCTGCGGCACCACGCCGACGATGCCGTCGACGCTGATCCGCCCTTGCTTCAGCGCCAGCGTCGATGACAGCGCGCGCAGTAACGTCGTCTTGCCGCAGCCATTGGGCCCGAGGATCGCAGTCGCCTCGCCCTCGGCCACTGCAAATGACAGATCGCGAAACAACCACTGCTCCGGCCGAAACCAATGCCCCGCCTGCTCGACTCTGATCATGCAGCCTGCCCTCTCGCGTGGCGGCGCAGCAGCCAGGCGAACACCGGCGTGCCGACGATCGCGGTGACGATGCCGACCGGAATCTCGGCCGCCGACAAGTCGCGTGCCAGAGTATCGGCCGCCATCAGGAACGCAGCGCCGGCCACCGCCGAAACTGGCAGCAAGCGGCGGTGATCCGCGCCGACCACCATCCGAACCAAATTCGGGATCACCAGGCCGACCCAGCCGATCGTGCCGGACACCGCGACCTGCGCCGAGATCGCAAGACACGTCGCAGCGAGCAGGATGACGCGGTCGCGGCCCGGCTCGACGCCGAGCGAACGCGCCTCCTCGTCACCCAGCGACAACACGTTGACGCGCCAGCGCATCGCCAGCATCACGCCGCCACTGACGAAGGTGCACACCGCCAGCAGCACCAGACTCGGCCAGCTCGCCGCCGCGAAGCTGCCGAGCAGCCAGAACACGATGCCGGGCAGCTTCACTTCCGGATCGGCGATGAAGGTGACGAAGCCGACCAGCGCGCTGCAGAACGCGCCGACCACGACGCCGGCCAACACCAGCGTCAGCACCGGCGAGACGCCGTCGCCGCGGTGAACGATCAGCACTGCAGCGAGCGCCAGCGCGGCACCGCCGAACGCACCGAGATGCACCGGCAGACCGAAACCGAACAGCAGGATGGCGATGACGCCGCCGAGCGACGCCCCCGACGCTGCGCCGATCGTCTGCGGACCGACCAGCGGATTGCGGAACATGCCTTGCAACACCGCGCCGGACAGCGCCAGCCCGGCCCCCGCGAGTCCCGCCATCAGCACCCGCGGCAGCCGCACGGTGGTCACGACGATCCGCTCGGTCGGTGTCCAGGTCGCGGTGACCACGCCCGTCGGGTCGAGACCGAGCAAGCTCAGAACATCGTGCAGCAGAATGCCGAAGACGTGCACTGCCGGCACCTGATAGCGCCCTGCGGACAGGCACAGCATCGCGGTGGCCACCGGCAGCAGGACCAGCGCGCCGATCGCGATCGGAGCGGCGATCGGCCGCCGTTGCCGGAGCGTGGTGGCGTCGAGCGTGCTCATCGGGCGACCGCAAACCGCGCGTAGCCCGCCGAGCCGCCGTTCAGCCGCGTTCGGAGTATATCGTCGATCTCGCCGTCGCTCAGCGCGTGATCGTACAGAAACGTGTACCAGCCGCGCATGTCGGCGCGCAGATCGATCGCGACGCGACCGGGATGCAGCAGACCGGCAAGCCAGGCCCAGGCCATCGCCGACTCGTGGCTCGGCGGATCCCACCGATAGCCGCCGAGCGGCACGCGATACACCCGCCGTTCTCTGATCGCTTTGATGCTCTGCAACCGCGGATCGCGATAGAGATCGTCCGGCGTTGCGGTGTCGAAATTGCCGAGTAGCATGACCTCCGGATTCCACACCAGCATCTGCTCGAGCGTGACGGTGCGGCTACCGCCGATTTCATCCGCCGCATTGCGGCCGCCCGCAATGCGGATCACAAAGTCCGCATACGTGTCGCGACCGGCGACGGCGAACGAGTCGGATGCGCGCGACAGATGCAGCACGCGCGGTCGGTCCGCGGCGGGCATAGCCTCGAGTGCAGCGGCCAGCGCCGCGCGCCGTTGCTGCTGGCGCTCTACGATCGCTGCGGCGCGCGACGCCTGCCCGGCGAGCTTCCCCATCATCAGGATCGCGCCTTCGACCTCGTCCTGACCGCCGTAACGCAGTCCCAGCACGGTCAATCCGGCGCGGTCGAGCATCGCGATCGGCTCGTCGCCCGACGTCGCCCATTGCAGCACGGCGTCCGGATGCAGCGCCATGATCGCCTCGACGTTCGGCACCACACCGGCACCGCGTGTGATCCCGGTCGGAATCCTGTCGAACGACGGAAAGATCCGGCCGAGAATGCCGGACTGCATCGCCGTCGCCGATGCCGGATTCATCCCCGCGACGTGCGCTGACGAACGATCGATCGCCATATAGATGGACGGCGCCGGCATCGGCAGAAACACCACGCGCTGCGCCGGCGTCGCGACGGCGACGGTCGCCCCGCGCTGATCGGTCAGATCGCTCGCACGCGCAGCACCCAGCGCGACGCACACAGCGACAGCACCGACCGCCATCGCAAGAGCCCGCCTTATTCGACGTAGCTGAGACAACATGACCTCATCGATCTCGAAAGCGTTCACCACGTTCAGTGGCGACAGGGACGTCGCCTACATAGGAGACGGCGAGACGAAAACGCAAAACCAAAACATCCTCTGCCATCGAAAGCGCCGCCTCCGACAATGGAATCGTTCAAGGATTGATTTCGTCGAGTTGCGGTCCTTGCTAATCGCACGCTCATGGATCGCGCACCGCAATCTGTAATGTGTCGAAGTTTGCATCCGCGTGGTGGTAACCGGCCCACTCGCTAACGTGGGGATGGTGGCCGACGAGATGACGAATCGTTAAGGACCCCACTCACTGTTCGTGAGCTGGGGACTAATCCGATGATTCAAAGAGCATTCGCGCTCGAAGCCAAGAAACGCGCATTACTCGCGTCGACGTGCGGACTGAGCGTCGCGCTGGCCTGCGTGATAACGAGCGTCGATGCGCGCGCGCAAACAGCGGAAGTGCCGTCGCAGCGCGCAAGGCACGTCTTGCCGGAAGTGCGCGTGGAAGCGGCTGATTCGGCGAAGCTGCAGCGCGCGTCGCGTCCGAATGCGGGCCGCGCCTCGCGTCGCAACGTGGCACAAGCACCGAAGCCAGCGCAGGGCGAGCAAGCTGCTGCGTCAGGTGCGGCGACCGACGACAGCGCTCTCAAGCCGATGGGCGGCAAACTGCCGCAGGCTGGTATTCCGCATCCGGCGCAGCAGAGCATCACGGTCGTCGATCGCGCGCAGATCGAACAGACCAGCCCCACCAGCCTGCTCGACATTCTCCAGAATGTGCCGGGCGTGTCGATTGCACGCGCCGGCGGCATCGGCGGCCAGATCTATCTGCGCGGTTTCTCGTCGAACAATTGGCGCTCGCCGATGTATATCGATGGCGATCGCTTCCGCGGTCGCAACACGCTGCAGCTCAATTATTTCGCGCCCGAGGAGATCGAGCGCGTCGAAGTGATCCGCGGCCCCGGTTCGGTGGTGTACGGTTCGGAAGCGATGACCGGCCTCGTCAATGTCGTCACGCGGCGACCGAAGGTCGATCCGTTCGGTCCGTGGCGGATCGCGCATGGCGGCTTCTCGGCCGGCTACAGCTCGGTCGACAACGGCTTCAGCACCTATGAATGGGCGCAGGCGGCCGGCCTCGGCTTCGACGTGCTCGGCGGCATCAGCTATCGCAAGGGCGGCAATTATCAGACGCCGAGCGGCGCGGCGCTCAACAGCGACTACGAGAGCATCGGCGGCAATCTGCGGCTCGGCTGGTCGCCGACCTACAATCAGCGCTTCGAATTGACGCTGCGAGACTATTGGGAGGAAGACGGCCGCGCCGGCGGCGTCGGCGGCGCCCCGGGCTGGCCCTACACCAAGGTGCGGCAGCAACCGAACAAGGTTCACATGGCGAAGCTGTCCTATTCGGGCGACTTCACCGACCAGTTGGTGCAGCACGTCGAAGGATCGTTCTACGCCAACTATTTCGACACCACGCTGGTCAACTATAACGCCGCGACCGCCGGCGTCGTCACCCGCACGGAGAACCATGTGGGCGGTCCGCTGGTGATCGGCGGTCGCGCCCAGGGCGTGATCCCGTGGGAGCCGGCACCGTGGGGGCTGGTGAAGACCACGTTCGGTATCGACGGCTTCCAGGAATGGCGGCCCGGCAGCACGTCGTGGACGATGCGGCAGACAGCGACGAGCACGACCACCACGGCGGAAACTCAGACCGCGCCCGACAACACCCAGGCCAATGTCGGCGCCTTCATGCTGCACGAATGGACTCCGATGCAGTTGCTGACGCTGTCGGCCGGCGGCCGGTTCGACTGGTTCAACACCACGTCCGAACTGTCTCCGGTCAGCTCGGCGAAGGCGCTGCAGGTGCTGCGCCAGAACGCCGACGTCACCAAGACCGCGCCGACCGGCAGCTTCGGCGCGACCGTCCATCTGACGCCGGTGCTCGATCTGCTCGCGTCGGTCGGCACCTCGTATCGTTATCCGACCAATTCTGAGCTGTTCGCGTTTTCGGGCACGACGATTCCGAATCCCGAACTCAAGCCTGAGACCGGCCTCACCTACGAGGGCGGATTCCAGCTCAACTTCCCGACCGCGACCATCAAGGTGACGGCGTTCGACAGCCACTACACGGACTTCCTGCAGACCGTGTTCGTCAACTACAACGGCTCCTCGATGACCCAGCGGCAGAACGTCGGCCACGCCACGGTGAACGGCGTGGAGGCCGAATGGCGCTGGCAGGCGACGCCGTCGTTCAATCTGTACGGCAACGCCGCCTGGCTGCAGGCGACCAACACCGACACCGACACGCCGCTGCCGTTCATCGCGCCGTGGAAGGGCCGGGTCGGCGTGCAATACGCCCCGCTCGGCTCCGGCTATTCGCTGGGGGCGGCGGTCGACTGGGCAGGAGCGAAGACCCGCATCAGCTCCACCGAGGAGTACCCGACCGGCGGTTACGCGGTGCCGAGCATCTACGCGTCGCTCGATCTCGGCATTCTGATCTCGCCGCGCCTCGGCGACACCAAGGTGCACCTCAGCCTGCAGAACATCTTCGACACGTCCTACGTCAGCGCAGCGACCTATGTGAACAGGTCGTATCCGCAGTCGATGTACAACCCGCTGCTGGAGCCGGGCCGCAACTTCACTGCCCGTCTCGTCCACACCTTCTGAGGACACGAACCGGCGCACGCCCGTCGCGGCGGGCGCCGGTTCGTCGAAACCGAGATCAATTGAGATCCGAAGGCCGGCCGCGGCAGAGCGAGCCGGCCTTTCGCGGTTACAAAAGCCGGCCGCCGATGATGTAGATCGGCGCCAGCACGATGAAGGCCGCGACGGCCAGACAGGCGAGCGCCCTGCCCCACGGACCGGGCTCCGCCGCCGGCATGTCGGCATAGTCGTCCGCTGGCTTGCGGCCCGTGATCATCGCCTGGATCAGCGGTTCGCGGCTGGTCAGGGCATAGATGACGTTGGCCGCGACATGGACCAGAACGAACAGTTCGATCGCGGTGAAGATCCGCCGATGCCAGAGCGCAGCGGACTCGACCGTTGCGTCAGACACCGTCTTGGCGAGCGGCCCGTCAATGATCAGGCGATCCTCGTCGCCGGAGAACAGACCGGTGGTCGCCATGGCCAGCACCAGCGCCAGCAACGCCACCACCATCCAGCCGCCGAGCGGATTGTGGCCGAGGAACTTCTTCTTGTCGGCGAGGTAGGCCATCACCTTGCCCGGCATCGCGACGAAGCTGCCGAACCGGGCGGTCGAACCGCCGACGAAGCCCCACAGGATTCGAAACACGATCAGCACCAGCGCGGTGTAGCCGTTCAGCTTGTGCCAGGCGGGGAAGCCCCCGCCATATTTGTTGCTGATCCAGCCGTCGACCACGACGAAGACGAGCGCCCACTTGAAGACGCGCGTGGGCCCGTCCCAGGCGACGACGCTCGCTTCCTTCATTCCGTCAGCTCTTCTTGGCGCGGAAATCGTCGTGGCACGACTTACAGGTGCCGAACACGCTGCCCATGTTCGCCTTCAGCGAGGCCTGATCCGTGATCGTGCCCTGCGCGGCGGTCGCGGCCGCTGCCAGCTTGGCGAACAGGTCCTCGAACTTCGCTTTGTCTTCCCAGATCTTCGGCAGCGCGGCGGTGTCGCCGCCGGTCTTGGAATCGGCCGGGAACAATGCCGGAAGCTTCTTCGCATCGTCGGCAATCGCGCCGAGCGACTTCTTGACCACCGCCTGATCGAACTTCGCCTCGCCCTTCATCATCGCGGCGATCGGCTTGGTGGCCTCTCCCATCTGCTTCAGGATCGCCTTGCGCTGCGCGATCACATCGGTCTGAGCAACCGCGGCGCCGCTGACCGCAACGGCCAGCCCGACGATAGTAACGATTTTCAACTTCATCTTAGCAAATCCCTTTCCGATCGGATGGGTCGTCCGCAAGCTCTGCTGCGACGACCGACAGCTTCGCCCATCCCGGTGAAGCGTTTCCATGGTCGCAGATTCGCACATCCAACCTGACGATGCAGTGACATGGTCACAAAGCCGGATGCGGAGCGGTGCGATTCATTGTCCCACCGGCTCTCTTAGCCCTGCGGCGACAGCGCCGCAAACAGCCGTCAGCGACCCGCCGCAGGGCCGCGGCGAATCGCTGAACTCGGAATGGTTGAAGGGTTGCCGTCCCTCGACCTCGGCGACCAATGTCGCCGGCCTGCCGTTTTCGGATCGCTTGCGCGCTCTACTCGCGGGTCTTGCGGCGAAGCCGGACCACCATGTCGACCCGGCTGATCTCGTAGCCTTCGGGGATCTCCGGCAGGCTGCCGAGCGCGATGTGTTCGACCGGAACGTCGATCAATTCGTGCCTGGCCTCGAGATAGAAGTGATGGTGATCCGACACGTTGGTATCGAAATAGGTCTTGCTGCCATCCACGCTGACCCGACGCACCAGGCCGAGCTCGGCAAAATGATTCAAGGTATTGTAGACGGTCGCAAGCGAGATCTGAGCGCTCGACCTGCTCGCCTCTTCGTACAGAATTTCGGCGGTCACATGTCGATCGCCACCACCGAACAGCAGGCGGGTCAGAAGCAGCCGCTGCGCCGTCGGCCGCAGGCCAACCGACTGCAGCATGTCGCTTTCGCGAGACGGTTTCGACTGCCGGCCCAGGCGATTGAAGTCGATGGGCTCGATCTCTCCCAGCGCAAAATGACTGCTGTCGGGTCTGAAATTCACAACGGAAACCTCCGATTCTGGAGATGACTATAAGAAGCAGCTCGGCGTTGCGAATTGATCCCAATCAATTATCGAGAACCGCTCGCATTGGCGACTTGGGAACGCGCCAGCCGGAAGACGGATCGAGAGCAAGCCTACATCGGGCCTCGGTCTCCTGAACGAGCGATTGTCCGGATCGATCGTGCTCGGCGCTCTGCTGCCTGTCGCGGCGGCGGCGGCTGCAAGTGGTCGAACAACGATAACTACCGAGAACACACCGATGTTTTTCGCCGAGGCGGAGAAGCAGACCTACGCCCCTCGCCGCAATCGCCGCAGCCGCTCAACGTGACTTGATCACAGACCACAGCCGTCGCTCCACGTACCGATGCGGCAGGTATTGGCTCGACCGGACGAGCGGGGTGTATCGATGTCGACCAGAGCGTTCATTGCCTTCATCGTCGTCGCTGCGGCCGCGTTCGCCGCACTGGCGGCGCGCGATCGCGCAGTCGACCAAGCCGCCCTGCAGGCCGAGGCGCGGAGCGTGATCAAGGACTACAGCGGAGCGCTGCTCGGGGTTCTGAAGAGCACGATGGAGAGCTCCGGTCCGGTCGAAGCGATCGGGTTCTGCAACCGCGAAGCCCCCACGATCGCGGCAACAGCGTCGCAGCGCAGCGGCTGGACCGTCGCGCGCACCAGCCTGAAGCCGCGCAACCCGAGCGCCGCGCCGGACGATCTCGAACGCCGGGTGATGACCGAATTCGTCGCGCAGATCGCGACAGGCACGCCCGCGGCCTCGCTGCACCATGCCGAAATCGTCGATCAGAACGGCGAGAAGGTATTTAGATACATTCAAGCTATTCCGACCGCGGAGCTGTGCCTGACCTGCCACGGCCGCGCGCTGAGGCCGGACGTGGCGGCCAAGATCCAGGCGCTGTATCCCGACGATCAGGCGACCGGCTTCGCGCCGGGGCAGATGCGCGGCGCGTTCACCCTCAGCCGGAAGCTGTAAGTTTCACTGCAAATCGGTCGCGACGCCGGCCCGCAGCGACACGGCGCCCCCGTCTTTCGTCTAACTCATCGGCGCACCAACGCCATTTCATGCGCTGCACACACCACACTAGAACAACTCTACGAGTCTGATGCGATTCAATCCGCAACGGATTTGCTCTAGGGTATTCCGGTCGTGTGTGCGTGAATGGCGATGTCTCGAAAATCATTATCAACTGGCTTTCTCGGGCCGTGGCTGCTGGGCGCGACCCTGCTGCTGTTCATCGTCATCGCCGGCGCGCTGGTGCTGAACCTGATGCGGCTGCGCGACAGCTTCTCATGGGTGCAGCAGACCAACGAGGCGCTGTTGTCGATCGCCTCGATTCAGCAGGCGGTGCTGGAAGCCGAGACCAGCGAACGCGGCTACCTGCTGACCGGCGTCGAGACCTATCGCGACAGCTACAGTCACGCCCGCGACGCGCTGGCCTCTCGGCTCGACAGCCTGCGCGCGGTGCTGGCCGACAATCCGCAACAGATCGCCCATCTCGACGAATTGCGGCTGCTGACCGACATGCGTATGGCGCAGCTCGGCCGCGTGGTGGAATTGGGTCCGGAGCGAATGCGCGAGGCGCTGGACATCCTGGAGCAGGCACGGGTCGATCGCCTGACGGACCGGATCGAAACCAGCCTGGCGGTGCTGACCCGCACCGAGCAGGGGCTGCTGATCCAGCGCCTGTCACGGCACGACCGGGAAAGTCTCGCCGCCGCGCTGATCACCGCCTGCCTGTTGATCCTCGCGGTCGGCAGCGCCGCGATCGCGGCGTTCCTGCTCGAGCATCAGCGCGCGGTGGCGCGGCAGCAGGAAGCCGACCAGCGACTGCAGGCGCTCCAGGCAGAGCTGCTGCGGGTCGCCCGGCTCAGCACCATGGGCGAAATGTCGAGCGCGCTGGCGCACGAGCTCAACCAGCCACTCGCCGCCGTCACCAACTACGTGCAGGGCTCGCGTCGGCTGATCGAGGCCAGCGACCATCCCGACAGGACCAAGATCAGCACAGCGCTCGACAAGGCGGCGCAGCAGACGCTGCGCGCCGGCGCGGTGATCCAGCGGCTGCGCCAGTTCGTCGGCCGCGGCGAGACCGACAAGACCATCGAGAGCCTGCGCGTGATCGCCGAAGACGCCCTCGCCCTCGCCTCGGTGTTGACCCGCGACCACCCGGTCGACGTCGCACTGGCGCTCGATCCGGCGTTCGACCGCGTGCTGGTCGACAAGGTGCAGGTTCAACAGGTGTTTCTCAATCTGATCCGCAACGCCTTCGAGGCAATGCGCGAACAACGTGATCGCAAGCTGACGATCAACAGCAGGCTGGTCGAAGACGACATGGTCGAAGTCGTCGTCGCCGACACCGGTCCAGGCCTCGACTCGCTGATCGCCGAGCGGATCTTCCAACCGTTCGCGACGACCAAGCCGGACGGCATGGGGGTGGGCCTGTCGATCTCGCAAACCATCATCCAGGCGCATGGCGGCTCGATCAAGGCCGAGCCGGCACCGGGCGGCGGCACGCTGTTCCGCTTCACCCTGCCCTGCGCCGATCACATCCGCCATCAGATCTCGTTCAGCCCGGCGGCGGAATAATCCGCCCGCCCGCTAACCGTCAGCGCGATCGAGCTGCGGCCGCGACGCGCCGACGAGCATGGTGACGCGCGCGCCGAAGCAATCATACAGCCCCTTCAGCGCCTGCGGCGCGGCGGCGCGACACGCCGCCAGCATCGTCGTCGCCCGCGTCTCATCCTCCGCAGCCAACGCGTCGAGCAGGCTGCGATGCAGCCGCTGCACCTCTGCGAACGTGTCGGACGCCGCATAGGTTTCGTCGCCGGCGAGCGCATACAGCCGGGTCGGTCGCGACTTGCCCTTCAGCATGATCTCGCCCGCCTCCAGCAGCGCGATTGCGCGTGCAGCGCGCGCCACCTCTTCGGACACCAACAGATCCGTGCCGAACTCTTTCGACGCGCTTTCGATCCGCGCCGCGACGTTGACGACGTCGCCCATCGCCGAATAGTTGAAGCGCTTCTCCGATCCCATGTTGCCGACGCAGGCGATGCCGGTGTTGAGGCCGATGCCGATCCGCACCACCGGATCGGCGAGCCCGCGCGCGGCGAAGCCGAACGCGTCGGCGTCGTTGAGCTGCTCGACCACGCTGCGCATCTTCAGCGCGGCGCGGCAGGCGTGCGCGGCGTGATCGGGCACATCGACCGGCGCGTTCCAGAACGCCATGATCGAGTCGCCGATGTACTTGTCGATGGTGCCGAGTTCGTCCTGGATCGCGTCCGACAGCGGCGACAGCAGGGTGTTGATGAAGTCGACCAGCTCGGTCGCGCTCAGCGCCTCCGAGATCGGGGTAAAGCCGCGCACGTCCATGAACATGACGCTGAGTTCGCGCTGTTCGCCGCCGAGCCGCAGCCCGTCCGGCGCGCGTTCGAGTTGCGCCAAGAGATCCGGCGCCAGATACTGTCCGAACGCCTGCCGCACGAATTTCTTCTCGCGGTCGGAAGCGGTGTGCAGCACCCGCTCGACCGCGATGTAGGTCAACAGCGTCGCCAGCGATGGATACACCGGATCGATCAGCAGTCGGAATAGCGAGAACGCGATCCACGAGCCGCCGATCGCGCCGACGAACACCAGGCCGCAGGCGACCAGCGAGAACCGCGCACCGGCGAGCAGCACCAGCGCCGCAACCAGGGAGCCGAGCAGCAACGTCATCACGATCTCGAAGCCGCGCGCCCAGTCGGGGCGTTCGAGAAACTCCTGCGACAGGATCTGTTCGAGCATCTGCGCCTGGATCGCGACGCCAGGCATGACCTGCCCGATCGCCGTGGCGCGGGCATCGACCAGGCCGGATGCGGTGGCACCGATCAGCACGATGCTGCCTTCGAGCCGATCGCGCATCCGATCGGTCTGCGCCGGGTCGAGCACATCCTTGGCCGAAACGTAGCGGCTCGGATCGTCCCGGTCGTAGTACAGCCAGGCCTCGCCGTCGTCGGTCAGCGGCAGCTTGAACTGACCGACCCGCATGTCGACCAGCGCCGCGTGGCCGGTGTCGTCGTCGCCGGACGCGCCGGTGCCGCGGATGATGACGCCCTTCTGGCCCTGGGCGACGCGCAGCGCTTCGACCGCAAGGCCGGGATAGACACGCGTGCCGTCCGACATCAGCATCGGCAGCCTGCGCACCACGCCGCCGCGGTCGCGCGCCGACAGGTTGATCGCGCCGATCCCGGCGGCCGCGTCGTCCAGTAGCGGCAAATTGGAAACCGCGCCGTGGAACGGCGGCAGCACCTTGGTCGGCGTGATGCCGACGAAAGCCAGCCCGGTCTTCACGGACGGCCTTGTGTCGTTGGCACGCCGCGTCGCCGCGAAGCCGAGCACGGTCCCGGTCTGCCGCATCGCATCGGCGAAGCTCGTATCGTGATCGGGCAGACTCTTGAGTAGCGCCACCGCGCGATCACGGTCGGGCAGATCGGATGCGGCAAGATCCGCCACCAGCCGCTCCGGCGTGGTGCGGTCTGGTTCGGAAAAGATAATGTCATAAGCGATCACCCCGGCGCCGAGTTCAGCGAGCCGCTTGGTGAGTGCGGCCAGCCGCGTCCGCGGCCACGGCCATTGCCCGAAGGCGGCGAGCGAAGCCTCGTCGATGTCGACGATCCGCACCGGCAGATCCTCCACCGGCTGCCGCGGCTTCAGCCGCTGGTAGGCGTCGAACACGCGCTCCTTGGTTTCGGTGACGATGCGGGGCTCGTAAGTACGCAACGCGGTGAGCGCGAGCAGCATCAGCAACGCCGCCGAAGCCGCCCGCATGTATTTGCCGCGGGCGAGCCAGCGCAGTCGCACAAAGCCGCGCGCCAGACGGATCAGCAGCGGATGCGCCGCACCGCTCAGCACACGCATCGCAAGCCCCGCTCGCGAAGCCAAAGGTCGCTGAGAGGTACGCGCCCGGCGTTTCGCCGGTTGCGGTGGCGCCGAGGACCGGCGCAGGGGTCGGGGAACTGACGCATCGGCTCGACGTTAGCAGATCGCAGAGCGAACCGGGAGGACGCCGGTCGCCGGCGCAACAGGGAGGATCAGGCCATGAGACCGCACCGCTCCCCTCGACGGCTGACCGCGCCGCTGGCGCTGCTGCTCGCTGTTCCGGTCGGAGTCGCCGCCGTGTTCGCCGTGCCACTGCTGCACCGCACCGATCCACCGTTGCAACGCCTCGCCGATGAAGCAGCGCTGGCCGGCGTCAATGCGCTTGCCGCATCGGCGCCGTTGACGTCTCAGCGCCGCGACGCGGTGTCGACCGCCGCGGCACAACGCGTTCTCGGCCATCGCACGGCTTTGGTCAGAACCAGCCCTGTATCCGACCAGTCGATGGAAGTATCGGTCGAAGTCACCGATCCGGTGTCGCAGCAGCGCGCACGAGCCACCGCGCGCTACGTGCCACCCAGTTTCGGCCGCCGCGATCAGCAGTCGGCGTCGATCGGCGACCACGCCGGACCGCCGTCTCACATGTGACCGATGCCGCGATCACTGCATCTTGGCCGCGAAGATGCCCGCGCCGATATAGCTGGGGCCGCTGATCGACACGTTGCCGCCCATCTCACCGACCGGACTGGCGACACCCCGGAAGAAGCTTCCGTTGAGGTTCATGGTGCGACCGAGACCAGTCAATGATGCAGTAATGTTCCTTGGGTCGCTAGCGCTCAATGCGAGTGAGCCGCTGTAGTCGACCCCGCCGAATCCGGCAACGGCCACGCTGCCAGTGCGGGTTGCGAAATTGACGGATGTTGTCAGATTGCCCGCGACGTTGCCGCTGCTGTTATCGAAGCCGATGACATGGCCCACGTAACTCGCGGAGCCGGACAACGGGACCTCCCCCGCGCTCGTTGGACGGCCAGCCACCCAGTATCCGATCGCAACATGCTGGTAGTTACTGCCAGCAACCGTCTGTTGGCTCGAACTTTGCCAAAGTCCCCATTTGGTGTAGTCGCAGGAGCAAACAGTCAGGCCAGGCCGGATGGCATCGCCATACTGCTGAGCCGCAGCGCCGCTGAGCATCACCGCGAAGCCCGACTGATCATAGATCGGCATATGATCGATGGTCGAGGTCGGCTGACCATTTGCGTCTTTCGCCGGTTCAGCCACATAATAGCCGCCCTGCGTATCGTAGCGATAGGTGAAACTGCCCGGCAAATAACCACTACTACCAGGAGACTGCGTCACAGATCCGGTCGCCTCGGCGTTCACAAGGCCACGCCCGTCCACAGCGCCTGTCAAGGTGCCTTCCAGCGTCCCAACCGATGCCGATTGGTACGTGCTATAGTTCGTTAACAGACTGGTCATCAATCCGCCGACGAAGCCGACCAGTGTCTTTGTCGGTCGCTCCACTCTCTGCACCGCGGCCTGCTGCGTGGAAGTCTGGATCGTCTGATTGAGCGACGAGGCGACTTGGTTGATCGCCGGCAGCGGCGTCGGCGGCGGCTGCGGGGTCAGCGAGCCAGCGACCGCGCCGTTCGGGCTCCCCGTGGCCCGCGCTTCGGCGCGCTGCACGTTGCCGCGAGACGCAGTGCCCTGCCCGGCGCCGCCACTCTGGCCGGGCGCACTCTGGAACGACTGGATCAGGCTCTGCACGAAGTTCGGCGGCGGCGGAGCCGGTGGCGACGGCGGCTGGCCGCCGCCCGGCGTCTGGGTGAATTCGCCGGCACCGAGCGTCACCGTGCCGCCCTGTGTCGTCACCGTCGAGCTGCCATAGCCGGCGAACACGAAGCCGGGTCCGATCATCGCCACGCCGCCGCGGATGCCGACGGTCGCCGAGGCGGTTTTGATTTCGGCGTCGCCGGTGTGGCTGATCTGGCCGCCGACGAAGCGCAGCGCGCCCTTGCCGAGCCGCGCGGCGAGCTTGCCGGTGCCGGCGTTCGGATCATAGACGTATTCGTCGATCGTCAGATCGCTGTTCGGGCCGACCGTCATCGAGGTCTTGTCGATGAACAGGATCTGCACCGAGCCCTTGTCGGTGGTCTTGATCCGCTCCTTGTGGGCGATCGACTGCCCGATCGAAATCGTCCGCAAGTTCGCCGTCGCAGCGGGGTTCACCGCCGAAGCCTTGCCGACTTCCTGCGCCACCGCGACACTCGCCACGCTCCCGGCCGCGATCACAGCACCGGCCCCGATCATCCATCTCGACAGACGCATCACGAGCCTCCTCAGAAACGCACCGTCGGCCCCATCGAGGTCGACAGGTTGTTGGTGCGATAGTTCGGCAGGTTGGAGTCGATCTTGGTGTACAGCACCTGGGTGCGCAGTCCGACATGGCCGGCGATCTGCGCGTCGAGGATGGCGCCGTAGCGATACTCGTCCTCGCGCCGAATTGCCTCAAAATCGACGATGGGATTTGGCGCATCGTAAGTCGAGCGGCTGTAGCCGATCGTCGGGGCCACCACGAATTGATGCGGCTGGCCGAACACCGGCACCACGAATTGGACCGGGAACGCCATATCGATCGAATAGCGCTTGTAGCTGTTGTAGTCGGCGACCGCCTTGTTGACGTCGTAGCCGCCGCGCGTGGTCCAATGCACCGGGCCGAACCTGAAATCGGTGGTGATTGCTGCGGTCGTCAGATCGCCGGTCTGGGTGCCGGCGGTCGGATAGTAGGTGGAGTCGGTGAACTTGCGATGCCGGGTCTCGACATAGCCTTCGATCAGGCCGTTGTCGCCGATCGTCGAGCGCGCCGACAGACCGCCGCCGAGCGCGCCAAAATAGCTGTAATCGCCGAGCCAGACCTTGTCGCCGATCGCGTAGTATTTGAACGAGGCGTTCTGGCCGAGTCCGACACGGTGGCCGATGGTGCCTTCGAGCAGGCCGAGATTGAACTGGCTCTGGGTGAATTGCCGCGAATTGTAGCCGAGGAAGGTGGTCTCGATCGCGTCGCCGCGCAGATTGAGCTTGTAGGCGTAGGCCGCGGTGATGGTCTGGAACGCATTCCAATCCGGCTTGCGACCGAACCGCGGATCGAGGATCGCATCCTGGCCGAGCGCGCGCACCTGCAGCGAATTCGGCCCGATATTGGCGTTGGTCTGATAGCGCATGCCGCCGTGCATGAACACGCTGTATTCGTGCTTGGACAGCCGGCGGTCGATCTCGGCCAGATACGCCATCACCTGGGCGCGGATGTCGTCCGGCACGTTGGCGCCCTTGATCGCATCGGCCAGATAGCCGCGCGCGATCTCGTAGGAGGCGAGCTTGAAGTACAGCACGCCGAGTTCGAGTTTCACTCGCGGCAGATCGGGATTGAAGAACAGCATCCGCTCCAGCGCGCCGATCGCCGCCTCGTAGTCGCCCCGCTCGACCGCGGCATGGGCGAATTTGAAGCTGACGTCGAGATTCGCCGGCTGCTGATACATCTGGTTGAACAGCGCGTCGTAGCCCTGCTGCACCATCGCCGCCGGCGTCGGCTTCGCCTCCTGCGCCGACGCGCCGGAGACGGCGATCAACATCGCCGCCACAGCCCCCGCCCCTGTCGCTTTCAATCGCACGCCGCACCCCGAAATGATCTGGTCTGGAAACCGTTTGCTCGTTGGCCGAGCTAATTGGTCGGGATTTTGCGGGAGGCCGTCGGTGAGCGGTATCCTTTTTTGCGCGAAACGTCCGCAATTGCACGCCGTCGTGGCTTTTTTGCCACGCAGACACACTGGCAATGTCCAGAAACAGAACGGAATTGGCGAATTCGCGCAAGAATTGAGCTGTACGGCCAGGCACTCCCCAAGCTCCTGTCCGCTCGGCATCCATGCCGGTCGCCGCCATGCCGGTCGCCGCGCAACTCGCCAAAAGGAAGAATACAATGGCCGATGCACCCGCCCCCGCCGCGACTTTCCCGTTTGAAATCCGCCATGTGGTGGTGATCGCGGCCCAGCCCGAAACCGTGTTCGACTACGTCACCAACCCGAAGTCCTGGCCGGAATGGCTGCCCTCCTCGCACGCGCTGGAGTGCGACGACCGCCCGATGGGCTTCGGCGACACCTTCCACGAACACTGGTCGACACGCACCGGACCGGTGGACCTCGACTGGCTGGTGATCGCCTGCGACCGCCCGACGCTGTGGATCGGCATGACCACCACCAGCTTCATGGGCCCGGTGGTGGTGCACTACACGTTCGAGGCGATGGACGGCGGCACCCGCTTCACCCGCATCCTGCGCAATCCGGCACGGCCGAAGCCGCCGACCGCGGAGATGGTGGAGCGGATGAGCGCAGAGGCGGAGCTGGGGCTGGGGAATATCAAGAAGATTGTGGAGAGTAGATAGTTGGGCCGCGCCTCTAAGCCTGCACCACGACCGACAAACGCCCCGCCCCGCCCGCCGCTTTCCGGCGCGGAGCGGGCTTCACAGTGACCTGCACGTCCTGCCCAAGCAGAGTCAGAAATTCCATCAGTCGTCCGACCGAGATCGACGTCGGCCGACAGCGCATCAGCGCCGAGACTTGCGGCTGCGTGGTGCCGAGAAGCTTCGCCGCCGCCCCCTGCGTCATGCAGCGTTCGGAGAGAAGTTTGTAGATCTGCACCGTCAGCTTGGCCTTAACCAGTTCCTGTTCGGAGTCGGCAAAGCCGAGATCGGCGAATACGTTGCCGCTGCTGATTTCATGAGTTTTCATGGTCGGCGTTCCTGTGCAATTCTTCAGCGACCTTCAATCGCGATCGGACCAGCTCGATATCTTGATGCGGTGTCGCGATGCCCTGTTTCGACTTCTTCTGGAAAACGTGTAGTACGTAGACCGCCGTCGCGAAGCGCACCGTATAGACCGCGCGGTACGTCCCGCTGCGATCGTCTTCAATCAACTCCAACACGCCGGCGCCGCCGAACCCCTTCAGCACCTTGGCGATGGGCGGCGCTACGCCCATCTGCGCCGCGAACAGCGCCGTGCCGAAGCTCCGGCGAATGCTCTTCGGAAGAGTCTGCATGTCGCGGCGGCTGGATGCGATCCAGACCAAGCGCTTCGGAAGATCGTCGGACACAGTCGGCCTATATAAATAACTATATAAATGGATTTCAAGCCTGACAGCGCAGGAAACGCGCATTCAGATCGGTTGACAAGCCCGTCACCACGGCTTATATTCCTATTTGTCTCGTTCGCGAGGGGCGCTTCTCGAGGGCGCTTGCGAGGCGGAGCGGGATACGGCGTCCTGCGTGACGTGCCTCGCAAGCACGCGCCCGGGAGGTTGAGGGTCACCGTCCGCCGCTACTACGAGCGGCCGCCGCTTCAGAGGCTGGACGGGTCGAGTAGAGGCCGGGGAAAGCCCGCAAGCTCGCTCGGTCCCGGAAGAGCGGTCCTTCAGCCAAAAACCGCCGGGGTGGCGCGCCGCAAGGCGACGCGCGGTTCGCGATCTTCGCCCCTCGCGCGGGCGAAGGCCGGATCGCGACACGACCAACGCCGCGTCTTGCGGCGCGCCGCCGCCCCTCACTTTGGGGCGGCTCTTCGGGCAAAGCTCGGGCGCATTGCGCCGCGAGGATGCGGAGGTGTGGCTGTTTGACATGTGAAGCGGAAGTCGCAGCTCAAGCGGAAGCTCGCCGTGACACACAGTGCTTGCCCCGCTTTCCGACGTCGTCGTCCGGCTTGTCCGGACGATCCAGTATCGCAGGGCGTTCGATGCTCATCTCAGTCGCTCTGCGATACTGGATCCCCGCCTTCGCGGGGATGACGATCAGAAGAGGAACGCGATCCGCCTCACCCCGTCTTCTTCACGTCCTTGATCTCCGAGAACACGATGCCCTCGGCGCGGTCTTTGGTGTAGCCGAGATAGAATTCGTTCTTGGCGAGGTACACCGGATCGCCGTCGACGTCGTCGGCGATCGACGAGCCGTTGTTGGCGATGAAGGTGTCGAGCTTCTTGCGGTCGTCCGAGGAGATCCAGCGCGCGAGCTGGAATTCGGACACTTCGAAATCGACCGGGAGCTGATACTCGGCGGCGAGCCGGGCTTTCAGCACGTCGAGCTGCAGCGGGCCGACGACGCCGACCAGCGCCGGAGCACCGTCGCGCGGGCGGAACACCTGCACGACGCCCTCTTCCGACATCTGCTGCAGCGCCTCTTTCAGCTTCTTGGCCTTCATCGCATCGGTCAGCCGGACGCGGCGGACGATTTCCGGCGCAAAGGAAGGCACGCCGACGAAGGTGACGTCCTCGCCCTCGGTCAGCGTATCGCCGATCCGCAAGCTACCGTGGTTGGGAATGCCGACGACGTCGCCGGCGAAGGCTTCGTCGGCCACCGAGCGATCCTGGGCGAAGAAGAACTGCGGACTCGACAGCGGCATCGCCTTGCCGGTGCGCACCAGCTTGGCCTTCATGCCGCGGGTCAGCTTGCCGGAGCACAGCCGCGCGAACGCGATGCGGTCGCGGTGGTTCGGATCCATGTTTGCTTGGATCTTGAAAACGAAGGCACTCATCTTCGGCTCGTCGGCTTCGACCTTGCGGGCGCTGCTTTCCTGCGCGCGCGGCGGCGGCGCGTAGCGGCCGAGCCCCTGCAGCAAATCGCCGACGCCGAAATTGCGCAGCGCCGAGCCGAAATACACCGGCGTCAGATGGCCCTCGCGAAACGCCTCGAGGTCGAACGGCTTGCACGCCTCGGTGGCGAGCTCAAGCTCCTCCTTGACCGCGGCGACGTCGAGATTGGGATGGCGCTTGCCGAGTTCCTCGATGGTGATCTGCTCGGCCGCACCGGTCTTGGCGCCGCCGCCGTCGAGCAGGCGCACACCGCCGTCGAGCACGTCGTAGGTGCCGAGGAAGTCGCGGCCGCGCCCGACCGGCCAGGTCATCGGCGTGGTGTCGAGCGCCAGCGTCTTCTCGATCTCGTCGAGCAGATCGAAGATGTCGCGGGTCTCGCGGTCCATCTTGTTGATGAAGGTGATGATCGGAATGTCGCGCAGCCGGCAGACCTCGAACAGCTTCCGCGTGCGCGCCTCGATGCCCTTGGCGGCGTCGATCACCATCACGGCGCTGTCGACCGCGGTCAGCGTCCGGTAGGTGTCTTCCGAGAAGTCCTCGTGGCCCGGCGTGTCGAGCAGGTTGAAGACGAGCCCGTCGAACTCGAAGGTCATCACCGAGGTGACCACCGAGATACCGCGGTCGCGCTCGATCTTCATCCAGTCCGAGCGGGTGTTGCGGCGCTCGCCCTTGGCCTTGACTTGGCCGGCGAGATTGATGGCGCCGCCGAACAGCAGCAGCTTTTCGGTCAGCGTGGTCTTGCCGGCGTCAGGATGCGAAATGATCGCAAAGGTGCGCCGCCGCGCCACTTCGTGGGCGAGCGAAAACGGGGTCGAGGACGGCGCGTCGGCCGGAACAGCGGTGTCGGACATTCATCAGCCTGTGGCAGGGAAAGCCGGCGCGATCAAGGGCTTCCGGCGGGACGCAGCGCCGGCAGTTGCACGGCGGAACGGCCTCCCTCATATAGGGGATCGAGGACGACCTCAAAATCACCTTTTCGGCCGGGACGACCCGGCCTCCGCCAAGACCGCGCATTGCGCCGGCGCGCCATCCCGCTGGATGGCTTCATGAAATTTGCCCGGACGTGCGCAAGGAGGCCGCTATGGCTTGGTTCTATCTGTTCGTCGCCGGTCTGATGGAGATCGGCTGGGCGCTCGGCCTGAAATACACCGAAGGCTTCACCCGCTTGGTGCCGACGGCCCTGACCGTGTCGGCGATGGTCGCCAGCGTCGCCCTGCTCGGGCTCGCCCTGAAGACACTGCCGATCGGCACCGCCTATGCGGTGTGGAGCGGCATCGGCGCGGTCGGCACCGCGGCGCTCGGCATCGCGCTGTTCGGCGATCCGGCCACAGTCGGCCGCCTCGCCTGCATCGGCCTGATCGTCGCCGGCATCGTCGGGCTGAAGCTGGTGGGCTGACAGCGGGCCGGCCCGTCAGAACGTCGGCAGCAGCTTGGTTCCCCAATACGCCAGGGCGGCGACGATCGCCGAGGCCGGGATCGTGATCACCCAGGCGTAGACGATCGAACTCGCCACGTTCCAGCGCACCGCCGACATCCGCCGCGCCGCACCGACGCCGACGATGGCGCCGGTGATGGTGTGGGTGGTCGACACCGGCACGCCGAGGAAGGTCGCCATGAACAGCGTGGCTGCGCCGCCGGTTTCGGCGCAGAAGCCCTGCATCGGCGTCAGCTTGGTGATGCGCAGCCCCATGGTGCGGACGATCCGCCAGCCGCCCATCAGCGTGCCGAGCGCCATCGCCGCCTGGCACGACAGCACCACCCAGAACGGTACCGAGAACTCGCCGCCGAGATAGCCCTGCGAGTAGAGCAGCACCGCGATGATGCCCATGGTCTTCTGGGCGTCATTGCCGCCGTGGCCGAGCGAATACAGCGAGGCGGAGGCGAACTGCAGGATGCGGAAGGCGCGATCGACCGCGAACGGTGTCGACCGCACCGACGCCCACGACACGATCGCGACCAGCACCAGCGCCAACAAGAAGCCGACCAGCGGCGACAGCACGATCGCCAGCAGCGCCTTGGTCAGGCCGCTCCACACCGCGGCCGACAGCCCGGCCTTGGCAAGGCCGGCGCCGAGCAGGCCGCCGATCAGCGCATGCGACGAACTCGACGGGATGCCGAGCCCCCAGGTCACCAGGTTCCAGACGATCGCGCCGGTCAGCGCCGCGAAGATCACAGCGGCGTCGATCACGTCGGGTTCGATGATGCCGGTGCCGATGGTGTTGGCGACGTGCAGGCCGAACACCATGAAGGCGATGAAATTGAACGAGGCCGCCCACAGCACCGCATATTGCGGTCGCAGCACCCGGGTCGAGACGATGGTGGCGATCGAATTGGCGGCGTCGTGCAGGCCGTTCAGAAAATCGAACAGCAGTGCGACGGCGATCAACCCGACCAGGATGGGCAGCCCGAGCGAAGCGTCCACGGCCGGCCCCTGCCCTAGACCTGCTCGATGACGATGGAATTGATCTCGTTGGCGACGTCGTCGAACCGGTCGGCGACCTTTTCGAGATGGTCGTAGATCTCGGCGCCGACGATGTAATCCATGGTGTTGGCGTGACGGTGCTTGAGGAACAGTTCCTTCAGCCCGATGTCGTGCAGATCGTCGACCCGGCCTTCCAGCTTGGTGATCTCCTCGGTCATCGCCGTCAGCATCTGCAGGTTCGGACCGATCGATTGCATCAGCGGCACGGCCCGCCCGACCAGATTGGCGCTTTCGACCAGCAGCGCCCCGATCTCGCGCATCGGCGGCTCGAATTCCCGAACCTCGAACAGGATCACCGCCTTGGCGGTCTGCTGCATCTGGTCGATGGCATCGTCCATCGAGGTGATCAAGTTCTTGATGTCGACCCGGTCGAACGGGGTGATGAAGGTGCGGCGCACCGCGGTCAGCACCTCGCGGGTGACGTTATCGGCCTCGGATTCGAAATGGCTGACGCGCTGGCAGTGCACCAGAGTTTCGTCACCGCCGCGCAGCATGTCCTGCAGCGCCTGGGCGCCCTGCACGACGGTATGAGTGTGCTGGGCGAACAGGTCGAAGAACCTCTCTTCCTTGGGCAGAAAGGCTCGAAAGTATCGTAGCATCGGGAGCTATCCGGTTGACGTGACGCGGGTTCGAAGGATCGGCCTCCGACGCCGGGGGCGCCCGGCCGCGTCACACCGGCGTCATAAAACACTTCGGAGGCGGTCAGGCAACCGTGGATTCCGGATCGCGCGGGACGGCTCCGCGCCGCGCTCGTCGGAGCCGGCTTTAGCCAGCCGCAGCGCGTCGATCGCACCGCTGGTCCGTCCACAGAATTGATGGCGCAACGGTTTGGAGAGCCGGCTTGCCGTCGTCATCTCCCTCGCCCGCTCGCGAATCACTTGAAGCGCTTGAAGTGAAATCGAACGCCGCACCCACGATTCCGAGTGGTAATCGAGGACGGGATGAGCACGGCCGAAGCCGCTGCGCCGACAAATTAATGAGGACGGAACGAGCCCCCTCGCCGCTCCACCAACTCAGCAAGTTTCCAATCGATCACCAACACTTAGCAGCGACTGTTCAGACAAAATCCGAACCGGTTGAATTGGCCCGCGAAGCGCAACTCGTATTGAATTTGTTTACGCTCTGTTAGACTCGGCCGACTTGTCACTTCAAACCGCGGCGCATGTCACCGCAGAACTGGGCGGCCATGATTCAACGCGTCCTTGGCATCATCGCTGGCGTCGATCGCAAGACCCTGCAAAGCTGTCCGGCGTCGGACAAATTGTGGGCCACGCATCTGGGCGCATCGCTCTGTCTGTCGTTCGTCGTGGTGCTCGGCGTGTCGTTTCACGCCACCGGCTATATGATCGACAACATCTGGACCCGGCTGCTGGTGTCCACGGTGATTGCGCTGACGGTGCTGATGTTCGACCGCGCGCTGTGCCAGTCGGACTGGTTCTATCAAGGCACGCTGTGGAACACCTCGCCGATCGTGTCGAGGGCCGAGGCCAAGCAGACCGCGTGGCGCTTCGTCCGCGTCGGCATCCGTCTGGCGCTGTCGTTCGGACTCGCCTGGGTGATCGCGATGTTCCTGGAACTGGCGATCTTCTCCTCGACCATCAACGAAAAGATCGAGGCCGACCGGGTCGCCGCCAATCAACCGATCTACGACAAGATCGCCACCTTCGAGGCCGGTCTGAACGCGGAGGCCCGGCGCCGGCAGGCCGATATCGAGCAGCTCGAAGCGCTCCATCGCGCTGCGCTCACCGAGCAGCCCAAGCCTGAACCGACCACCCAGACTCGCACCGAAGATATCGAGCAGCAGATCAGGTCGGTGACCGAGCGCGAGGCCCGGATCCGCGCCGACATCGCCGAGATCGACAGAACGATCCAACGCTACACAGCCGACATGAACGCCGAGGAATTCGGGCTGAAGGCCGCACCGAACAATTCCGGCCGTCCGGGCGCCGGTCCGCGCTACGAATTCGCCAAGAAACAGCGGCAGGCATTTCAGGCCCAGCGCGTCGAGCGCGAGGCCGAAATCGCGCAACTGCACGCCCGCCGCGACGACCTGCGTGCGGTCCAGGCCAAGGTCACCGCCGACGCGCTCGCCGGGCGCGAGCAGGAACGCGCGGCGATCAAGGCCCGCGCCGATGCTCTGCAACAGCGGATCGACGCCGCGCGGGCCGACCTGAAGCAGTTCGAAGTCGACAAGACCGCGAGCGTTGCCGACTTCCGCAAGAAGGTGATGTCGGACTCCTACTTCCAGGAAAAGAAAGACAAATTCGATCCGCTCACACGCATCGCCGCCTATCAGGAATTGAAGAACGACCCGCGTGACGGCGCCACCATGACGCTGTTCTCGTGGATGACGCGATGCTTCATCATCTTCCTGGAGATCGTCCCGGTGGTTGCGAAAATCTTCTTCTCACCGCCTAGCGTCTACGCCGCCAAGATCCAGGCGCAGGTCGAGCGCGCCCGGCAGCGGATCGAGAACAACGAAGACCTCGAAGACGAGAAGCAGGCCCCCGCCCCCGCGCCTGCAATGGCCGCCATCACACTCCCCACCATGGCGCTCGATCCGGTGACTGTCGCACAGCCTCGAACGGATGTGCCGAAGCCACAACCGGCCGTACCAGAGCCGGTGCGTGCCGCAGAGCCACGAACCGAACCGCGCCGCGACGACGATGCTCCGGCCGCATCGCGCGACTATGGGCCTCGTCACGACGAAGCCGAGATCGACCAGATGCGGCGCCGGGACGATCGCCACGCCAGCGACTGGCGCCGCTACGCCGCGCAGGACGATGGTCGCTATGATGACGATTTCGGCCATCGCGACTATGAGCGCCGCGACGTCGCCCGACGCCCCGACTACGAGCGCTACGACGACCGGCCGCGGCGCACCGCCGCCCGGCGAGCTCCGCCGCAGTTCGTCGCCCGCGATTACGCCGTCCGAGACTATGGTGGCCGCGACTATGGCGGCCACGACTTCGGCGAGCCCGAATTCGAATCCAGCGAGATCGATGTCCGCAATCTGATCATGCCGCGGCGCGGTACTGCGCGGCGCGAGGCGTTGATCGCCGAGCGGGCGATGGAGCAACGGGCGTCGCGCATCGAGCCCGCTCCGCAACGCAGCCTGCGCTGGCCGGACGGCATTCCGGTCGATGACCACAACACCCGCGAATTGGTTCGGCAGGTGCTGGCCGACGCGGGCTCTGCCGTTCGCACCGAGCCGGCTCGGAGCGAGGCTGTTCGCAGCGAACCTGTCAGCGCCGAGCCGATCCGAAGCGAGCCCGCGCCTATCGAAGTCGCACGCCTCGAACCGATCGCCCGCCAGCCCGAGCCGGCCGAGCCTAACGGCGAAACAGCCACTGCGACGACCGGAGCGGCCGCCCCTGCTTCCGAGACTGTCGGGGCCGCAGTCACAGTCGACACGGTGTCGCGCCCTGCCGAGCCGCCGCCCGAGCTGGAGCCGGATGTGCTGCCCAACGTGCTGACGGCGCTCCGCCCGGCGCCGGCCGAACCGACGACAGACACACGGTCCGCCGCCTCCAGCGAGCCCGTGACGGTCGCCGTTGCCGAGACCGAAGCGATCGGGCCGCTGCCGAAATACACCGCTGACGTCGAGAAGCTGATGACGGATGCGGTCGAGCTGTCACGCCCGCGCAAGCGAGCCGCGCATCCGCGCCGCGAACCCCGCTCCGACGGCGAAGCCGAGCTGCCGCTGGACCACGGCACCAGCCGCAATCTCTGACTGATGAGCCCTCGGTTGCCCGCGCTGATCGCGGGCAACCGACAGGTTGAAGCGCATTGAAGGCCGGCGAGCCGAGCTCACTGCACGGCTCGCCGCTTTTGTATAGAGCAGCAGGTTCTGTTTTTGATGGAATCGGGGGCGTGCCTCGGAGTGCTTACAACAGGCACAATCTCATGGTGAGGACGCGCGAAGCGGCGTCGCGAACCATGCGCCTCAGGCCCTGCGGCTCCTCATCCTTCGAGACGCCCGGCCTTGCCGGGCTCCCTCAGGATGAGGACTCCGTCCCGTTGGAGAGGGCAAAGTCTGCTTCAATCAAACGATGAAGCGCCCTAAAGGACAGCCCTACAGCGACCGTTTGAACAGATGCCCGATCTCGCCGACGATGCCGCGGCGGAAGGTCAGCACGCAGGCGACGAAGATCACACCCTGGATCACCGTGACCCACTGGCCGAATCCGGCGAGGTACTGCTGCATGGCAATGATCACGAAGGCACCGACCACCGGGCCGAATACGGTGCCGAGGCCGCCGACCAGCGTCATCAGCACGATTTCGCCCGACATCGTCCAGTGCACGTCGGTCAGCGATGCGTTCTGCGCCACGAACACTTTGAGCGAACCGGCGAAGCCCGCCAGCGTGCCCGACAGGATGAAGGCAAGCAGCTTGTACTGGTCTGTCTTGTAGCCGAGCGACACCGCGCGCGGCTCGTTCTCGCGGATCGCCTTCAGCACCTCGCCGAACGGCGAGTTGATGGCGCGGTAGATGATCAGGAAGCCGATCAGGAAGCCGGCCAGCACCACAAAATACAACGTGTCGGTGTTGGACAGATCGATGAAGCCGAACAGCTTGCCCTGCGGAATGCCCTGGATTCCGTCTTCGCCATGGGTGAACGGCGCCTGCAGATAGATGAAATACAGAAGCTGCGACAGCGCCAGCGTGATCATCGCGAAATAGATGCCCTGGCGGCGGATTGCGATCAGCCCGGTCACCACCGCGAGGCCGAACGACGCCGCGGTGCCGGCGACGATCGCCAGTTCCGGCGGCAGCCCCCACACCTTCAGCGCGTGGCCGCTGACGTAGCCGGCGGTGCCGAGAAACATCGCGTGGCCGAACGACAGCAGGCCGCCATAGCCGATCAGCAGATTGAAGGCGCAGGCGAGCAGCGCAAAGCACAGCCCCTGCATCACGAAGAACGGGTAGACCCCGGTGAACGGGACCACCAACAGCAGCGCGGTCATGATGCAGAAGGCGATCATCTCGTCGCGCACCGGGCGGCGGGTCGTGGACGGGACGGAATTCTGTGTAATCGTGGTCATGTCAGGTTGCCCGTCCGGTCAGGCCCGAGGGTTTCACAAGCAGCACAAGCACCATCAGCACGAACACCACGGTGTTGGATGCCTCGGGGTAGAAATATTTGGTCAACCCCTCGACGACGCCGAGAGCGAATCCGGTGATGACCGACCCCATGATCGATCCCATGCCGCCGATCACCACCACCGCGAACACCACGATGAT
This sequence comes from Rhodopseudomonas parapalustris, assembly GCF_053772255.1. Classification (NCBI taxonomy): domain Bacteria; kingdom Pseudomonadati; phylum Pseudomonadota; class Alphaproteobacteria; order Hyphomicrobiales; family Nitrobacteraceae; genus Rhodopseudomonas; species Rhodopseudomonas parapalustris. Next base: position 41,595 of record NZ_JAMKBZ010000011.1, on the reverse strand, counting down.
CAGATCGGCGCCCATCAGCGGCCGAACCTGGTTGATCGGAGCCGACAGCACGCCGGCGAGTGCCGCCAGCCCGACGCCGAGGCCGTAGGTCAGCGTGATCATCCGCGGCACGTTGATGCCGAACGCGCGCACCAGTGTCGGGTTTTCGGTGGCAGCGCGAAGATTGGCGCCGAGCCGGGTCCGTTCGATCAGGAACCAGGTGAGCAGACACACCACCAGCGAGAACACCACCACCCAGCCGCGATACACCGGCAGATACATGAAGCCGAGATTGATCGCGCCACGAAGCTGCTCGGGGATCGCATAAGGCAGACCGGAAGATCCGAAATAGTTCTGGAACACCCCCTGGATGATCAGCGCGACACCGAAGGTGAGCAGCAAGCCGTAGAGATGATCGAGCCCAGACAGCCACTGCAGCAGCGTGCGCTCCATCACCATGCCGAACACGCCGACGATGATCGGGGCGAGCAGCAGCGCCCACCAATAGCCGAGGCCGGCGATGTTGAGCAGGAAGTAGGCGCAGAACGCGCCCATCATGTACAGCGCGCCGTGCGCGAAGTTGATGATGTTGAGCATGCCGAAAATCACGGCGAGGCCGAGGCTGAGCAGCGCGTAGAACGAGCCGTTGATTAGGCCGACCAGAAGTTGCGCCAACAGAGCGGGGACGTTGATATCCATCTTGCTCTCAGTCTTTCGTGGATTCCACCAGTCCCGCCGTCAGACGCCGAGATAGGTATGGAGCTTGTCCATGTTGGCTTCGAGCTCGGAAGTGGCGAAGCCGTCGATGATCTTGCCGTGCTCGACCACGTAGTAGCGGTCGGCCACCGTGGCGGCGAAGCGGAAATTCTGCTCCACCAGAAGAATGGTGAAGCCCTGCTTCTTCAGCCGCGCGATGGTGTGGCCGATCTGTTGGATGATCACTGGCGCGAGCCCCTCGGTCGGCTCGTCGAGCATCAGGAAACGGGCGCCGGTGCGCAGGATTCGCGCGATCGCCAGCATCTGCTGCTCGCCGCCCGAGAGCTTGGTGCCCTGACTCTTCAGCCGTTCGCGCAGGTTCGGGAACAGCTCGAAGATCTGGTCGAGCGACAGCCCGCCCGGCCGAACCTGCGGCGGCAGCATCAGGTTTTCGCGAACGTCGAGGCTGGCGAAGATTCCGCGTTCCTCTGGACAGAACGCGATGCCGCGACGGGCGATCTTGTCCGATGACGCGCGGCCGATATCGGTCCCGTCGAACGTGACGCTGCCGCTGCGCTTGGCGACGATGCCCATGACCGACTTCAGCGTGGTGGTCTTGCCGGCGCCGTTGCGGCCGAGCAGCGTCACCACCTCGCCCTCGCGGACCTCGAAATTCATCCCGTGCAGAATGTGGGATTCGCCGTACCACGCTTGCAGGTCGCGCACGCTCAGCAGTGCCGCGCCTGCGGCCGACGATGCGGGCCGCTGCAATGTCGTCGCCTCAACCATGACCCGCTCCGAGATAGGCTTCCTTGACCCGCGGGTCCTGCGTGAGGTCGGCGTAGTTGCCTTCCGCCAGTACCTGACCGCGGGTCAGCACGGTGATCACATCCGACAGATTGGCGACTACGCTCAAATTGTGCTCGACCATCAGGATCGTGTACTTCGCCGAGATCCGCTTGATCAGCGTGGCGATCTTGTCGATGTCCTCGTGGCCCATGCCGGCCATCGGCTCGTCGAGCAGCATCATTTCCGGATCGAGCGCCAGCGTGGTGGCGATCTCCAGCGCGCGCTTGCGGCCGTAGGCCATCTCCACCGCCGGTGTGTCGGCGAATTCGCTCAGGCCGACGTCGTCGAGCAGCTCGCGCGCGCGCTGGTTGTACTTGTCGAGCACGCTCTTGGAGCGCCAGAAGTCGAACGACGAGCCGTGCTGCCGCTGCAGCGCGACCCGAACGTTCTCCAACGCAGTCAGATGCGGGAACACCGCCGAGATCTGGAACGAACGCACCAGACCGAGCCGCGCGACGTCGGCCGGAGCCATCGCGGTGATGTCCCGTCCCTTGTACATAATCTGCCCCGCGGACGGCCGCAGGAACTTGGTGAGCAGATTGAAACACGTAGTCTTACCGGCCCCGTTAGGGCCGATCAGCGCGTGAATGTGACCACGGCGGACCCGCAGATTGACGTCCCGCACGGCAAAGAAGCCGGCGAATTCTTTGGTCAACCCGTTGGTTTCGAGGATGATGTCATCGGCCAAGCAAATTCCCCCCATCGACCGCGCGCGGTGCCGACGCGCTCGACCGATGTCTCCTTTTTGGAACCGGTGCTCGAAGCGCCTCGATCGGCGCTCGGCCCGATTTTTCTGATCCGACTATGCAGCTATTCGCGAGCCTTGTGCAAGATGCAAAGCTGGGCAGCGTTTGCGGGCGGTCGCACCTGGGGGAAACTCCCGGCGGTGACGTGCCGACGGGTGCTCACGATCAGTCGAACAGCTCTGCGTAAGCTTCGGGACGAAAACCGACCAGCAGCTTGCGGCCGTGCTCCAGCACCGGGCGCTTGATCATCGACGGCTGCGCCAGCATCAGCGCGATCGCCTTGGCTTCCGAAAGATCCGCTTTGTCCGTCTCGGGGAGCTTGCGGAAGGTTGTGCCGGCGCGGTTGAGCAGCGTTTCCCAGCCGGCCTGCTTCGCCCAGCGTTCCAGATGCGCCTGATCGATTCCCGCGGCCTTGTAGTCGTGGAACGTGTAGGCGACGCCGTGGCCGTCGAGCCAGGCCCGAGCCTTCTTCATGGTGTCGCAGTTCTTGATGCCAAAGAGGGTGATGGGCACGCGCAGGCTCCGCAAAGGTCAGCAAACGAGTCGCATTCAGGCTGGGGCACACTCACGCGTCAAGCGCTTCAGAAGAAAGTCTGAGGCAGCGCAGCATGGCCTGTCACATCGGTTTCATCCAGCGCTCCTAGAGCGGGTGGGATGCGGCCTTCCGGGCCGCCTGAACCCGCGGGATGCCAGCGATGCCAACCGACATTCTCCGTCTCAAGCACAAGCTCGACACGCTGATCACGGAGATCGAGACCGACAGCCGGGCGCGCATCGCCGGCTGGGCGGATCAGATCCATCGCCCTGGGTTCGGCCAAAGCGCTGCGAATCTCGCGCACTACTTGGCGCTGCGTCATCATGATCTGCGCCCGCTGCAGCATTCGTTGATGGCGCTGGGGCTGTCGTCGCTCGGCCGGCTCGAAAGCCGGGTGATGCCGACGCTGCTCGCGGTGCGCGCCACACTGGCGGCGCTGGCAGGCGAGCCGGACATGCTGCGACCATCGTCGAAGCAGTTCTTCGCCGGCGAGCATGATCTAGCTACCCGCAGCGCCGAATTGTTCGGGCCGCTGTCCGGCGCCCGCCGCTCCGCCCTGCTGGTCACCTGCCCGAGCGAAGCCGCCGACGATGCGACCTTCATGCTGCGGCTCGCCGAGCGCGGAGTCGAGGCGGTGCGGATCAATTGCGCCCACGACGATGCCGCCGCCTGGCAGCGGATGATCAATCATCTGCACGTCGCCGAGGAAGCCACCGGCCGGCGGATGAAGGTGCTGATGGATATCGCCGGACCGAAGATCCGCACCGGCGCCGCGCGCACGCCCGACGGCCGCGACCGCATCGTCACCGGCGATCTGGTGGCGATCGTGGCGCAGGGCGAATTCGAGCGGATCGATCTCGACGAAGAGCACTTCGCGGTGGAATGCACCCTGCCCGATCCGCTGACGCGCGCCGCGGTTGGCGCCCGGGTGTTCGTCGACGACGGCAAGCTTTGCGTCCGGATCGAGCGCAAGACCGCCTGGGGTCTGCTCGGCCGCGTCACCGCCACCGCCGACACCGGCTTCCGGCTGAAGCCGGAAAAAGGCCTGAACTTCCCGGATACGCCGCTCGACATCCCTGCGCTCACCGCCAAGGACCGCGCCGATCTCGATTTCGTCGCGGCCCATGCCGACGGCGTCGAATTCTCGTTCGTGCAGTCAGTCGATGACGTCAAGATGCTGCAGGCGGCACTCGCCGAACGCCGGCCCGACGACTGGCACAAGCTGTCGCTGGTCTTGAAGATCGAGACGCCGGATGCGGTCGCGCACCTGCCGGACATCCTGGTCCAGGCGGCCGGCCGGCAGCCGACCGCGGTGATGATCGCGCGCGGCGATCTGGCGGTGGAGATCGGCTTTGCCCGGCTTGCCGAGATGCAGGAGGAGATCCTGTGGATCGGCGAGGCCGCCCATGTGCCGGTGATCTGGGCCACCCAGGTCCTCGAGCATCTGGTGAAGAAAGGCACTCCGTCGCGCGGCGAGATGACCGATGCCGCGATGGCAGCGCGCGCCGAATGCGTGATGCTGAACAAGGGCCCCTATCTGTTCAAGGCGATCACCGAGCTCGATACCCTGCTCGGCCGGATGGCCGACCATCAGCACAAGAAGACGCCGCAGCTCCGGCGGCTGCAGAGCTGGGGCTGAGCGCCCCGCGCCGCAAGCGCGCTCGCCGATCCTCTTCCGATTCTCGCGCAATCAGGTTTGCGGCGCCCATGATGCGCCTGCGAACGCATGATCACGATTGCTGGACCGCACCGGCTTCGCCCTCGCCTCCCGGGCGGCCGATGTTAGGATCGTCGAACTAACAAGAGCGCCTATCGCGCCGCAACAAATCACGATGGGAGGACAAACATGCTCGACACCGCACCGAACGGCAAAGTCACCACGCTCCTCGGCCAGCTCGACGATGCGCTCAGCGCCGGCGACATCGACCGGGCGGTCGATCTGTTTCAGACCGACTGCTACTGGCGCGACCTCATCGCCTTCACCTGGAACATCAAGACCATGGAGGGTAAGGATCAGGTCCGCGACATGCTCGGCGCGCGGCTCGCCGACACCAAGCCGTCGCATTGGCGGATCGCCGATGGCGAGGACGCCGCCGAGGCCGACGGCATCGTCGAGTGCTTCATCCAGTTCGACACCGCGCTCGCCCGCGGCGTCGGCCATCTCCGCATCAAGGAGGGCCGGATCTGGACGCTGCTCACCACCATGGCCGAACTGAAGGGCTTCGAAGAGCCGCAAGGCTTTCAGCGTCCGATGGGTGTCAAGCACGGCGCCGATCCCAGCCGCAAGACCTGGAAGGAAGAACGCGACGCCGAGGCCGCCGAGCTCGGCATCACGCGACAGCCGTATTGCGTGATCATCGGCGGCGGCCAGGGCGGCATCGCGCTCGGCGCGCGGCTGCGCCAGCTCGGCGTGCCGACCATTATCATCGAGAAGAACGAGCGGCCCGGCGATAGCTGGCGCAAGCGCTACAAGTCGCTCTGCCTGCACGATCCGGTCTGGTACGACCACCTGCCCTATCTGCCGTTCCCGCCGAACTGGCCGGTGTTCGCGCCGAAAGACAAGATCGGCGACTGGCTGGAAATGTACACCAAGGTGATGGAGCTGAATTACTGGGGCTCCACCGTCTGCAAGCGCGCGTCCTATGACGAAGCCGCCAAGCAATGGACCGTGGTGGTCGAGCGCGACGGCCAGGAGATCACGCTGATGCCGAAGCAGCTGGTGCTCGCCACCGGGATGTCGGCCAAGCCGAACATGCCGACCTTCGAAGGCATGGACGTGTTCAAGGGCGATCAGCACCATTCCTCGCAGCATCCCGGTCCGGATGCGTGGGCCGGCAAGAAGGCGGTGGTGATCGGCTCGAACAATTCGGCGCACGATATCTGCGCGGCGCTATGGGAGGCCGGCGCCGATGTCACCATGGTGCAGCGCTCGTCGACCCACATCGTCAAGTCGAACTCGCTGATGGAGCTCGGGCTCGCGGGCCTCTACTCCGAGCAGGCGGTGCAGAACGGCATCACCACCGTCAAGGCCGACCTGATCTTCGCCTCGCTGCCGTACAAGATCCTGCACGAATTCCAGATCCCGATCTACAACGCGATCCGGGAGCGCGACGCCGAGTTCTACAAACGCCTGGAAGCCGCCGGCTTCATGCTCGACTATGGCGATGACGATTCCGGCCTGTTCATGAAGTATCTGCGCCGCGGCTCGGGCTACTACATCGACGTCGGCGCTTCCGAACTGGTCGCCGACGGCCGCATCAAGCTGAAGAGCGGCGTCGACGTTCAGCGCCTGACCGAGCACTCCGTGATCCTCAGCGACGGCACCGAGCTGCCCGCCGACCTCGTCGTCTACGCCACCGGCTATGGCTCGATGAACGGCTGGGCCGCCGACCTGATCTCGAAGGAGGTCGCCGACAAGGTCGGCAAGGTCTGGGGCCTCGGCTCCAACACCCGCAAAGACCCCGGTCCGTGGGAAGGCGAGCAGCGCAACATGTGGAAGCCGACCCAACAGGAAGGCTTGTGGTTCCACGGCGGCAATTTGCACCAGTCGCGGCACTACTCGCAGTTCCTGGCGCTGCAGCTGAAGGCCCGGATGGAGGGGCTCCCCACGCCGGTCTACGGCCTGCAGGAGGTGCATCACCAGGGCTGAGCGGGTACGCGATCAAATCTGCGGGCGCCAATCGTTTCGGCGTCCGCTCACAGCATCCCCGGCCGGAACAGCGATTTGCGGCTGATGGTCTTGCCGGCGACCATGAATACACCGTCACCGGTGTAGTGCAGCGTCTGCGGATGTTTCGGCCGGGGCGCGACATGCGCCTTCACGACTTCGAAGATGAAGAAGTTGTATTTGTCGACCAGCGCATCGTCGTGCAGCCGGCACTCGAACGCAGCGTGGCATTCGTCGATCAGCGGCGCGGCGACCGCCGTCGCCTTCTCCGCTGTCAGCCCGAAATGCGCGAATTTGTCGATCTCGGCGCCCGAGGTGTTGCCGATCCCGACCACGATGTCGGTCAGCGCGGTGGTCGGCAGGTTGACCACGCATTCGCCGGAGGCCCTGATCAGCTCGAACGAGTGGTTGCCGCTGGAGATCATCAGCCCGATCAACGACGGGGTGAATTCCAGCACGACATGCCAGCCGAGCGTCATAATGTTGTGCGCGCCGCGCCAGTGCGAACTCACCAACACGATCGGCCCCGGTTCGAGATAGCGGCGCACGCCCGAGACGGGAAAGTCGGTCTTGCGCGGATGTTGGATCATCGCCGCGTCCCCTTTGGTCCCGCCCGCTGGCCGCCTCGGAGCAGCAAACCGCTCCGGCCCAGGGCGAGCTCCGCTCACACCGTCATGTTCACGCCGCTCACTTCGCCCTGAGAGCGCTGCATGGTGTGAAGCGCGGTTTGCAGGCGGGCGAACAGATCAGAATCGTTGGTCTGCAGCGCCCGCTCCATGCCGCTGCGCACCGACTGCATGAAGTTGACCGGCTGCTTGTCGTCGGGCGCCATGGAAGAACCATCGACCGGCATGCTCACGGTCATGCTGATGAAGGTCGAGCTCTCGTCTAAGCTCATCTCGCTGCTGGCGATCTTGCTGTTGACCCAGTCGAATATCTGCTTGTGCGTCATCTGCGTGAAGTCGGTCTTCTGCACCCCGCGGCTGCCCGACTTGGTTGCCGACGTATTGTCGGCAGCGGTGGCCGCGGCCGACGCGTTGCCGGCCGCGCTGCCGCGCGACGGGGTCAACATAGAGGCCGCATACGACCCGATTCCAGAAATGCTCATGACGCGCCTTCAAACGTGCTTGGTCGAGCACGCTCAAAAGCAACACACGTGCCATCCCGGCGACGGCCGTTTTCGCAAACAGCCGCAGCGGATTGCGGCGCCACATCAGCGGCGGCGCTTGGCTTGATCTCGGCAAGTCTTGCCGCCTGCATGACGATCTTGCCGCCCTCACCGCCGTCGCCTCGCCGCTCCGGCAGCGAGGCGTCATTGGCGATGCGCGGCTAAGACTTGGCCGCTACGATCTGGCCGGTACGACTTGCCGCGACCTCGACAGCGAAGTCGCGATAGGAATGCAGCGGCCGTCCGAGCAGATCGGTCAGACGCCGAACGTCGCCGGCGTTCGGGACCATGCCGTCGCTGACATAGCGCTCGGCCATCAACCGCATTTCATAGGCCATCCACTTCGGCATGAAGGTGGCGAGGTTCTGCTCGAAACCGGTGGGGTCGTCGCCGCCATAGATCACCGGGCGCTTCAGCACGTCGGACCAGATCGCCGCGACGCCGGCGCCTGTCAGCGTGTCGGGGCCGACCAGGTTGATGGTTTCGATCGGCAGCTTGCCGGGCGCCTGGTCGCGGCGGATCAGCTCGATCGCTGCGACTTCGGCGATGTCACGCGCATCGACCATGGCGACACCCTTGCTGCCGATCGGCATCGGATAGATGCCGTGACCGAGGATCACATCCTTGATCATCAGATCATTGTCGATGAAGTAAGCGGGCCGCAGAACGGTGGCACCGAATCCCATCCCGGCAATCATCCGCTCGCCGCCGGACTTCACCGCGAAATGCGGCACGTTGACGAAGCGATCGGCGTGGATCACCGACTGATACACGATGCGCTCGATGCCCTGCTCGCGTGCGACATTCAGCGCGATCAGCGCCTGGGTGAATTCGTCGCCGGTCACCGCATTGAGTAGGAACAGCGTGTTCACGCCGGCGAACGCGGCACGCAGCGAGTCGAGATCGAGCAGGTCGCCCTTGGCGATCTCGACGCCCGCGGGAAGGTCGGCCTTGGCCGGGTCGCGCACCAGCGCGCGCACGCTGGCGCCGCGGGAGACGAGTTGCTGGACGAGATGCCGGCCGACACGGCCAGTGGCGCCGGTGACGAGGATGGTCATGGGATCGTTCCTTCGGTTGGGTTCTGAAGACCTCCTCAAAATGATCGATCCACATACGAGCCAATAGACGCTATATTTGAACACACCGTCTCACAGGTGGAACGATATGGACCTGCTGGCTCTTTCCGATTTCACACTGGTGGCCCGCCACGGCGGCTTCGGCCGCGCAGCTCGGGCAGCGGGGCGCCCGAAGGCCACATTGTCCCGCCGGGTCGCGGAGCTGGAAGCGGATCTCGCCTTGCGCCTGGTCGAGCGCGGCGGCCGCACGCTCAAGCTGACCGAGGAAGGCCGGGCGTTGTACGAGCGGGCCGGCCAGTTGCTGCTCGAACTCGAACACACCGCAGCGGCGATCGCGTCCGGGAGCAAGCAGCCGCGCGGCCGGCTGCGGATCAGCGCGCCGCTGCTGTTTTCGCAGACCGCGATGGGCAAGATCGCCGCCGGCTTCGCGCTGAGATATCCGGAAGTGCGGCTGGAAATCACCACCGAGGACCGGCCGGTCGACATGATCGAGGAAGGTTTCGACCTGGTGATCCGCGTCAACCCGGACCCCGATGACAGCCTGGTGGGGCGGATCTTCCTGCGCGACCGGCTGTTGGCCGTCGCCAGCTCGAGGGTGCCCCGCCCCGACCAAGGCCGCACCGCCCCTGCGGTCGTGCGCTCATCCGGCGACCGGCAGCCGTGGATCATCAAGACGGCGGCCGGCCGCTCGACCATCAGCATCGAACCTGTGCTCGCCGTCTCGTCGCTGATCATGGCGCGAGACGCCGTCCGCGCTGGCGTCGGTGCCGCCCGCCTGCCGCTATCGCTGGTCAGTCACGATCTTGCGGCCGGCACGCTGGCCTCCTGGGGCGATATCGACGCCCCGGAGATTACGCTGTGGACCCTCTACCCGTCGCGGCGATTACTGAGCACGCGGGTGTCGGCGTTTCTCGACTATCTGAAACAGTCGTTTCCATCGGGCACAGCCGACGAACTGGCGAGCTTCGTCGGCAGCTCGTAACTGGCGCGACATCCAGCGCGAGCGATCCGTGCCCGTTCAACCGCCGACCGCGGCAGCGTGCTCCGCTGCCATTGCGGCATCGGCCTGTTCGACCCGCTGAAACGCAGGCCGCGCGGCGATCCGCTCGGCGTAGCGCACGAAGACGTCTGTCTTCGGCACCAGGCCGAAATTCAGCGTCCAGTTCAATGCAATCCCCCACAGCACGTCCGCGGCGGTGTAGCATTCGCCGAGCAGATACGGCCCAGTCGCGAGCTGCGCTTCGAGCGCACCGAGCATGGTGTCATAGTCGGCATAGGGCGACATCGCGATCGGGCCCGGCTCGCGCTGCATGAACCTGTCGACCACCGCCGGCTCGAACGACGAGCCGTAATACGCAATCCAGCGCAAGTAAGGGCCACGCAGCGGATCATCCAGCGTCGGCGCGAGGCCCGCCTGCGGAAAAAGATCAGCGAGATAGATCGTGATGGCGACCTGCTCGGTCACCAGCGCGTCGCTGTAGCGGATCGCCGGCACCTTGCCGAGCGGATTGATCGCGAGATAGGCCGGCTGGCGCTGCTCGCCGGCCTTCATGTTGAGGACGTGAAGATCGTATGGCGCCCCCAATTCCTCGAGCAGCACGCGCGCGCCGGTGGCGCGGGTTTGCGGCGAATAGAACAGGGTGACGCGGTTGGGGCTGGTCATCTTGGGCTTCCTCGGCTGGACGGCGATGACCCCTGCTTACAACCCCATACCTGACATCTTGTGTCAGGTATGGTTCAATGAATCATGCGCGCGAGCCGGATGCTGTCGATCCTCACCACTCTGCAGGCCAAGGGCCGCGTCACCGCGCCGGAGCTGGCCGAAGCCTGCGAGGTGTCGGTACGCACGATCTATCGCGACATCGACGCGCTTTCAGCGTCCGGCGTGCCGGTCTATGCCGACCGCGGCGCGGACGGCGGCTACCGGCTGCTCGACGGCTATCGCGTGCGGCTGAACGGGCTGTCGCAGAGCGAAGCCGGTGCCCTGTTCCTCGCCGGCCTGCCCGGCCCCGCCGCCGCCCTCGGTCTCGACGCGGCGATGATCGCCGCGCAAAACAAGCTGATGGCCGCGCTGCCGGCGAATGTGCGCGCGGACGCCGGACGAATGCAGGAACGCTTTCACCTGGACGCGCCGGGCTGGTTCGTCGAGGCCGAAAAACCCGAGCATCTACGCGCCGTCGCTGCCGCGGTGTTGCGCGGGACGCTGATCGACATCCGCTACCAGAGCTGGCGCGCGCAGAAGCTCCGCCGGGTCGCCCCGCTCGGCCTGGTGCTGAAGGGCGGCAGCTGGTATCTCGCCGGACAGGCTGACGGCAGCGTCCGAACCTACCGGATCGCGCGCGTGCTCGACTGCACACCGCTCGACGATCGCTTCACGCGTCCGGCCGATTTCGATCTCGCAGCCTACTGGCAAAGCGCCACGCTGCGGATGGAAGCCGAGCTGCATCCCAACGTCGCGACCGTCCGGCTGTCCCCGCTCGGCTTGAAGTTGCTGAATGCTCTGAGCCAGCCCTATGTCCGATCCCACACAGAGTTCGATGACGTCACCGACGCCGACGGTTGGCGCATCGCCAAGATCCCGATCGGCAAAACCTCCTGGCACGCGGCCGCCGAACTACTTCGCCTTGGACCGGAGGCCGAAGTGCTGGAGCCGGCAGAGCTCCGCGTAACGATTGCGGAGATGACGCAGGCGATGGCGGAGCGATACGCGGCTGCACTCACATCGTGACGGTCTCGCCGCGGACTTCGCTTTGATCGCGCAGCATCATCGCCGAGGAGACGGCCGCCGGCGGCAAGGCGCGTCGCCAATCTCGTGGCCGGCTTTTTGGCCTTGTTGTCCGTCTTCAAGCGCCCGCGCCCAGGTCCGCTTCAAGCAATCTCCCGAGCGAGACTGATGAAAGCCCGGAACGCTGCCGAAGGATTCTTTCGGCTCGGATAATAGAGGCACAACGGCGCACCCGGCGGGGTCCAGTCCGTCAAGACCTGCACGAGGCGGCCAGCCGCGAGATCCTCGCGAACGTCCGGCTCCATGAAGAATCCGAACCCGCAGCCTTCGAGAACAGCAATTCGCGCAAGAGTGGCTTCATCGAGCGTAAGCGGTCCGGCAACATCGAGCTGGACGGATTGCCCGTCCTTCTCGAACTGCCACCGATAGAGCGCGCCATTGGGCAGACGAATCCGGATGCAGGGATGCTGCAACAGGTCGTGCGGTATACGCGGGACTTCCCGGCTGTTCAGAAATGCCTGTGTCGACACCACGGCGAAGCGGACAGGCCCCAACGGGACGGCGATGGTGTCGCTGGGCACGAAATCCGCGCTGCGGACGCCGAGATCGAAACCTTCTGCAAATACATCGATCAGCCGGCCCTCGGTGACGAGATCGATTTGAACCTGCGGATAGCGCCTGAGAAACTCAAGGATCAGGGGGGCGAGGATCTCGCGTGCGGCCGTGGCGAAGGCGTTGATCCTCAGCGTTCCAGACGGCGTTTCCTGCTGTGACCGAGCGACATGCATCGCGTCGTGAATGGCCGCCAGCGCCGGTCGGATTTGATCGACGAAGGTTCGGCCGGCGTCGGTCAGCGAGACGCTGCGGGTCGTCCGATTGAACAGGCGAACGCCGATTTCGCGCTCCAGCTTGCCGATGGCATTGCTGAGCGCGGTCGTGGACAGGCCAAGCTCGAGCGCCGCCGACCGGAAGGAGCCCCGCCGCACGATGGCCAGAACCGCCTCGAGCTCAATCAGGCCGGGCCGGGGCATTGTTCCGAAAATCGCAATGACACATCCCTCATTATCCCGATTATAGCAAACCATGTCTATTGCTAGGTGAATGTGCGTCGATGGAGCACGAACCGCTCCAGTGTCAGGAGACGAACATGGCCGTAGACCTACCAGCACCTGTCGCCGCCTATTTTGCAGCGGATCGTGGCCGGGATGCCGACGCTGTTGCCCGGTGCTTTGCCGAAGACGCCGTCGTGAAGGACGAGAACCGGGCTCATGTGGGACGCGAAGCGATCCGCCGGTGGAAGGCCGACACGTCGACCCAGTTCAGCTACACGGTAGCTCCGTTTCGGATCGACACCGTCGGTCACCGGATCGTCGTCACCAGCCAACTGACGGGCAACTTCCCGGGAAGCCCGATTGATCTGCGGTACTTCTTCGCCCTCGATGGCGACCGGATCTCAGAATTGGAGATCGTCCCGTAATCTGTTGTCTCACCCGCGACGGGCGTCGGCGAAGGCCGCCGCGCACAGGCCGACGACGTCCGGGGTGCAGCCATTACCCTGACGTCGCGGACCGGGAGCAGCACGGCGACGGTCTTTCGATCACGTCGTAAGGCCACCACCGACCGTGATAGGTGCGCTCAGTTGCTTGTCGCGCCCGCCCACCAGACGTGCGCTCCGCCGCACGACGATGGCGGGGCGATACGACAATCGCGATCACGCCAACCCAATACAAAGACGTAAAGATCGCCGCGTTTTGTGGTCTCTGAAATGGATCGAGCTTTGCCCCAGTGTCTTGCCTGCGAGGCCACGTATCGGTAGATTATCCGGACGATGATGTTCAAATTCACATTCTTTCCGCTGATCTGACGGCGCTCGTCGTCGCGGCACTTCTGTGCCTCCTGGATCATTAACGACCGTTCCCGAGTGGAGGTCGTGCGGAGATTTAATGAATGTCGGACCTACATCATTCCGATCTGAGCCGCGCTCAGATCGAGCATTTCATCGACCACGGATATCTCAAACTCACAGGTGCTTTCGATAACGAACTCGCTCGTCTGGGGCGGGATCAACTGTGGAACGCAATGAGCCTATCGCCAGATGCACCGGAGGCTTGGAAACAGCCGGTCGTTCGTCTTGGCTTCATGACTGGCAGGCCTTTTGTCGATGCCGCGAACACGCCGATCCTCCACCGCGCATATGACGCTCTGGTGGGCGCTGGACGCTGGCTGAGGCCAAACGGGCTTGGGACGTTTCCCATCCGCTTTCCCTCTCCGGTCGATCCAGGCGATACGGGGTGGCACATCGACGTCAGCTTCGGGACCGATCATCCCGACTTCCTGCAATGGCGCGCCAACGTCAAGAGCAGCGGACGTGCTCTGCTGATGCTGTTCCTCTTCTCGGACATCGGAGAGAGTGATGCGCCTACCCGCATCCGCAGTGGCTCGCATCTGTCAGTAGCAAGGCAGTTGTTGCCGCATGGCGACCGAGGCCTCACCCTCGGTGAACTCGCTGCCGACAACTTCGCTTCGACCGAGAATTGCGATGTGGTGCTCGCCACCGGCGAGGCAGGAACGGTCTATCTTTGCCATCCCTTCCTCGTGCATTCGGCGCAACCGCATCGTGGGTTTCAGCCGCGCTTCATGGCTCACCCCCCGCTGCTACCAAAGGGTGAGTTCGACCCTTCGCTTCCAGCTTCACCCGTCCAGATCGCAATTCGTAAGGCGATCGGGATGATGGCCTAAGCTGAACGGGCCCGGGACATGACGACGTACCGGGCCCGCACGCGCGACGTCCAGGGCACGGGCCGTACCCCGTCGTGAGCCATGCCCCCCGCTCAGCGATCTTCGATGCGCTCCTCACGCCGCGTGACTTCGCTCTGATAGCGCCGCTTGAAACGGCAACACAGGAGTGTCAGGTTTGAACGGTGGACTTGTGGTGATCTCCGGCTGCTCCGGCGGCGGAAAATCCAGCCTGCTCGCCGAGTTAAAGGCGAGAGGACATCGCGTGGTCGAAGAGCCCGGCCGCCGCATCATTGCCGAGGAGACGGCTGTCGGTGGCAGCGCGCTGCCGTGGATTGATCTCGCCGCGTTCCTGCGCCGCGCGATCGCAATCGCAATCGCCGACCACGCGGCGGCAGCGACGAACACCGGCTGGACGTTCTTCGACCGCGGTCTGATCGATGCGGCAGCGGCGCTGCAGACCCTGACCGGCGACCAGATCCTGCATCCGCTGTTCACCGCGCACCGCTATCACCCCCGCATGTTCATGGCACCGCCCTGGCCCGAGATCTACGTCACCGACGACGACCGCCGCCACGGCTTCGACGCCGCCGTCGCCGAATATGACCGCCTCGCCGCAACCTATCCGGCGCTGGGCTACGACGTCGTGCCGCTCCCCAAGATCCCCACCGCAGCCCGCGCCGATTTCGTGCTGGGCGCGCTGGCGGAGAGCAAGGGCCAGGACATCACTGAGAGGCGATGACGCGATCCGGCCGCCGATTTCGGCACCGCGCGTGATCTAGCTCCAAACGAACAGCGCACCGCCGCGCATTCGTCAGGCAGCGTTCGGCCCGGCGCGATCCGACAGCAGTTTTCGCCCGTTCGCCATCGCCTCTTCGCGCGACGAGGCGAGCAGCATCGGGTAGCCCCAGAACTTCTGGAACGTGATGCCGAACGCCTTGAACGCGAGGCGCTTGGCGGCGCTCGGCTCGACGATGATCATGGCCAACACGAGCTTCCGCAGCTCGGCCTTGTGCTTCTTCATCCACAGCGACGTCCGCTTTCGTTCCGCCTGCGAATGCTCATGGTCTTCGCTCGGGGCGGAATCGGTCAGCACCACGAACGGCTCGCCGCGCTTCAGATTCTCTTCAAACGATGCGAAGTCCTCGTCATGGTCGTGACCGGGTGCGTCTGTGTAGCTCATCCACACGAAAGGGAAATTCGAGTTGTCCATCGGCATGGCTGGCTCCTTATCGGTCTGTCGTTCTGATCAGGCGGTCCGAAGCCGTCGCCACGACAGCGCGATTGCGACTGCGCCGGGAAGCGTGACGGCCCACAGCACCAAGACAACGAGATGGCCGCCATCGCGGATGCCATCGAACACGCCCGCGAGCGTGGTCAGCGCCACGAGAATCCCGCCGAAGATCAGCGACGCCCAATGGGCCGCGCGTCGCTCGATCAACGCCAGCAGAGCCGGGATCACCCAAGCACCGTAGAAGGCCGCGATCGTCCACACTTGCGCAGCGGTGAAGTTCAGCGGCGGCGGCGCCTCCTGCGCACCGGCATGCGCCAGGTAGGTGAAAATCTGAATCATGCCGTAGATCGTCACGCCGACCGCCGTGATCAGCCAAACGAGCGGAAGCCGGATTTGTCTGCTGTCGTCCATCACAGGTCCATCCATCCACGATCGGTCGGCGGTGGCGAGCCGCGTCAACCGGAGCCTGGCCTCGACGATAGAGCGACGCGCAATTGGCGTCATTGCGCAACCACGACATTGCATGTTTTAAACCGGCCAAATTCACTGTCGCAGCGAGCCCCCGTGGATCTGACTCTCCGAGGAGATTGGTCGTCGTATGTCGATGAGGTCCCGCGCGACCTCGTCGCAGCGAATGGTGTCGGCAGCCTCGAGAGCATCGAGCAATCCAAGCGGCACCGTCACGACAAGGCGCAGCTGCTGTATTCCGCCAGATGCGTCATCAACTGCGAGGTTGAAGACGGCGTCTGGATCGTGCCGCCGCAATGCGCCATCTGGATTCCCGGCGGTCTGCCGCATGCGGCCTTCGGCTCCGGCGAGGTGGAGTGCATCTGCCTTTTCGTCGCGCCGGATGCGGCCGCGGGCCTGCCGGTCACATGTTGCACGATCGCGATTTCGGATCTGCTGAGACATCTGCTGATCAGGGCCAGCGAGCTGCCGGAGCGCTACGACGTCGATGGACCGGACGGCCGCATCGTTGCGGTGATTCTCGATGAGCTCGCCAAAGCTCCCGTCGAGCAGCTCTGCCTTCCGATCCCCTCCGATCCCCGGCTGAAGCAACTCGCCGAGCTGTTGGTGTCATCGCCGGCGGACCATGCGACCGTTGCGGAATGGGCCGGCCGGGTCGCGCTCAGCGAGCGCAGTCTCAGCCGCATGTTGATGGACGAGATCGGCATGAGTTTCGGCCACTGGCGTCGCCAGCTCCACGTCATCCTCGCGCTGCGGCGGCTGAGCGCGGGCGAGACGGTCCAGACCGTCGCTCTCGACCTCGGCTACGAAAGCGCCAGCAGTTTCGTGACGATGTTTCGCAAGATGGTCGGCAAGCCGCCGATCCGCTATCTCGTGGAACGGTAGACAAGCGTTCCTCTTCCGAGGTCAGACTCGCCGCCCAAACCACGCTTTCGCCGGCATACGCACATCGCGGTGTCCCGCGCCCGCCCCTCCCGATGACTGCCAACCGCGCGCGTTGAGCGAACAGCCCTTTTAAAACCCTGTCCGCAGTGATGGCAAAACTGCCGTGCCTGCCTGGTCCCCATTGGAATCCGAAAAGCCTATGGAAATCGATGCCTTCTATACGTTCACGATCGCCGTCATCCTGCTTCTGACCGGCAAGATCGCGACACTGAACGCGCCGCTGCTGCGCAAATACTCCATTCCCGAGCCGGTCATCGGTGGGTTCCTGTGCACAGCGGTTGTTGCCCTCAGCTACACGCTTCTTGATCGGCAGCTCACCTTCGATCTCGCGATGCGCGACTTTCTGCTTCTGTTGTTTTTTGCGGGCATAGGCCTGAAGGCCGAGGTCAAGATGCTTCTGGCCGGCGGCCGGCCGCTGGTCATCCTGCTTTCGCTCGCTGTCGTCCTCATGCTGATCCAGAACTTCGCCGGCATGGGGATGGCTTCGCTGTTCGGACTGGAAGCCAAGGCCGGACTGATGGTGGGCTCGATCTCGCTGACCGGCGGCATCGGTACGACGCTCGCCTGGGCACCGACATTCACCGAGCGGCTCGGCATCAGCAACGCCATGGAATTGGGTGTTGCGGCCAATACGGTCGGGCTGATAGCGGCCTGCATGATCGGCGGCCCCGTGGCCGCCTTCCTGATGAAGCGTCACAACGTCGCCGCCACCGACGACCCCGAACTCGC
Source organism: Rhodopseudomonas parapalustris (assembly GCF_053772255.1). Taxonomy (NCBI): domain Bacteria; kingdom Pseudomonadati; phylum Pseudomonadota; class Alphaproteobacteria; order Hyphomicrobiales; family Nitrobacteraceae; genus Rhodopseudomonas; species Rhodopseudomonas parapalustris. Next base: position 24,042 of record NZ_JAMKBZ010000011.1, on the reverse strand, counting down.
CATCGGCGTTTCCAACGACGGCCGTCAGCCCAAGCTCGACTACTTCTGCATCCTTTGGGCCGTGCTGGCTTTGAACCTCGCCATCATCCTCGGGCTCGGCATTCATGATGCGCTGACACGCACAGGCCTGAACCTGCCCGCCTTCGTGAGCTGCCTGATGGCCGGAATCCTGATCCGCAACCTCATGCCCATCGCTGTGAGCTCGCGCGTCCAGAGACTTTGGCCCGGCGTGGACGACGGACTGACCCTGGTATCCGACCTCGCCCTCGGCCTGTTCCTGACCATGGCGTTGATGGGGCTTCAGCTCTGGCAACTCAATGGCGTCTTCACCTTCGTCGCCTCGGCCCTTGTCGTGCAGATCGTCCTGGCCGTCATCTTCACCATATCGATCGTATTCCGGTTTATGGGGAAGGACTACGAGGCTGTGGTGATCTCGGCGGGCTTCGGCGGAATAGCGCTGGGCTCGACGGCCACCGCCATTGCCAACATGACAGCGGTCACCCAGCAATACGGCGCCGCCCACCGCGCCTTCATCGTCGTGCCGCTGGTGTGCGGCTTCTTCATCGACATCGTCAACGCCCTGATCATCTCCGCCTTTGTGGGTTGAGAGAGAGCGACATCGTGCTTCGGGCATCCTTCGGGGGGCTCTTTCGGCGACCATCCGAGGGGCTTCGAGCAGACCATGGCGAGCATCATGCCGAACTGGAGCGCCTACGAAATGCGCCTGATGGCCGAACGCTACGTCAGCGATGGCATGATCCCGGAGGCCGGAGATGTCGAGCGGTTGCCAACCTGCTGAACCGGCCCCGGCATACGGATCGGGGATTTGCGGCGAAGATCGTGTTGGCGGGGTGAGCGGCGGCTGGCGCTACCGGGATGGATTGGATCCGGTTCGGATTTCCGGACCGGAGCCGGGAACAAGAATGGTTAGTTTCCAGTATCCACAGCGTCTTCAGCTAACCAACGGGCCTTCAGCGACTCTTCTACAAACATCACGAATGCGCTACAGATTTGAGCGACAAGCCCCTGAATCCCCACGACATCCTTTAGCAGAACATCGCCTGTTGACCATTGCAGCTCACCGACGCGCTCGGCACTCTCCCAATCCACATATTCAAAATATGAGAAAGCCCAAAACAATTTCAAATAAGATCGAGACATGAGAGGAACTACGTAACACTCTTCAGGCGCCAGGTTTGGTAGCTTAGGTAAGAGCCGAATGCTTAGAAAATGGAACGGCATATCAGTCGTATAATCGACTCCGACAATGACTTGCCTTTCCGCATCCACATAGCTGACCTGATCCTCTCCAAGTACCCCTGAAAGCCCCGTAAGACCCAGAAGAGGATTTTTTGCGACGCGCTTTCTATAGCGCTCCATTCGCCTCAAGGGCCGAGCAAAAAACTTACGATCGCCCCCTTTGTCCAGCCACGCCCCTACCGCCACGGCATCCGGAGGAGAGGACAGACTCTCCTCAATTCGAAGACCAAACAACTCCTGCAGCTCGGCTGGCAACTGATAAGATTTTAGGATCGATTGAACGCGAGCGACAGACTCAAACGCCTCCTCTCGCGAACAATAATTCTTCGCCTCCTCTTTTAGTCGGGAGACAAGGCTCTTGTACGGATTGCTCGCATCCATCAACTCGGCAGAAACTTGCTCTTCCTGAACAAACTCCTTCAACGCATCCTTCAGCTCCTGAGAAACCTCACAGAACACCTCTGTAAAATCAGCCTGGGTTACAAATAGCGGAGTCTGGAAGTTCATCCCCTCAAAAGCATCTGAAACATAAGACATCACATCCTTGTACCTAATCGTTCCTGAGGAGTGATCTAAGACGGCCTTGATAATCCCCTCAGTGAAGTACGAAATTTTCTCATTCTGATAGGAAAATTGGGCAGACTGTGACGAGAACAAGAAGTACAACTTCCTGAATTTCTTATCTGCCGCTTTCAGATACTCACTGATATCATCAACGCTCTTTATGTAACTCACTCCGGACTGACACGCGTCTACGATTTTCACGAAAAGGTTAGGCGACAATGCCCTTACAATGCCATCAAGCTCCGAATTCTCTAACGAAGTTTGACTCCGTTTCTTCGCTTGGAAGTCAGTCAATAAATAATAAAATTCATCTCCAAAGAATTCGCCGTGTCCAGTAAAATAGAAAAGAACTTCGTCGATCTCCTTTCCCTGATGAAGCTTAGCAAAATCAGCCAACTTCTCCTTGACAACCGCAGCAGTCGTGTCTGCGTCGATATGCAGTACATCGTCAAAACGGCCAGCGGATTTGAGTATCCGAGCCATTGCTAACCCGTCACGGCGACAGGCTGGCAGGTCCTTTTCACCACCGTAATCGCTAACGGCAACGACAATTCCTAGTCTCGCCATCCGCAGTAACTCCTCAAACTATCCTAAAACGCTATTCAATTGTGTCGTTCCCTCACTCCCACTCAATTGTTCAAAACCCACCTAACATACTGATTTATCGTGGTCTTTTCTTGTTCGGCCCGCAGAAAGCCGACCCATGGGCCGTCAAAATCCTACACTATTGATCTTAAAGGGAAAATCGCGCCTAAAAATTTTTGATGGCTTCACCATCTATCGAGATCAGACGCTTCTTGGGCCCAGCCTGCGGCGACGTGTATGGCTTCATCGCGCACGAAGAAAGTACCATCACCGCCACATAGCATAACGCATTGTGCGAGCATTGCCTATTGCGTAGCTAGACCGTCCGATCTCGATGTTATCGCGCAACTCCAGGAGCACGATCTCGACGGCCGGCACCCCCGATTCGGCCGATCAGGATTCTCCAAAGCAGTTCCGAGATCATTCCTCTTCAAGCCAATCGAATGGCACCAACGCGCGGTCGCGCCATTCCTCGGCCAAAATGACGTTGGGCAAATCGCCCCATACATCCTCGTCGGCATGGTCGAGCACGATGACCTGCAACCGATCCCGCGCAGCCGTTACCTGCTCGCCCAGAAGTGCGAAGACTTTTCGCACAGCGACTACATCGTCATCACGCCAAGTCACAGGGTCCGCGCCGGTATCTCCAGCGGTCCGCCGCGGAAAATAGACCTGACTGGGTTGATCGTAGATCAGGAGACCCGGCACGGGATGATGCGGAAGGTCAAGGAAGAAGACCTGGAGGGCGAGCGTCAGAGCGACGTGATAGGCCAGCCAGTTGGCGCCGCTGCCGATTTCCCATAGGTAGTCGTCGCGCGTGCCCCTGATGACCTTAACTGTGAGATCGGGGATCATGAGCCGTACCGGCGCATCGGGCCACTCCGCATCTAGGTGGGGTATCAGGCGTCCGGTCGTCGCCTCGATACTGTCGACTGCATTGCGGAGCTTTCGTGCGATTTCGGTCTCAGAAACCTTGCGCTGTAGCTCGGCGATCTGTGCCTTGAGCGCGTCAATTTCCTGCCGCAGGTCGGCGGACTGGTCGGTGCGGTCGTATAGCTCGAGCGCCTGTTCCAGACGGCCAAGGAAGCGCTCCATACGGTCAAACCGGTCGATGGCCTGCTTGGCTGCCTTCGAATCCCGCTCGAGCACGCCGATCTCTCGGCGGATCTCGTTGAGCCGGACGAGCTGCGTTTCTGCCGCCGCGCGGAGACGAAGCACTTCGCGGTCCAGCGTGTCGGACACACTCGGATGGGTCCTAAGCCGAACCTCAATCGAGGCGAGTGCGTCCGTGAGCTGGTCGATCTTCTGCTTGCCGCCGTTCGATATGAGCGCGACCGGCTCGCTCGCTTCAGCGTCCGTGGAAAGCTTTTGCAACCAGTCGGACAGCGCGAGGCGGTCGCGCTGAATACGGAGCGAGCTGCCGTAGATGTCGCTGCTTTCCAACAGGCGGCGCAGTTCGCTAAGACGCTGGCGATGCCGCGTCAGCTCGGTGGCAACCACGGTCTCTTCGGCTCGAAGCGCCTGGAGCCGATCGAGCGCGGTGTCGACACCGGCAAGGGTGGGATGCGCGGCATCTCCGTTAGCTTCGACGACTCTGCGGAGCAGATCGACGATTTCCGGCCAGTCCGTCGGGATAATCTGGTCGGCCGACAACAATCCGAATTCGATCGCCTGCCGGAGCCAGGATTGCGCCTCCATCCGCCATGCATTGGCGGCAGTCACCATAGCCTTTAGATCGTTCTCCCGCCGGCGCAGATTGCGCGACAGCCGGTCCAACTCATACCGGGCCTGCAGGATGTCCGCCGTCACCGCCTGTAGGATGTAGGGGAAGATTGTCTTGAGCTTCTCGCGGTGCTCGGTCGTATCGGCCTTGAAAAACATGACGTCGGGGTTGGCGACGATGTTTTGTGGCTGAAAGGTGAAGGCCATGAGATCGCGGAAGCTCGGCCGCGACTTGAAGTTCGAATCCGCCTCTGGCTCGAAATCGAGGTTGGTGAGACCCGCGAGCCGGTTGAGCATCGCTTTGACAACCTGCGTGGTAGTCCCTTTGTCCTCGATGTGTGCCGGGATTTCGACCTCGGCCCCCTCGATCATCACCATGTCGCTGGTGCTTTGCTTGTCGCCGGGTTCGCGCCGGGCCAGCAGCTTCTGCCCCTCGACCGTGTCGATGAGCACGCCGAACCAGCTACAATTCTCTCGGATAACACCGACCGGGATGGCGCATTTATCGGACGCCAAGCAGTAATCGATAATGGGGATCACGGCGGACTTGCCGGTCTTCGACGCGCCGCTAATAACGTTCACGACGCCCGGGTGGAACTCGACAATGCGTGGCTCGCCGTCGTGCCGGGGCCAGAGGATGAGTTTGCGCAGTTGAAAATACATTAGAAATCCACCCTCAGCGTCGAGGCCACCTGCGCTAGACCGAGCCTGGAGAACCAGTAGCCGAGCTTATCGGCTGCCGCCGCAAATCCCTTCAGTCGTTCGGGCAATCTCGGTTTGGCGGCGTTGAGAAGATCGAGCGGATATCCGCGGAGCTGGGCTGTGTCGTAATCGATCCGAACGAGCTTCGATGTCGCGGCCACGCCGATCGACTGAAGGCTGAGCGGCCGCAGTTGGATCGCGCGCCCATGAATGCCCATCAAGATTTCCCGCTCCTTTTCGAACTTCGCCGCGAACAGCGGCAGGCCTGACGCCTTTCGCGTTGATGCCACCTCATCGAACGTCTGCCGGTGCAGAAGCATCGGCAACACCAGGAACGCCAATGGGATCGGCGCCGCTTGGGCACCGTCTTCCTGATAGCCCAGCGTGAACTGCCAGATCAGATAAGCGCCGATCGCAGGATTCTGCACGATATCGAGTTCGGTGAGCCCTAAGGTGGATAAGGCCGTCATTCGCCATCCCCTTCCAGCAGCGTCAGATAATCGCCGTGCCAGCCAAGGCGACGACGATCGGCTAGGTCGTTGAAGCTGCCGTGAACGAAATGACTGGGAACCGCCCGCCCTTCGAGGGGGGCGACATGCTGAGCACACTGACGGTAAATCAGCCGGCCCTGGATCGCCGCCGACTTCTCTCCGTGCAGATCGGCGACGTCGCCTTTAGCAATGCCGTACTTCTTAAGGAGATCTTCGTCCCAACCGTCCAGGCTGCCGGAAAATATCTCGCCACGTTCGGCCCAATCGGCCTTGTCTGCCGAGGCGCGAAGATAGTCGCTGACGGCGCGAAGCCGGTCCTCTTCGGTCGCCTCGATGAGTTCGAGCTGCCGCACGAACACCGGCCGGGCCGCGGCGATGCCGGCGATCAGCGTGTCATCGGGCGACTCGCTGAGCGATGCCAGCAGGCCAGGCAGGTTGTTTTGGCGTATGAAGGCATGGAAATCGCGGCGGAAGGCTTCCGCATCGAGGATGGGCTTTTCGCCCCGCTGGATTAGTCGATCCATCGCCTGTTTCGCTTGGCCGATGCCGGAGCGGACGATGATGTCGATATGGGCCTCGGCAATCGACGGTCGAAGACGATCCCTGATGCTTTCCAGTGGATCGTCCGCCTCCGCCTCCAGTTCGAAATTCCGGAAGAGACCATGGCGATGGTCCTTGGGCGCATCGAGCAACGCCAACACCTTGGCCGCGCTAGCTGGCGGAGTCTTCTTCTTGTCGAGCTTCGCCTTGATGACGGCGAGTGTGGCATCAACCTCTTCGTCGGACGCGGCCGCGGAGAGCGCCTCCGCGAAGGCGCCTTTCTTCGCGGGCGTCACGTACAGCCGAAAAGTGGCGGATGCCGCCTGGCACTGCCCGGCATCAAGCATGACCCGCCAATTATCGAAGGCCTTCCAAAGGTCTTCGTCCCAGTCCGAAATGGGATTTTGCTTCAAGGCGCTCTTCGTCTGCTCAAGACAAACACTGCCATCGGCGTAATGGACTGAGACATCGTCTTGCAGCTCTAGCAGGCTGTTGAAAAAGCCCCTGGCGGCGGGTCTCTGGTCGTGATTCCCTTCGATACGGATGCTTCGAGAGGAAGACGATGCGTGGAAGCGACGAACGATCTGGGGCGTTGTTCAGCTATGTAGACCTGGAGGCTCGGGTTCGGCCCGACCATCCGCTGCGGACGATCCGGCTACTTGCCAATGCGGCGCTGGCTGACCTTTCAAGGGACTTCGACGCGCTCTACACGTCGTTCGGCCGCCCGTCGATCGCGCCGGAGCGGCTGTTGCGGGCGATGCTGCTGCAGGCGTTCTACGGCATCCGCTCGGAGCGGCAGTTGATGGAGCGGCTGGACTTCGACCTGTTGTTCCGTTGGTTCGTCGGCCTGGGCGTGGACGATGTGGTGTGGGACCACTCGACCTTCTCGAAGAACCGGGATCGGCTGCTCGAAGGCGAGATCGCGGCGAAGTTCCTGGCGGCGCTGCTCGCTCGGCCGGATGTCAAGCGTTTGCTGTCGAGCGAGCACTTCTCGGTCGACGGCACGCTGATCGAAGCGTGGGCGTCGATCAAGAGCTTCCGCCGCAAGGACGGCGACGACCAGGACAGCGACGGGCCGGGACGCAACGCCGAGCGCAGCTTCCACAAGGAAAAGCGCAGCAACGAGACGCATCAGAGCACGACCGATCCCGAGGCGCGGCTGTACAAGAAGGGCGACGGCCAACCGGCCAAGCTCTGCTACATCGGTCACACCTTGATGGAGAACCGCAATGGCCTCGCCATGCTGGGCGGCGTCAGCCAAGCCACCGGCACGGCAGAGCGGGATCAGGCGCTGGAACTGATCGACCGCCATCGCGGTGATAGCACGCGCCGGATCACGCTGGGAGCCGACAAGGCTTACGACGTCACCGACTTTGTCGGAGAGCTGAGAAACCGCTCGGTGACGCCGCATATCGCCATCGATGGGCATCTGAGCAAGACCGGCAAGCCACGCAAGACCGCGATCGACCGGCGGACGACGCGTCATCCCGGCTACGCGGTCAGCCAGCGCTGCCGCAAGCGGATCGAGGAAGTATTCGGCTGGATCAAGGCCTCCGCCGGCCTCGCCAAGGTCAAGTTGCGAGGCCGAGAACGGGTCGACGCCGCCTTCAACCTGGCATTGGCGGCCTACAATCTGATCCGCTTACCAAAACTACTGGGAGCAGCCGCGTGAGGCTCCGCGGCGCGAAGCCGAAACGCCGTCCGGAAAAGCCGACGCTCGGAACGCACAAGCCGACGCGGACACTCAATCCAACCAAAAACAGGACTTCTTCAACAGCCTGCTAGAGCAACCTTGGCACCTTTGGGCGCGGTGAGCAGGTGATAGAACGCCCGTACGGGCTGAAGCGCAAAGCCGAGATATTGCCCCGGAGCACTATGCTTCGTTGGTTTTATCTCGACGTTCAAAAAGTCATGCCCCACTTCTTAACTGCGCCCCCGCTCGGTCGGATATATAGATAGTTAAGCCATAGCACGTTCCGCACAAGTGAGTTGTCAGATTCCGCGCACGGAGCCCGGTTGAGGACATCAGCATTGGCGTGAAGCCGGATCGCCGGTCGCGTCCATGAGCTTCTTCAGGAATCACCGAGGATCTCCGATCCACAACGTTGTCGTGAGCTCGGCCCTCCCTCCGAGTAAACAGCGGGAGGCTCCTCGTGCACGCCCTTGCATGTCAGAAAAAGATGCATTATTTTCTGACGCATGAAGACGGTAGCCGCCTCTGTTCCTGACCGGGTCATGAAGCGCGTCCGCGCCAGCGGACGCGGCAGCGTCTTCACGCCCAGCGACTTCCTCACGGTTGCCGCTCGCCCGTCAGTCGATCAGGCCCTCTCCCGGCTGGTGAAGGGCGGACAGCTCCGCCGGCTTGCGCGTGGGCTCTACGACTTCCCCAAGCTGCACCCGAAGCTCGGGGCACTGTCCCCTGCGCCGGACGATGTCGCACACGCTCTTGCCCGGGAGACCGGCTCCCAGGTGCAGATCGCCGGCGCACGGGCAGCGAACGCGCTCGGCCTTTCGGCGCAGGTCCCGGCCCAAAGCACTTACCTGACCGATGGCCCGTCACGGCGCGTCGTGCTGGGAAACCGCGTCGTGGATCTTCGCCACGCCTCGCCCAAGCATCTAATCGCGCCCGGCAGCCCTGCCGGAACGGTGGTTCAGGCGCTTCGCCATGTCGGCCCCGTTCGGGCGGCTGACGTCGCGCAGGTCGCGGCGCGCCAGCTTTCGGCCAGCGACAAGAAGACGTTGGCCTCAACCGCTCTTCAAGCGCCTGCCTGGATGCGGCCCACGCTTGTTTCGATCGCCAACGCAGCGGTGGCCGATATCGATGGATGACGTCGCCCGTCTCCCTGCCGACGATCGCGCGGCTCTCTTCGGGGAGACCGGCGCCGGCCGGGGCGTCGCCGACACGATCATCGAAAAGGACTTTTGGCTCTGCTGGAGCCTAAGGCGCCTGTTCGGTCTCCCGAAGGGCGCCACGGCCACCCTCGTCTTCAAGGGCGGCACGTCGCTCTCCAAGGCGTTCAATGCCATCCGCCGCTTCTCCGAGGACATCGACCTATCGTTCGACCGGGCAGAACTCGGATATACCGGCGAGCGCGATCCCGAAAAGGAAGGGATCAGCAGGAAGCAGGCGGCCCGGCTTATCGACGACCTGGTCGGCGACGTCGAGCGACACATCGCCGAGAAACTTCTCCCGGCGCTCCGCGCCGCGATCGTCGAGCAGCTCGGCGAACCGACCAACGGCGAGTGGTCGTTGGAGATAGACGCTGCCGACGCCCAAACGGTCAACTTCCACTATCCGACTGCGCTACCTGCCGCCGAATACGAAGGCATGGCCTACATCACCCCGCGGGTAAAATTCGAACTCGGCGCGCGCGGCGCCCCCTGGCCGATCGAAGAAAAGGTAATCAGTCCCTACGCGGCCCACGACTATCCGGACTTCTTCGCCGATCCCGACACCAGCGTGACCGTGCTGTCAGCGCGGCGCACCTTCTGGGAGAAGGCGACCGCGCTCCATGCGGAGGCGCATCGCCCGGCGCAATCACCGACGCCGCAGTATTTCTCTCGGCACTACTACGACCTCGCCATGCTCCTCGACACGGATGAGGGCCGAGCTGCCGTTGCCGACCTCGATCTGCTGGCGCAGGTCGCGCATCACAAAGCGACCTTTTTCCGCTCGAGCTGGGCCAGCTATGATACGGCTCAGCCAGGCACGATCCGGCTGACGCCGGACGACGCGCGCGTCAAAGACCTGAAGGCGGATTACCGGGCGATGGCGCCAATGATGTTTGACCAGACACCGCCATCGTTCGACGACATATTGGCGAAAATTGCCGCCCTTGAAGAAACGATCAACAGCTAACTCAAGGCTGTCCGCTGGGGAGGAAGATCTATCAATTCGATTCGATCCATTGACCTGCGTCTCATTGACGACCTCGTCGACTTCGTCCGGGGCCCGGGCTTCGTGCTGGATTTTTCCGACACCAGTTTTTCGGACTTCTTCGCCTCCGTACTCAAGGTGAACATCGACGATCCGAAATACGCGGCCAACGGCGGATCGAAGGGCAAGCGCCTCCGCTATTTCCTCCAGACCTGCGATGACGCGACCGCTATTCGCGCCCTGGAAGCGCTCTGGGAGCATCGCAGCGAGTATCTGGCCCGCTCCGGCGGCGCCGACCCCGTCGCCAATGCCGAGACACGCTACCAGGGCCTGATCAACCGCCTATCGGGTGGTGGTGTACCGTCGCGCCCTTCGGTAAGCCCCCAGTCTGTTCCCGTCGACCGCGCGGCGATCGCGAAGATCAAAGCGGACTTGCTGCAGGTCACGGCCTTGACGCCGCATGCGCACGGCTATGCGTTCGAGGGATTCTTCGAACGACTATTCGACACCTTCGGATTGGCAGCGCGGGAGCCCTTCCGGTTGCGCGGCGCGCAGATCGACGGCAGCTTCCAGCTCGGAAGCGAGATCTACCTGCTCGAAGCCAAATGGCACGGCCAGCCGATCGGCGTCGCCGAGCTGCACACCTTCCACGGCAAGATCGAGCAGAAGGCGGCCTGGACCTGTGGTCTCTTCGTCAGCAACAGCGGCTTCACCGAGGACGGCCTCGCCGCCTTCGGACGCGGCAAGAGCGTCATCTGCATGGACGGCCTCGACCTCTATGAGATGCTCGACCGTGAACTCCCGCTCAATCAGGTTCTTGAACGCAAGGTCCGCCGCGCCGCTGAAACCGGCGCGCCGTTCATTCGCGTCCGCGACCTCTTTCCTCAGTGACCGGGAGGAACGAGGGTGGCGCAATTCAATGATTGGTGCATTTCGGTCGACCAGCGGGTGGGCAATCATCACCGTCGAGTGATGACGGGCCAGGCCGCAAATCTTGCGGTCGGCATTCAGGCGACGGCGGCCATCGTGCCCGGGCACTACGCCTCGGAAGAACAGGTGGCGCGCGCACTCGCCCGGCTCGGCAAGCCTGCGGCCGCCGCGCTGATCGAGAGCAAGCTCCCGACCACCAAGCAGATCCGGTCTGGCGATCTCGGCGAGATCTACGCGACGGAGTGGATCGACGCCCATAGCGGCGGCTACCGCGCGCCGATCAAGCGGCTGCGCTGGAAAGACCATCGCAACATGGCGATGCGGGGCGACGACGTGATCGGCATCCTGCAAGACCCGCAGTCGCAACGCCTCCAGTTCCTCAAGACGGAGGCGAAGAGTCGCGCCGCCTTGACAGCGCAGGTGCTGACCGAAGCCCGCGCGGGGCTGGATAAGGATGGCGGGCTGCCCTCGGCACACGCCCTGCACTTCATCTCGGCACGCCTGCTTGAGCTCGACAATCTGCCGCTGGCCGATGCGATCGACGACGCGCTCCTCAAGCACGGAATCCCGCCGCAGAGCGTCCGGCATCTGCTCTTCACATTCTCTGGCAACGCCCCGGAGGCGCTCTTGGCCGCCTCCCTTCAGGCCTATCCTGGCCCCATCAATCAATGGGGTATCGGGCTTCGCGTGGATGGCCATGGCGCCTTTATCGGCGCAGTCTACGATCGAGTGATCGCCGATGCCAACAACCCCTGAGGCCATTGCCGCGGATATCGCCGAAGCGGCAACCGCCGGCTTTCGCGGCCGGCTGATCGCACGCGGGCAGGCCCGCGCCATCATCTGGCGCGATGGTGCGCTTCCGGCCGACGCACCGGCGTTCGCGCCGCAGCTCAGCTACGACCTGCATAGCTACGCCTATTCCCTGCTCGGCCTGGGCCTTCGCCTTCGCGAGCTTGGCGGCGATCCCACCCAGGCCCGCACGGCCTTCGAGCAGGCCGCCACCGCCCTTGAGGCGGTGATGGCCAAGGGCAATCGCCAGGAGATCGATCGCGATTTCCATTTCGTCATGGCGGCGGCCGCCTATCATCTCGCTCACCTGTCCGCGCGCGCCTATTCCCTCCTCGCCATCGTCGAGGCGGATGAGAATTTCTCTCCGATCGAGCGCGTGCTAGCTCAGTTGATGCGTCGCAATTTCGGCGTCTTGCGCAGCAGCGTTCTCAACTACCGGGTCTCCGGCCAAGGCAGCGACGCCCGGATCGCTGCCGACATCCAGGCTCGGCTCGACCAAGCCGAGGGCGTGGCCGCACCGCCGGAGGCCGGTGGCGACGACTTCCTTTTTGACGGCCTGGATACGGCACTCACCGACGCCTTCATGGCCGCCATGTCGCTTTACCTAGTCGCCCTCGATCGCGGCGAGCAGGCGTTTGTCGATCAGGCGCTGGAACGGCTTCGCGTGAGCCTCGCGATTTGCGGCGAGATGAACATGCTGCCCCAATGGTGGGCGCACCGTGTCGCGATCCACCTTCTGTCGGATCTATGGTCGAGCACCTTCCATGAAAGGGTCCCGCTTCAGCCTGCAGGCGGATTGGCGGCCGACTGGCAGCGGTTGCGCGAACTGTTCATCGCGTTGCTGCAGCGTCGCGCGAAAGCGGAGATCGACCTCTGGCCGTCGCAGACCGAGGCAGCCGCCCGCGCCGTCGACCAGTCCGATGACCTGGTCGTGTCACTGCCGACGAGCGCCGGCAAGACGCGCATTGCCGAACTCTGCATCCTGCGCTGCCTCGCGGGCGGCGAGCGGGTGGTGTTCGTCACGCCGCTACGAGCGCTTTCGGCTCAGACCGAAACCACGCTGCAGCGAACCTTCGGCCCGCTCGGCAAGACCATCTCGGCGCTCTATGGCAGCATCGGCGTCAGCGGCTTCGACGAGGACGCGATCCGTGAGCGCGACATCGTCGTCGCGACGCCGGAGAAGCTCGACTTCGCGCTTCGCAACGATCCGTCGCTGCTCGACGATGTCGGCCTGCTCGTCTTCGACGAAGGGCACATGATCGGCCTCAACGAACGTGAGGTCCGCTACGAGGCGCAAATCCAGCGACTCCTTCGCCGCGCCGATGCCCAGCAGCGCCGGATCGTCTGCCTATCGGCCATTCTGCCCGATGGCGACCAGCTCGATGACTTCGCCGCCTGGCTGCGCCGCGATCATCCGGGCGGGCTGATCAAGAATGACTGGCGGCCGACCCGGCTGCGCTTTGGTGAGGTGGTGTGGGGGTCGCCAACCGCCCGGCTCGATCTGAGAGTCGGCGAGGAGCGGCCGTGGGTTCAGCGCTTCCTCACCGGCGCCGCCCCGCCCAATTGGATTCCGCCGAAGCGCCGCCGCACCCGCCTGTTTCCAGACGACCAGCGCGAACTCTGTCTCGCGACCGCTTGGCGGCTTGTCGACGACGGCCAGACCGTCCTCGTCTTCTGCCCCGAGCGGCGCAGCGTCGAGCCGTTCGCCGATGTCATCGTCGATCTGCACGAGCGCGGCGCCCTGCGCTCGCTGCTCGATGCTGATCCGAACGTCCTCAGGACTGCCATCGCGCTCGGCGAGGAATGGCTGGGCGCCGACAACGCGATCCTCAAATGCCTGCGTCTCGGCGTCGCCCTTCACCATGGCGCCCTGCCGACCGCCTATCGCAAGGAGGTGGAGCGTTTGCTGCGCGAGAACGTCCTCAAGGTCACCATCTCCTCGCCGACGCTGGCCCAAGGCCTCAACCTGTCGGCCACCGCCGTCGTCATGTACTCCCTACATCGCGCCGGCGAGCGGATCGAGATCAGCGAGTTCAAGAACGTCATCGGCCGGGCGGGACGAGCTTATGTCGACGTCGAGGGCATCGTCCTCTTTCCCATGTTCGACGACATCCCCAAGAAGCGGCGGAATTGGGAAGCGCTCATCACCGACCTTGGCGCGCGCGAGATGGAAAGCGGTCTGGTCCGTTTGGTCGCGGTGCTGCTGACGCGGATGCGCGCGCGCATCGGCGGAGACCTCAATCAGCTCGTTGAATATGTCGTCAACAACGCCGCCGCTTGGACCTTCCCCGAGATCGCCAACGAAAAGCCGGAAGACCGCGAGCGCGCTCTCGCCGACTGGGAACGGCACGTCGCGACGCTCGACACCACCATCCTCAGCCTCATCGGCGAGAATGACATTCCCGACGAAGAGATCGAGGCCGCCCTGGACGACATCCTCCAATCGTCCCTGTGGCACCGGCGCCTGCAGCGTCAGGATGCTCACGTCCAGCAGTTGCTCAAGGCCGGTCTCGTGTCCCGCAGCCGGCTGATCTGGAGCCAGTCGACGGCTGCCCGGCGGCGCGGCTATTTCCTGGCCGGCGTTGGCCTCACGACGGGCCATGCCCTCGACGCCATCGCTGCCGACGCCAACCTGCTTCTCATTCAGGCCAATGGCGCAATCCTCGAGGGAGACGCCGAAGCAGCGATCACCGCGATTGCCGGCCTCGCCGAGCGGGTCTTCGCGTTCTATCCCTTCACACCCGACCCACTACCGGCGAATTGGCGCGACATCCTGCGCGCGTGGCTGCTCGGGCAGCGGCTGGCGGCGCTGGGCGGGGCTCAGCCATCGGAAACCCTACAGTTCGTCGAAGGCGGTCTGGTCTACCGGCTACCCTGGGCGATGGAGGCGATCCGCGTCCGCGCCGCCGCCAATGGTGACACGGTCGGCGTATTCGACCTGCCGTTGGAAGATCACGAACTTGGTCTCGCGGTGCCGGCCGTCGAGACCGGCACCCTGAACCGTTCCGCGTCCATCCTCATCCAGGCGGGCTTCAATTCGCGGCTGGCAGCGATCAAGGCGGTGACCGACACTGGCGCGACGTTCACGACGGGTCAGGAGTTGCGACAATGGCTCAACTCCGAGCCTGTCGCTGCCTGGAGCGCGCTGCCTGACTGGCCGACGCTGGAGACAAAGCCGATATGGGCGGAGTTCGCCCAGAGCTTCACGCCAGCCGAGAAACGCATCTGGGCTGATCGACGCTATTGGGCGAATGTCGCATGGCTGGGCGCCCCCCCTCCGCCTGGCACGGCAGTTCAGGTTCACAACTGGGCGGGTCAGCCACGAGTGCTCTCGACCGACGGCACGCCCCTTGGCACCGTCCAGGCAGCACTTTATCCGCTTCGAGCCGGACTCCTTCGCGCACAGGTCGCGCAGGACGTCAGTAAAATCGACATCGCATATCTCGGTCCTGACGATTTGGCAGGCCCATAGACTGAACCCTCGTGGCTGCCGACTGCCGCCGCTGCGCTCATGGCGCCATTGGCTTTCCTACCGGCCGGCAACCTATCAAGAGTGAGAAGGTCCCGGCTATCTTCGGGTTCGATATGGTCACGAACACAACCGCCAACCAGTCGGCGGCAACGGAGGCATTGGACGTGCCTTCGCGCTACAATCAACAGAGTGATGAGCACGCGTCACCGCGATCGCCACGACATTGCGCAACAATGGCGTCTCGCCACTCAAGCTCCCCGCAATCCCCCCGCGCCGCAAGCGATGATGTCTGCAACTTTTCCAAATAGGTAGAGTCGACGTTGTAGAAGTGACGCGCCGTCGATGCTCGACCAATCTTGCGGAGTGAACGATATCCGGTCACTTCGGTTGGGTTGGACGCTTCGGCGCAGCCCTTTGGCTTGATCACGCGCACTGCCGTTTCGAGGACTTTGACGAGACCGCGCCTACGGCCGGCATAGTCATCACAACTCGAAGCCCTGTCGGGTCGTTCGAATTCAATTCGATCGCACCTCCGTGCCGCTGGACGACTTCTCGCGCGATAGATAAGCCCAAACCGAACCCCTTATTGATCGAGGTGCGGGCATTGTCGGCCTTAAAGAATGGATCGAACACGCGATCGCGGATAGACTCGGGAATACCGGGACCATTTTCCGCAATTTCGATCTCAATTTGGCCGGTCTCGTCTTCCGCGAGCGCTACCGAAACCTTTCCAGCAAATTTCACCGCGTTCCCAACGATGTTCGTGATGGCGCGAGACAACGCGCGTGGACGGCACTCGTATGAGAGGCGACCGGGGCCGACGTAGGCCACGTCGTGACCCATGTCGGCTAAATCAAAGCAGATAGTCTTCAGAAAGCTGGGCAAATCGATTCGGGTAACCGTCTCTGACTGGGCGTCGTCCCGCAGATAATCCAGGGTCTCATCCATCATTCGACTAATTGTCGTGATGTCGGTCAGCATCGCGGCCTGCAAATCCGAATCTGCAACCCGCTCCGTTCGTAGCCGACGCCTCGTCAGAGGCGTTCGCAGATCGTGGCTGATCGCGGCCAGCATGCGCGTACGGTCGTCGATCAGTCGCGGATACGGGTGCGCATGTCGTTGAGCGCATCCGTGACTTGGATGATTTCTTGCGGACCTCTTCTAGCCAGCGCCTCTGAGGCCAGGGACGTTTGGCCGAACGAGGCTGCGGCATCGGCAACTTTGGCCAGCGGAGTCACCACCCAGCGGACCGCATACAAGGATAGCAACACGGTCGAAACCACGATGATCGTTGCCATCAGAGCAGCGGGCGCGAGCAACATGCGCCACAGCGGCGAGTCAACTCTCAACTCGAACACCATAGCCTCGGAACCAGCCAATCGCATAACGACCTGCGATTCTGGTCCGTTAGGATCGCGAAGGTCCGCAATCAACTCAACGTCGGGTTGGTTCGTCAACGCGCGCTCAACGAGCCACGGTACAAGCGACCCGTTATTGTCTTTGATCGGCACAAGCTCGCCGATTGCGACGCGCCTGATCTGCGGATCGAGGCGCTGCGCTGTTGAAATGATCGCGTCCCGCTCCGATGGTGTGCTCGCATTGCGGGCAAGTCGCGAGATTTCTGCAATCCGTGCGATCGCCGCCCGATTGTCGTTGGCCGGCGGGCCGATGAAAAGGATGAGCACCGATGCCAGCAGCGCGACCGCGAGCAGGACGGAAACAGCTACGATAAACGTGATCTGGCTCGTGATGCTTCGTGGCATAAGCCGCTGCGCCAATTTCATCGATGTTCCTCAACTGACGGCGTGAACACATATCCTCCCAACCGCACCATCTTGATCATGGAGCGATCGGATGGGTCAGGCTCCAGTTTCGGTCGGATGCGGCTGATATGGACGTCGATGCTGCGCTCAATCGACCCAGCCATTCCCCCATGCACAAGCGCGATGAGTTGCTCGCGCGACATCACCTTTCCGGGGTTGCGGCAGAACCCGAGCAGGAGATCGAATTCGACGCTGGTGAGCGTGATCTTCACACGGGAGAGGTCCAAGGTTCGATCCCTTGTGCGCCCACCATTTTTATCAATATTTAAAAGGGTTGGGACTTTACTTCCCTTGCGGAGTGCCCCGAGAGGACTGGGGCACAATCTGGGCACAGCATGCTCGGTGACCGCGGCGCATCCGGGATCGACGACGCCCGCTCGATCGTCGAGGTGGTCTTCTGTTTGGACAAGCCGTAAAATCTCCCCCGCGCTCGGCGACCGCGACACCCTCTTGCGGGTGATGCGGATACCGTGACGTCAGCAGGCCAAAGGTTCGCTGATCCGCGCCTTACGTGCACGGCGGCGGCTGCGGCGATCGAGAAACGGCTGGACGTCTTCGGCGCGCAGCGGCTTTGCGAAGTAATAGCCCTGGCCCTGATTGCACCCCAGTCCGCGAATCCACGCCAGTTCGGCTTCGTTCTCGATACCTTCCGCGGTGGTCTCCATCGACAACGCCCGCGCCATGCTAATGACGGCCGAGATCACTGCGTTGCGCTCCTTCAGCGCGGTCTGGCCGGAGACGAACGAGCGGTCGATCTTCAGTTTGTGAACCGGCAGCCGGGTGAGATAGCCGAGCGAACTGAAGCCGGTCCCGAAATCGTCGAGCGCGATACGAACGCCCACCGCATTCATCTTCTCGATGAACGACCGCGCCCGTTCGCCGTGGCGGATAAACACTGCTTCGGTCAATTCCAGTTCGAGCCGGTGAGCATCGAGGCCGCTCTTTGCGAGCGCGCCGAACACCATTTCGTCGAGCCGCTCGTCACCCAATTGCACCGGCGACAGGTTGACCGCGACGCCGATGTCGTCCGGCCAGGTCGCCGCAATCCGCGTCGCCGTTTTCAGCACTCATTTTCCGATTTCGGCGATCAGGCCGGTGGTCTCGGCGACGGCGATGAAGCGATCTGGCGGCACCAGCCCCTTGGTCGGATGCGTCCAGCGCAGCAAGGCTTCGAAATACACGACGCGCGACGTCGCGATGTCGACCACCGGCTGAAACGCTAGCCAGAGCTCGTTCGCAGCCAGCGCTCGGCGCAAATCCTCGGCGAACTCGCGCCGCTCCTGCTGCGCCTGGTCCATCGCGGCATCGAACACCGCCACCGAGCCTTTGGACCCGTGCTTGGCGGCGTAGAGCGCGGTATCGGCCTCGTTCAGCAAGCGGTCGACGTTCTCCTGAAGATCGGTTCGGAAGGCGACGCCGGCGGTCGTTCCGATCACGACGCTCGCCGCATCGAGCGCGAATGGCTGCGCGATCGCCGAACCGATCGCCCGCAAGGTCGACACCACCTCGCTTTGGCCCATACTCTCGAAGAACAATCCGAACTCGTCGCCGCCGAGCCGGCCGACTCCGATCGACGCGCTCTCGAACGTCTTGAGCCGTCTGGCGACCGCGACGAGCAGTTGGTCGCCCGCGGCGTGCCCGAGTGAATCGTTGACGCCCTTGAAGCCGTCGAGATCCAGCACCGCGACGGCGAGCGCCGTCGGCGACAGCGCGGACGCCGCCGCGTCGCGGAAGGTGGTCCGGTTCGGCAGGCCGGTCAAAGCGTCGGTGGTGGCGAGCCAGATCACTCGATCCTTTGCGGTCTTCGCATCGGACACATCCGAGCCCACGCAGCGCCATCCCGACGCCCGCCGCCCCCGTTGCACGATCGGGCTGGCCGAGATCGACCACCAGCGCCGGGTGCCGTCGTCGAGAACCACCTCGACCAGCAAGCCCTTGAACGCGACGCCAGCTTCACACGTCGCCGCGAAGGATCGCTTCGACGCGGCGGAGAGCCAGTCCGCGAACGGCCGCTTGAGCAGATCGTCTTCGGACAGGCCGACGATTTCGGCAAGGCGCGGCGAGACGTCCTGAAAGCGCTGCTCGGCATCGAGCTCGAACAGCCAGTCCGAGGCGTTCTGTTGAAATTCGCTGAGCAGAAGCTGGATCACCTCGCCGCGTTCAGTCAGTTCGGCCTCGGACGTCACCTTGTCGACGTAGAGGCGCGCGGTTCCCACCGCCGCGTAGCAAACGGCAACGGAATACGCCAACAGCAGCACGACGAGCGGGATGGCATGTTCGAGGTCCGCCCCCAGCACGCCGGCGAGGCCGCCCGCCGTCAGGCACACGACGTAGCCGTTCGCCGCGCTCGGAACGGTGGCGAGCGCGAAGGCGCCGCAACAGATCATGCCGGTGACCAGCGTCGCGACGAGAAGCTGACCTCCGCCCGTCAGCTCCGCGAACCACAGAGCCGGCAACGCGCCCCACAACAGACCGAGACCCGCTCCGTGCCAGGTCGCCCGCCGGATCGCCCGCGGCGACGCGGCGCCCCGACCCGGGCGTCGTTGCGCATCGATCCACGACCGGATCGCAAATCCGGCCGCGAGCACCACCAGCGACAGCCACACCAGAACGGCCAGCGCGCCGGCCTTGGTGCTGACGATGTGTGCGGAGACCGCCGCGTTGACGACATTGGCGACCATCATCACGGGGGTGAATCGCAGCATCGCGTTGAGCTGCTGGCCGCGTACATAGTCTGAGCTATCGGTTCGCTGTTGCGCAAGGCCGGAGACGCGCATGAACTCGGAAGGATCGACTATCGCGCGCCTCCATCGCTGCAGACCGCCGCTATGAGCGAGAACGGACTGCTGGACTGAAACTAGGCGATCACCGAGTGAACGGAATATGCACCAGATTGGCAATGTTCGAACTACCTCAGGGGCAGGTGACGCTACTCGTTGCCGACTGAACTCAATACGCGATACTTCTTTCACGCGCGTTAAGCGTCGGACTGGGACGCGGCACACCGGCAGCACTCAGTATCCGCCACGATCCAGATTGGCGGTGCCGCCGCCGTTGCCGGTTGCCGCGATAAGCGCGTCGGCCTTCCTATCCCAATCGGTCGCTAATGTGGCGCGTTTCTCGTTGAGTTCGAGCATCTTCTTCTGCTGCTGGGCCTGTTCGTCTGCGCCGACGGCATATTCGTCCGTAAGTCTCGTGATTTCACCGTACATCCGCTTTTCTTCTGGCGATGCCGAGAGAGCGATCGATACCTCCAGCAATTTCGCCTGCGCGGCCTTGGCATCCCGAAACTGGCTGCGTCGCTTATCAAAATCCTTCGTCGAGCGTGCCAACCGAACGCCACGCACAGCAAGCTGCATGTTTCGCATTTCCGATTCCGCGATCAGAGCGTTTTCCGAGATCTGGGCTTCGTCGTCCGCGTGTCGGTTCGCTTCGCGCACCTTAGGCTCGGTGGCCGCCTGATTGGCGATCATCCCGACCGCTAGCATAATGCCGATCACTCCCGCAAAGCCGAGCTTGATCCCGATTCGATTGAGGCTACGCATGTTGTCTACTCCACTCCTAAGTGGCCCCTCGGCTATGGTTGCAATTTCGGCAGATTGCCGCTTCTAATGCCCGACCGACAGCGATCGCAGCACACGATCGAGGGCGCTCGATCGGAGACCTCGTGCGCTCCTATCCCTCCTCGCGCTCGTTGATCTTCGAGAGCAGATGACGAAGAGTCTTTGTCTGGTGGTTCAACTGCTTCGCGGCGATTGCAAGCCGATCTCGATTAGCGTTGATGCTCGCGCTCAAATGGCCCCTTATACGCGCATCCTCGATGGTCGGAATCAGGAGGGCCATTTGATCCAATTCGTGTCGCAGCCGGCCGGCCACTTCTTGGCAACTTGCACTCACCTCGGCGAGCGCATTTCCTTCCATTGAAACGCGTTCGACGGACGACACGATCCATTCCGTGGACACACTTCGTTTCGTAGGAAACTCGATGATCAACCCCATACTTCCTCCGTACCTTGGATACCGTGCTCACATGGCCGTTCTTATAGCAGCCAACCCAACAGACACATCGCTCTACGCTCTCCGGATCGCGCGAGGCTCTCCTTGGTTGATAGGTCGCTCGATTTGATGGGGCCCGACGTCGACATATGGATCCACGAAAAACAACCTAATTGCTCGTCTGGCGACCGCCTGTCTCGACAGAGACACAATCGTACTAACGTGATCCTTTCTAACTACTTATTCTCTACCTGGCATGCATGCATATGGCACTGTGGTTACACGATGTCGCAATCCACAGACACTAGCACGTACCAAACACACAAATACCGCAACTGGAGATGCCATCCAGCGCAGATTGGGTCTCCCATTTCCTGCGGCACGCAGTCATACAGCCTGAGGGGCTGGGCATCGTGATTCGCAGCGACGCTGCAGCGCGCGCAAGATTGGGGGTTGCCGCCTCAAACGGGTCTCGGCGTCAGGATAGATTTCGGAACATTATTGCCGGCAGAGGCCCACCGCTTCGCAGCCACGGCTGACGTTTCCTGGACTAATTCTGCACTTGGGAGCTCGGACTCCCGTTGTCTGCGCCGACAATTCAGCAGCCCGGATATCGTCCGCTACGCCCTCGGGCAGCGCGTGCCCTATTTGACTAATGCCCGAGGAGCAGCCATCCAAACTGAAGGGCGCTATCCAATGCGAGCAAATGACGCGATGCCCGATACTACCCTTTGTCGCCGCCATCACTCAGGGCCTGAATTCCCCTCAGCCGCCTTCCGTCCGTACTGATCGCACTTCCGTTTGGGTTGGACCTCACAACGACATTCATCCTGCCATCGCAGTCTGGACAGACATACTCGTGTACATCGTAGCCACTCGCGATGCGCCAACGGCCATTGAAGTTCCTATTGCGGCTGCATCGAGAACAGACATTCTGGATCACGACCATGGTTTTCTCCCAAATCAGTGAACTAATGCTCATCGTTGCAAGCCTGACATAGACCTCTCGATCTGAACACCTGTGCTCAACACCAGTCCCGACGACGTCGCACCAAACGACAGTGATCTGACAGGTCAGGCTTGGCGCGAAATGTCCATAATGTCACCTTTCATCCACCTTCACGACCGACTGCTGTCCCGCTTCGGCGCCTCACCTCATTCTCCCATGGACATCCCAATTCTACCGTTGGACAAGGCCTCAACAGAAATTCTTCTTTGAAGACTCTCCCGGAACCTCTGTCCGAATCAAATTCGCAAGCGAACAACACTCGAACAACACTTTCCCGTTGAACGTGGACCACACGCATACGGTGAATTGGCAGCTAGGACGGCACCTCGAGCCAATCGGAAAAGCACCGAAATCTGGAGGCCACCTTATCAACTAATGGTTGTGGCCGTTCCGTTCGATTTTGGCTCCTTATCCGATGCTTAGAGATCTCATCTGCCAGCAGAAACAAGACCGCAATTGATTTGGTTTCGGATTTCGGTGCCGATCCGGTATATCGGGACTTGAAGACTATGCGTTTCGAACATCGAGCAAGGCGGATTCGACTGTGCTATTGGGCCGGTTCCCCGAAATTGTTTCTTCCGACATTGACGAACTCGCGGCATCGCTAATCGCGAACGCAGGTGGGCGGCGATTCGACTTCGAGAAGAGCGACGAACTCTTCGTCTTTCGTGTGAACGCAGTGAGATTGACCCAGGTCGGCCTCATCTGGATCGCAACCAACAACAAGGTGACTGTGAACTTTGGTGCGACGGAATATGCACGGCGGGTGTTTCAGTTGCGCAATTCTGCTCAGGTGCAGATCGGCCGGCAACGTATCGATTGTACGCCACTCGACGCAGATTTATCGTACCACCCGACTGCGAGGACTGGAGTGTCGAATATGGAAAGGGCGGATTCGAGTGCCTAAGTCTACGGGTGGACGGTGAAGCGCTGTCGCGAAAGCTGCAGACGCTTACAGGACTCGACTCGACTCCCACCGTTACGCTGAGTCAGCCGAATCGGAACGACGTCCGAAGAGATGCTCTCTTACGTCAGGCGGTCTGCCAGTTCGCTATCGAACTCGATGAGTTTGGAGACCATTTCACGCCTCACGCTATAGCCGAATTCGAGCACGAGCTCATTTTCCGGTTCTTACTACATACGAATCACAACCAGAATCATCTATTGGAGCGCACCCCGACGCTTGGAAGCGCCGGACAGATGGCACGAATTGAGGACTACATCTATGCCAACTGGGACAAGCAGCTCGATATTGACCAATTGGCACATGTCGCCAGTGTGAGCGGAAGGACCATCTTTCGCATGTTTCGAGCGCGCCATAGTTGCTCGCCGCATCATTTCATTCAACAGGTACGTCTTCATCGTGCGCGACAACTCTTGCTCGAAGCCGCCGACGGGCTCACAATTTCTGGAGTTGCATTCCGATGTGGTTTTACCAACCCGGGATACTTTGCAAGATCGTATAGGGATATCTTCGGCGAACTGCCTTCGGACACCGTTAAGCGACCTCGTTCACGGATTCCGAAATGAGACACTGCACTCGTACGAGAAGCCCACCCGCACTTGGTCTTTGCGACATTGACCGGTTCGTTTGAGAGCCACCTATCTTCGGAACGTCAGCCGAGCCTGCACGGCGATCGGCTATTCCGGCAGCAGTCATACGAGATCCGGAGTGTTGACAATTGGCGATTAGCTAGCGCCCTGCGATCGCCGCCGCTTCTGCGGCCGCGCGTTGCATGCTGGTGGACATCTCGTTCGTTACTGTACTCTGCTCCTCGATCGCGGCAGCAGTCGAAGTGACATATTCGCTGACGTTGTTGATCGC
This sequence comes from Rhodopseudomonas parapalustris, assembly GCF_053772255.1. Lineage (NCBI taxonomy): Bacteria > Pseudomonadati > Pseudomonadota > Alphaproteobacteria > Hyphomicrobiales > Nitrobacteraceae > Rhodopseudomonas > Rhodopseudomonas parapalustris. Next base: position 457 of record NZ_JAMKBZ010000011.1, on the reverse strand, counting down.
TTGCTTGATGACAGACAGAGCGCTGACAACGTCGCCTGAAATGCTGTTCAGGCTTTCAATTTCTCGGCTGATCTTATCGGTAGCTTGCTTCGCTTGATTCGTTTACTGCGGCGTTAGCCCATTGAACGTAACGACCGCCTGGAAAGCGCATCCATCAACAGCGCGGTCTCGATGCACCACGGACTAGGCAGCGCTTCGCTCCGTGCCAACAGGATGGTCGACGGCTTCCAATGTTACGTAGTCGCCCGTGAACAATTCGGGAGCCGCTGATTTTTCTGACTGATCGATCGTGGGCAAGTATTCGCTTTTGCAGGAAGCCGCGGGACGACCGCGGTTTTCTTGCGTTTTGGGATTCTCGATTGGGCCGGTTTGTGATTCCTTTGGTGGCGGGTTCGTCTGTCGGGAGGGATAGGTGAGCAAGCCGCGCGACGATCGTCAGGTGGAGTTGTTTCGGCCG
>NZ_JAMKBZ010000010.1:0-162989 GCF_053772255.1 Rhodopseudomonas parapalustris | reverse complement strand
GCCCGCGCACGACGCCGGAAAGCCAAACCACCTGATGACCATCCACCTCGACTCCCAGGCCGACCTCGACGACGCCATCACCACGCTGGTGAAACAGGACCCGCGGCTGAACCCCGTGCTTCAGGTCGCCGGAATGCCCGCGCTGCGCCGACGCGAACCGGGCTTTGCCGGGCTGGCCGCGATCGTCTGCGGCCAGCAGCTCTCGACCGCCTCGGCGGCGGCGATCTGGGGCCGAGTGTCGGCGGCATTCGATCCGTTCGAGCACGACGCGATCAAGCGGGCACGGTCCGACAGGCTCGCCCGGCTCGGTCTGTCGACTGCGAAAATCAAGACGCTGAAGGCGCTCGCCAAGGAGCTCGCCGCCGAACGGCTCAACCTCGATGTGCTGGCCGAAGAAGACGCCGACGCCGCCCACGCCACGCTGACGGCGCTGCACGGCATCGGGCCGTGGACCGCCGACATCTATCTGTTGTTCTGCCTCGGCCATGGCGACGCCTGGCCGGCCGGCGATCTCGCCGTGCAGGAGGCGATGCGGATCGGCCTCGGCCTGAAAGCACGCCCGACCGTGAAACAGATGGCGCCGCTCGCCGAACCCTGGCGCCCGCTGCGCGGCGCCGCGGCACATCTGTGGTGGGCCTATTACCACGCGGTGAAGCGGCGCGAGGGCGTGATCGGCGACGACAAGGCGGCGAAAGTCGCGACGAAGAAAGCCCCGGCAAAGACGACTCGCACTCGGAAGTCGCCGTCACGCTGAAGGCTTCCGTTCAAGATCACGAGTCATGCTCGTGATGATGGTCGTGATCCTCTGCGGGCGGCTCGGCCGGGATCGTCACCAACCTTCCGTAGCGGACGCCGCGTTCGGCGAAGATGTGGTCGGCGAAGTGCTGCAGCTCGGTGGCGTTGCCGTCGAGGATCGTCACTTCCAGACACTGATCGTGGTCGAGATGAACGTGCATCGTGGCGCGCGACAGATCGTGGTGATGGTGGAAGCTCTGCGTCAGCTTGCGCGGCAAGTCGCGCTTGGAGTGATCATACGTATAGACCATCGCGCCGACGCAGTGACCGCTGGTGGTCTCTGCCGCGGTCTGCTGGATCCCGATCCGAGCCAGATCGCGGATCGCCTCGGAGCGGTTCTGGTAGCCGCGCGCCGCGATGATCGCGTCGAGCTTCTCCATCAGGTCGTCGTCGAGCGTGATGGTGACGCGGTGCATCGATAGCCCCCTTGGTGGTTACCCGATTGTCAGTATGAAGTTTTATTGACTTCGTCATACTGGCCGGGCAGGCTGCGATCGTTGGCGCTCTGCCGGGACCGCCTGCGATAACAGATTTGGGGTGGACGCGTCTTGCAGCGATGCAGGACACGAGGGGGTGTGCGTGACGAGGGTCCGGCAAGGAGTGATGCACGGCTGTGCGGCCGGTTGCATCGTGTTGAGTTTTGCTGTGGTGAGCGGGACGACGCGGGCCGAGCAGGCGCTGCCGCAGGTCACGATCGATGCCCCGGCCGAGGCGAAGCCGAAGCCGAAGCCGCCGCGGCGCCACGCACGGGAAGTCTCCCCCCACCAGGGACACGCGATCCCGGCATCGACACCGGACCCGTCCTCGTCTGCAACAGCGCCGAGCCCGAGCCGTGCCTCCGCTCCGATCATCGCGCCGCAGAATCAGGCCGCGAGCAGTCGCATCATCACCGGGGCCGAGATCAACGCGCTGCCGTTCATGCGGCCCGGCGAGGCGCTGGAAGCTGCGCCCGGACTGGTGGTCACCCAGCATTCCGGCGAAGGCAAAGCCAACCAATATTTCCTGCGCGGCTTCAATCTCGACCACGGCACCGATCTCGCCATCACGGTCGACGGCATGCCGGTGAACATGCCGACCCACGGTCACGGCCAGGGCTATGCCGACATCAATTTTCTGATCCCCGAGCTGATCGGCAGCATGACGGTGCGCAAAGGGCCGTATTTCGCCGACGTCGGCGATTTCGGCTCGGCCGGCGCGCTCGGCATCGAGTACTTGCGGGCGATGCCCAAGAATCTCGCCCAGGTCACGGTCGGCAGCTTCGGCTATCGCCGGCTGCTCGGCGCCGGCTCGACCCGCGTCGGCGACGGCACCTGGCTCGCCGCGTTCGAAGCCAACACCTATAACGGCCCGTGGGACGTGCCGGACGATGTCCGCAAGCTGAACGGCGTGCTGCGCTACAGCCAGGGCACCGCGACCGACGGCTTCTCGCTCACCGGCATGGCCTATTCCAACCGCTGGACCTCGACCGACCAGGTGGCGCAGCGCGCGATCGACCAGGGTCTGATCGGCCGCTACGGCTCGCTCGATCCGACCGATGGCGGCATTTCCAGTCGTTACAGCCTGTCCGGCCGGTTCGCGCAATCGAGCGACATCGGCCAGACCGACATCAATGCCTATGTGATCCGCTCGTCGCTGCAGCTCTACAACAACTTCACCTACTTCCTCGACGATCCGGTGAACGGCGACCAGTTCAACCAATACGACCGCCGCACCGTGCTCGGACTGAACGGCACACAGCGGTTCGACTATCGGTTCGCCGGCATGCCGGTCGAGACACGAATTGGGCTGCAGAGCCGCGCCGACAGTATCGATCTCGGGCTCAACAAGACGCTGCGACGCGACCGGCTGTCGACGGTGCGGGCCGACGATGTCTCCGAGCAGTCGCTCGGACTGTGGACCGACACCACGGTGCGTTGGAGCGATTGGCTGCGCACCACCGCCGGCCTGCGGCAGGACTACTTCACCGGGCGCGTGATCAGCGATAATCCGGCGAACTCCGGCAACGCCTCGGCATCGATGACCAGCCCGAAGGTCGGCATCGTGCTCGGCCCATGGGCCAGCACCGAGTTCTACGGCAATGCCGGCACAGGGCTGCACAGCAACGATATCCGCGGCGCCACCATCACGGTCGATCCCAACTCGGGCGCTCCGGTCAGTCGCGTCCCGTTGCTGGTGCGCTCGAAGGGCGCCGAACTCGGCATCCGCAACAAATCGATCCCGGGGCTGACGACCTCGCTCGCGGTGTTCGTGCTCGATTTCGACTCCGAGCTGCTGTTCGTCGGCGATGCTGGCACCACCGAGCCGAGCCGGCCGAGCCGCCGCGTCGGCGTCGAGTGGACCAGTCAGTACCGTCCGCTGTCCTGGCTCGGCGTCGATCTCGACGTTGCTTACACCCGCGCCCGATTCACCGACTTCGATCCCGCCGGTGACTTCATCCCCGGCGCACCGGCCTGGGTGGCGAGCGCCGGCATCACGCTCGGCGAGCAGCGCGGATGGTTCGGCGCACTGAAGGGCCGCTACTTCGGCCCGCGCCCGCTGATCGAGGACGACAGCATGCATTCGCTGTCGTCACTGATCTTCAACGCCCGCGCCGGTTATCGCTTCGACAATGGCGTGCGGGTGCAGCTCGACGTACTGAACCTGTTCAACGCCAAGACCAACCAAATCGAATATTATTACTTGTCGCGACTGCCGGGCGAGCCGCTCGGCGGCACCAACGACCGCCACGTCCATCCGGTGGAACCGCTGGCGGTCCGGCTGACGCTGGCTGGCACATTCTGATCGAGAACCGCGCGGTGAGCGAGCCACACGAGCAAGTCGTGGGGACAAACGACGTGCGACAAATGACTCGGTCCTGAAACGACAAACGCGCGCCGGCGTGTGAACGCCGACGCGCGCCTCGTAACTCGCTGGTTCCCAGGCGCTGCGGGGCGCCTCGGCCGAGCGGCTCACTGCTTGCGCATCGTCCACGGTGAGCGGGTCTCGTGCCCGCCGCAACGATACTCAGTCAGCCAACCTCAGCGGGCGTCCCCAGCGAGGTGACAGCGTTTCGAGTGAGACACTGGATCACCTCCTTCCGTTGTTTCAGAGTGAAGAGAGGATACGAACGATTCTTGAGTTTGTGAAGAGGCGATGACGCAAGCTCGGAGACGGAACAGGTTTTCGCTCCGCTCGTTGGTTTCGCTTGATAGGGAGGCCAGCATGAACCCAGAGACCAACGAAACCCACAAGTTGATCGGCAGCGACAAGGTGCAGGGAACCTCGGTGTACGGGGCCGACGGCGAGAAGATCGGCTCGATCGAGCGGGTGATGATCGAGAAGGTCAGCGGGCGGGTATCCTACGCGGTGCTGTCGTTCGGCGGTTTCCTCGGTATCGGCGACGACCACTATCCGCTGCCCTGGCCAGCGCTGAAATACAACGTCGAGCTCGGCGGCTATCAGGTGATGGTCACCGTCGACCAGCTCGAACGCGCGCCGAAATACGGTCCCGGCTCCGAATGGGACTGGCGCGGCGCCAGCAAGGTCGATGATTACTACGGCGTCGCGCTGACGTAAGCCCACGGCGACGACACCCGGCGGCCGAGAGCCGACACATAGGCAACGTTCTAAACGACGTCCTCCGGCGCGCGGCCGACGATGATGCCCTCGTTGCCGCGCAGGTCGAGCGTGGCGCCGATGCGTTCGCCGGCGCGGTCGAGCATGGTCGACAGCAGCACCTCGCCGTCGAGCCCGATCGCGTCGGACGCCGCCGAGATCGGATCCGGTCCGAGATTGAGCGCCACCAATACCGACCGCCCCTGATGATGCCGGCGATACAGCAACAGATCACCTTCCGCGGCGAGCGGCTGGTAAGCGCCAAGCGCGAGCTGGGGCAGCGCGCGCCGCAGTCGCAGCAGAGCGCGACAGAGGTTTAGGATCGACTGCGCGTCAGCGCGCAGATTAGCGACGTTGTCCTGGGCGGCGTTCGGGGCCAGCGGCAGCCACGGTCGGACATCCGAGAAGCCGGCGTTGTCCGACGCGTCCCATTGCATCGGGGCGCGGCAGCCGTCACGTCCGACGCCGATGCCCGGCACGTTCTTCTCGAACGGGTCCTGCACGTCCTCGGGCGCGATCTCGACCTGCTCCATGCCGAGTTCGTCGCCGTAATACATCGTCGGGGTGCCGCGCAGCGTCAGCAGCAGCATCGCGGCGACGCGCGCCTGTGCCGGCCCGACCCGGCTCGCCACCCGCGGCCGATCGTGATTGCCGAGCACCCAGTTCGGCCATGCGCCGGACGGCAGCGCTTGCTCGTAGCGATCGATCAGCGTGGCAATCTCGCGGGCTCGCCACGGCGTCGACAACAGCGCGAAATTGAAAGGAAGCTGCGCGCCCTTCAATTCGGCCCCGTAATAGGCGACCAGGCGTTCGATCGGCAGATAGATCTCGCCGATCAAGAGACGATGATCGAACTCCTCCACGACGCTGCGCAGTTCGGCCACCACCTCGAGCGTCTCCGGCCGATCGGCGGAGTAGATCGGGATCAGCGCGGCGTGTGGCGGCATGCCGGGCTGGAAATCCGGATTGGGCGGATTGTCGCGAAACTGATCGTCCTTAATCAGATGCCAGATCACGTCGACCCGGAAGCCGTCGACGCCCTTGCGCAGCCAGAACCGCATCGCATCGTAAATCGCGGCCCGCACCTCCGGATTGCGCCAGTTGAGATCGGGCTGCTGCTTCAGGAATGCGTGATAGTAGTATTGGCCAGTGGCGTCGTCGTATTCCCAGCCGCTGCCACCAAATTCGGACAGCCAATTGGTCGGAGGCCCGCCGTCCGGTGCCGGATCGCGCCAGATGTACCAGTTGCGCTTTGGGTTGTGCCGCGACGACCGGCTTTCGATGAACCAGGGATGCTGTTCGGACGAGTGGTTCGGCACCAGATCGAGAACGACCTTGAGACCGCGGGCATGCGCGGTGAGCACCAGCGCGTCGAAATCGTCCATCGCGCCGAAGATCGGATCGATGCCGACATAGTCGGCGACGTCGTAGCCGAAATCCGCCATCGGTGACGGAAAGATCGGCGACAGCCAGATCGCGTCGACGCCGAGATCGGACAGATAGCCGAGCCGATCGATGATCCCGCGCAGATCACCGATGCCGTCGCTGTTGCTGTCCTGAAACGAGCGCGGATAGATTTGGTACAGCACACCCGCCGCCCACCACGGCGCGCTCGCAACGGTTTCCATTCACGTCTCTCCCATGTCGGTCTCAGACGCGACAGGGCACGGCTTTGTTCCGGGCGCTGCCGAATCGGAGCCGCTGTCGTGGCACGACGATGCGTCAGCGACGTGAACGCCGCGCGCGTCACCGACGGCTCTACACCGACACAAGCGCTAGCTCGCCGCTGAGTGCGGGATGTCTCCTGTCGGCCCAGCAACACACCGGGTTACCGATCAACGCATTCGTGAATTGAACAGCCGGCTCAGGACGAATGAACTGTCTTGATCGCAAGTGATTGTTTACTGCACACGCGCACGTTCTGCTGCGGCGCGATGCCGCCGGTAGCCTGATGCTTGGGAGACTTGCCGCGCCGCAAAATTCTGCCAAGCTGGGAACCGAGAAGATTGCCGAGAATTGTCGGTCAAAGACTGAAATTCGAACTAATACTTGGCTATAGAGGAAGGTAAGAATGACGCAGATCATCAAATTGTACCAGGACGCGGCTAAGGCGCAGGCGGCCGTCGCGGAGCTGAAGGCCGCTTCGTTCAGCAATGCCGAGATCGTCTCGAGCGACAAGAACGGTACTGTGGTCACGGTCGACCCGCCGTTCGGCAAGGGCGGTCAGGCCGACGCGATCCTCAATCGCCATGGCGCGACCCGCGATGTCTCCAGTCATCACGGCAGCAGCGCCTCGCTGGTGGATTCGTCTGCCCGCCTGACCGGCGCGCCGCGGCTGACCGAGTCGCGCACCACGCTGGGGGCGATCTTCCCCGAGCTGACCGGCCCGAACTTCTTCCTGTCGTCGATGTTCGGCCCGCTGCTGTCGGCTTCGCAGAAGCCCTGGTCGTCGCTGGCGTCCAGCCAGAAGCCGTGGTCGTCCCTCACCAAGAGCCAGGACGCCTGGTCGTCGCTGGCGAGCAATCAGAAGGCTTCGGCTCAGCTCATCAACAGCCCGGCGCCGTTCTCGTCGATGCTCGGCCTGCCGGTCCTCGCCGGCCACTGAGCCACGCATATCGTCACCACGACCACACAAAATCGAGAGCGCCGGATTGAACGGCGCTCTCTTTTTTTTTGCGCCGCCGCAAGCACGGCAGTGCGCTGAAACGACTTGCGCGTGCGGCAGGCTTCCGGAATCAATCGATTAGTTCTGGAGGCTGTGATGCAGTTTGAATTGTTCTGCGCGGATACTTCTGCCCGATTGCAAGCGACCAACGACCGCCACTCGACCGCGCTTGCGCCGCCGAGCAGAGCCGACCGACCCGTGCCCTAGTCCGAACGCGGGTGCATCCGATGCTGGAGCTCGGGCTGATCGGCGTCATCGGATTGGCGCTGCTGTATTGCGCAGTTCTGTGGTGGGTGAACCGTCACCGGGACGTGCTGTATGGCGACTTCGTCAACCCTTCGGAAGGCACCGCGACGGTCGCCATGATCGATATCACGCAGCGACCGCCTTCGCGGCCGGCCGGCCTTGGGCCGGCTCTCACTGCCCAGTGGACAGGTGCTGTGGCCGCGCGGCCCGCACCCGCGGTCCAATTGCCTCCACCAGCGGGATCACACCCACAGAGCAATGAGTCCGTACACCCGTCAGCGCCACTCGATCCAGGTCCGGCCCGTCCGTCCGACACCGTCTCTGCCGCACCCACGCACCAAGACGTGCTGGCGTCGCTCCTGGAGACGATCAAGCGCGACCTGAGCGGCGCCGTTAGCAAGTCCTAGCCGACGGGCCGGACTGCACGGCACTCAGTCGTGGTGCCGCGCGATCATGCCGGCCTTGGCGTGCTGATGCGCGTCCTGATGACCACTCGCGATTACTACGCCGAACAGAATCAGCACCGTCGACACCGCGGCCGCAGCCAACAGCAGGATGTCGAAAGTCATCATGGTGCTCGTCATCGCCGTATCCCCCTGCAATGAGGCAGTGACCGAGCTTCGCGCCGATCTGGGGTGGCGGCGTTGACGCCGATCAACCAGCGCACACGCCAGATGCGGGCTGCCGTGCGCGGCGCGCAGAGCAAGCGGCCCAAACGGCAGCGGCCGCGCCATAGCGTACAGACCGACCCTGGCTCGGCGCGTCAGTCTGACGAGCCGATGATCGGCAAGCAGATGCAGGTGATCGAAGGAGCGTGAGGGCGGTTGGAGCGGGCGAAGGGAATCGAACCCTCGTATGCAGCTTGGGAAGCTGCCGTTCTACCATTGAACTACGCCCGCGCCGGGCACCGCGCTGACGCGGCGACACGCTCTGATCTAGCCGAGACGGAGCGCGCCGCCAAGGGGCGATCATCGGAAGCCCATAATGCACGACGCCGCAGCCACGGTCCCGCACTGCAAGATCGCCCAGCTTGGACGATTAACGATTTGTTCACTTTCCAGATGCCGTCCGGCCTTTCGCTGGTATAGTTCTCCGCATGGCGGGGGCTGCCTACACCATCTTCGACACCATGATGGGCCGATGCGGGATCGCATGGGACAGCGATGGCGTGCTCGTGGTGCAGCTTGCCGAAAGCCGCGAGATCGACACCCGCCGCAGGCTGCTGCGGCTGTGCCCGGACGCCCGGGAAAACAGGCCCGCAGCATGGATCCAGCCGGTCATCGACGGCGTCGCCGCGGTTTTGTCGGGCGAACCGTGGGATTTCTCCGACGTCGTCCTCGATCTCGGCGGCATCCCGGCCTTCGACTGCCGGGTCTATCAGGCGGCCCGTGCAATTCCGCGCGGCGAGACGGTCACCTTTGCCGACATCGCCAAGCAGCTTCGCGCGTCGGGCGCGGTGCATGCCGTGGGCCAGGCGATCCGGCGCAATCCGTTCGCCCTGATCGTGCCATGCCACCGCGTTCTGGCCGCCGCCGGCGACACCAGCGGCGATTGCGCCAATGGCGGCGTCATCACCCGGCGTCGCCTGCTGTCGCTCGAAGGCGCCTTGGCGAGCAGCGGCCCGACCCTGTTCGACGTCCTGCTGCCATTCGCCCCGCGGCAAGCCGACCGTTAGACGATGAGCGGTGCGACGGGCGGCTTGGGGCCCCATCGCGTCACCAGCACGCTCAGCGCCGAGGACACGCCCAGCAGCACCATCGAGCCAGCGGCGAGCAGGTAGAAATTTTCGGCGCTGCCGTGATGCTCGATGAGCAGCCAGCCGCCGATGCAGACGAACAGCAGCCGCCCGGTCTGCGCCAGAACCGGACCGAGCACCCGGGCAGCGCCCTGGGCCGAAAAATACATCGAGATCGCCAGCCCGATGAACGCATACATCGGGCCGGCCGCGCGCAGATATTGCTCGCCGGCGAGCCGCACCGCCGCATCGTCGGTGAACAGGTCGATCCAAAGATGCGGGAAGATCGCGATGCCGGTGCCGACCACGCCGACGAACAGGAACGACACCAGACCTGCCGTCCAGGCGATCTGCCGCGCCCGCTGCACCCGGCCGGCCCCGATCGCCATGCCGATCATCGGCACCGAGGCGATCCCGACCGCAAACGCGATCGAGGTCAGCATGAATTCGAGCCGTCCGCCGATGCCGTAGCCGGCCAGCACCGCGGTGCCGAACTGCGCCAGCATGTGGGTGAAGATCGTGATGGTCAGCACTGACTGCAGCGGCGAGAAGCACGACACGGCGCCCACTTTGAGAATGTCGAAGAACATTCCGCGCTCAATCCGCAATCCCGCCAGCCGCGGCTTCACGCCGGCACGTCCGGAGAAGATCACCCAGGCCATCACCGAGGCGCCGATCGTGAACGCCGCCAGCGTACCGGCGGCGACGCCGGGCATGCCGAACCGCGGAATCGGGCCGAAGCCAAGGCCAAGCACGCCGCCGAGCACGATCTGCAGCATCGCCGAACTGAGGATCATCGCCGACGGCAGCTTCATATTGCCGGTGCCGCGCAGGATCGCCGCGAAGGTGTTCATCAGCCACGGCACCACCGCGCCGGCGAAGAAGATGTGGACGTAGCCGGCCGCCTGGCTCAGCACCGCACCGCGGCCGCCGAGCAGCTCCAGCGCCCGCTCCCCGAAAGTCAGCATTCCCACCGTGAACACCAGGCCGAAGCACAGCCCGATCAGGAGCGCGTGCATCGCCAGCGCCGCGGCGCGGTCGTCGTTGCCCGAACCGAGCGCCCGCGCGATCGCCGACGCGACGCCGCCGCCCATCGCGCCGCCGGACATCGTCATGGTCAGGATCACGAACGGAAACACCAGCGCCATCGCGGCCAGCGCCTCTGTGCCGAGCCGGCCGATATAGGAGGTTTCGGCCACCGCCACACAGGTGCCGGCGGTCAGCGCCACCACGTTCGGCCACGACAGCCGCAACAATGTCCGCAGGATGCCGTCGTCGAGCAGCGGATTCTTCGGCGGCGGTGGCGTGGGGGCTGGCGGAGCCGGCGCGGGCTGCGCGACCGGTGGCAACTCCGCCACGGCGATATCGGACATGTGTTTCCCCCGAGGCCCGATCTTCAGCCGGGCACCAGCCTTCCTATCACCGTTCTCGGCGGGCGCGATGCTCACACCGCGCATGGCCGCCCGCGAACAGGTCGGAGCGCGGGCTCAGCGCACCGTCCACTGCAGCGGCATGGTGCGGTGATCGCCAGTCAGGCTGACAGCGATGCCTCGGCCGCAGGCAGCGGCCAGCCCCTCGGCCAGACCTTCGAGCACACGCAGGCAGGCCGGATGGGCATCGGCGACGCCGTCCATCAGGCCCCAGCCGGTTTGTCGTAGCTCGAAGCTGCCGCCAGAGTCGCGCAATTCGACCTCGTCACCCTGGGCGTCGAGCAGCGCTCGCAACAGAGCGGCAAAGCCGGCGGCATCGCGGCCGGTGATGCCGAGGGCCTGCGCCAGATCGTCGTAGGACTGCATCCCGATCAGTTTGCCGGTGAGATGCAACAAGTAGCCGCCATCGAGCGGACCGAACAGTTGCACCAGGACCGGAGCCGCTGTGCGGACATATTCCATGGCGTAGTTGCGGTGGGCCTTCTCCAGCCGCGGCTTTGGCCAGCTCTCGACCGGCAACGCCGGCGCGGCGGCAGGATCGAACAGCGGCGCCTCGAGATGCCGGGCGAACTGCAGCCGCTGATCCGGTTCCAGCAGCTCGTCGGCCTCATAGTAATAGCCTTCCAATCCGTCCTGGCCGTCGACGCTCTGCTTGGTGCAGACGAAGCCGAGCTTGAGATTGCCGAGCGCGACGCCGTTATTGGCGTGCCAGCCGCGCAGCATCGCCTTCGACACCTCGCCGGGCACGCCGCAGATCGCGGTGCCGCGCCAGATCCAGCGCGGCGGCGGATAGCGAATCCACGCCTTGCGGTCGGTTTCGTACATGTATTCGACGTGCACGCCGCCGATCCAATTCGACAGATAGTGATACTGCGCCGCCGCGACCGCTGGCGGCAGATGGTCGAGGCCGAGCTTGGCAAGGCCGGCGACGAAGCGCTCCTGCTGCTGACGGCGAAACACCCGAAACACGAACTCGGCAGCGTCCGCCGTGCCGCGGCGGCTGACCAGCGTGAGGATCAGGCCAGTGAACAGCGCGTGATACAGATCGGCGACGCCGTGCCATGCGCGCGACCGCGCCGCTTGCGCGGTCTCGGACGTTGCTCCCATCGGGCATTCCTTATCGTTGTCGTTGCGCGGTGGCGCGCGATCGAGACAACGGCCACCGGTCCGACTGACTTTTCACGAGCCGGACTTGAACACAACCCTCAGACTTGCTGCGGGGGATGCTGAGCGTCAGCGGCCCTGATCGAGCTTAGGTTTTGAAATGCTTGCTCAGCTTCAGGCCCTGAGCCTGGTAGTTCGAACCGATGCGCTGGCCGTACATCGCGTCGGGGCGCGACAGCATCTTTTCGTAGATCAGGCGTCCGACGATCTGGCCGTGCTCGAGGATGAACGGCACTTCGCGCGAACGCACTTCGAGCACCGCGCGGGCACCCGAGCCGCCGGCGCCTTCGTAGCCGAAGCCGGGATCGAAGAAGCCCGCGTAATGCACGCGGAATTCGCCGACCAAGGGATCGAACGGCACCATCTCGGCGGCGTAGTCCGGCGGCACCTGGACCGCTTCCTTCGACGCCAGGATGTAGAACTCGCCGGGGTCGAGGATCAGCGTGCCATCCGGGCGGGCCGCGATCGGCTCCCAGAATTCACCGACCGCATAGCCGCCGCGGCGATCGATATCGACCACGCCGGTGTGGCGCTTGGCGCGGTAGCCGACAAAGCCGTCTGAATTCTCGCCCGAGAGGTCGACGCTGAGCGCGACGCCGCCGGTCAGATCAGCGTCGTCGGCATCGACCAGCCGCTCGGCATCGTGCAGCGCATCAAGCTCGTCCTGCTCCAGCGTGGCCTGGCCGACGCGGAAGCGCACCTGTGACAGCCGCGAGCCTTCGCGGAGCAGCACCGGGAAAGTCTTCGGGCTGATCTCGGCATAAAGCGGGCCGTGATAGCCGGCGCCGATCATGTCAAAGCGGCGCGTGCCGTCGGCGATCACCCGGGTGAACACGTCGAGCCGCCCGGTCGAGCTTTTCGGGTTGGCGGCCGCCACGATGTGGCGCGGCAGCGCCAGGCTTTCGAGCAGCGGCACGATATAGACGCAGTTGGTCTCCAGTACCGCGCCGTCCGACAGGTCGATCTCGTGCAGCTTCAGCTCGTCGATCCGCTCAGCGACGGTGCAGTCCGGCCCCGGCAGGAAGCTGGCGCGGACCCGATAGGCGATCGGCCCGAGCCGCAGATCGAGACTGGCCGGCTGGATCTGGCTTTCGACGAACGGATATTCCGGCAGGATCAGGCCCGATTCCGTCATCGCCGCAATCATGCGGTCGGGCAGAATTCCGTCGGCGTCGGGCGGCAAAGTGAACGGCACGATGTTGGTCCTTCGGAGCGCAGCCATGCCCTCCGGGAAACTCAGATACGAGCCTCAACCGCTAGCCGAAGCCCGGCTTGACGGGAAGAGTACGGAGGATTAAGAGCCCGACTTATCCCGTGGTGATTTGAGCCGGCCGGCTTGCAGCCACGTTAAACAAGTCGCTAAACAGGCCGGGGACGTTGTGGTCCCGGCCCGAGGGTTGATCCCCAGGCCGGTTTTTTTGTGCCCCCATCGTCCCGATGTGGGCACGCTGGAGACCACATGTCCGAGACCAAACCGACGATTCCCGTCCCTGCTACCGCTCATTTCCGCCGCGAGACCCGCCTGGTGCATGCCGGCAGCTTGCGCTCGCAATTCGGCGAGACCTCCGAAGCGTTGTTCCTGACCCAGGGCTTCGTCTACGACAGCGCCGAACAGTGCGAGGCGCGCTTCACCGGCGACGACGCCGGCTTCCAATATTCGCGCTTCTCCAACCCCACCGTGTTCAGCTTCGAGCAGCGGATGGCGGAGTTCGAGGGAGCCGAAGCCGCACGCGCCACCGCCACCGGCATGGCTGCCGTCACGGCCGCGATCCTGGCGCCACTGCGCGCCGGCGACCATGTGGTCGCGTCGAAAGCGATGTTCGGCTCGTGTCGCTACATCGTCGAGGATCTGCTGCCGCGCTACGGCATCGAGTCGACGCTGGTCGACGGCCTCGATCTCGACCAGTGGCGCCGCGCGATGCGGCCCAACACCAGGACCTGCTTCCTGGAAAGCCCGACCAACCCGACGCTCGACGTGCTCGACATCGGCGCGATCGCGGAAGTCGCCCATGCGGGCGGCGCGCGCCTCGTCGTCGACAACGTGTTCGCCACCCCGATCTGGCAGAGCCCGCTGAAGCTCGGCGCGGACGTCGTGGTGTATTCGGCCACCAAGCACATCGACGGCCAGGGCCGCTGCCTCGGCGGCGTGGTGCTGTCGTCGCAGGCGTTCATCGAAGAACACATCCAGATCTTCCTGCGCCAGACCGGGCCGTCGCTGTCGCCGTTCAACGCCTGGGTGCTGCTGAAGGGGCTCGAGACGCTGTCGATCCGGGTCGAGAAGCAGACGTCCAATGCGGCGGCGATTGCCGACGCGCTGGCAGGCCACCCGAAGGTGCCGCGTCTGGTCTATCCGGGCCGCGCCGACCATCCGCAGGCCGAAACGGTGAAGAAGCAGATGGGCGCCGGTTCGACCCTGGTCGGCTTCGAGGTAAAGGGCGGCAAGGCCGAGGCGTTCCGCTTCCTGAACGCGCTGAAGCTGGTGAAGATCAGCAACAATCTCGGCGACGCCAAGAGCCTCGTCACCCACCCGGCGACGACCACGCATCAGCGGCTCAAACCCGAAGCGCGCGCCGAGCTCGGCATCAGCGAAGGCTTCATCCGGCTGTCAGCCGGGCTGGAGCACAAGGACGACCTGATCGAAGATCTGCTCACCGCACTCGACAAGGTGTGAGCGATCAAGGCTCCGTGTCGTCATTGCGAGGAGCGGAGCGACGAAGCGATCCGGCGTCTTACGCGATGCCGTGATTGCTTCGCTGCGTTCGCAATGACGGAGCTCAGCCTCGAAGCTATCGATCGGACCGCAGCGTGATCTCGGCGCGAAAGCCTGAGCGGTCGCTGCGGTTGGCGAGCTGCAGGCCGGCGCCGCTGCGCTCCACCGCAAGCGAGGCGATCGCGAGCCCGAGGCCGCTGCCGATCACGGATTTGTTGCGGCCGCGGAAGAAACGCTGACCGATCTTGTCGAGCTCGTCCGTGGCCACGCCGGGACCGGTGTCCTCGACCAGAACCGTGGCAGCGGTGTCGCCGATCCGCCAACTCACCTGCCCTCCGCCCCGCATGTACTGCACGGCGTTCTCGTGCAGATTGCGGATCGCGAGCTCGAGACACTCGCGATGACCACACCACACCACGTCGCGGAGATCGTCGTCGATCGTCACCTCGATGCCGTCGGCGTGTGGTGTGGCGCGGACCACCTCCTCGATCAGCGCGCGCATCGGCACGCGCGCGCGGTCGTCGACTTCGGCATGCGCGTCGAGCCGGGCGAGCGTCAGCAGTTGCCGCACCAGCCTTGTGGCACGATCGACCGCGAGCAGGATCTGTTGCAGCGCCGCCCGTGACACCGCCGGATCGTTGGCGGCGAGCGCGACTTGCGCCTGGGTCTTCAAGGCGGTGAGCGGGCTGCGCAGCTCGTGCGCCGCGAACGCCGTAATCTCCCGCTCGTGCCGCCGTGCCAGCGCGACCTTGTCGAACAGTGCGTTGAGCGCCTGGGTCAGCGGCTTCACCTCCGACGGCGTACGGCTGGCATCGACGGCGCTCATGTCGTCGGCGTCGCGGCGGCGAAGATCCGACGCGATCGTCTGCAGCGGCCGAAGACCGCGTCCGACGCTGATCCAGATCAGCAGGCCGAGCACCGGCGCGATCAGCAGCGCCGGCCACATCAGCCCCTTGATCAGATCGGTGACCAGCCGGTCGCGTAGCCCGAGCCGATCACCGACCAGAACACGAAATCCCTTCTCGGCGTCCTCCGTCGCATAGACCCGCCAGGCCTCCCCGTCGATCTGCCGCTCCGAGAAGCCCGACACCTGATCGCTGAGTTTCTGCTCCGGCGCGCCGCCCGAGCGCGCGATCATCCGGCCCTGCACCGACCACACCTGGCAGGAGAGCTGGCGCTCGTAATTGCCGGGAGACGGCGGGGTGGACAATGTCGGCAGCGTTTCCGGAACGCGCCCCTCCATGCTGCCGACCAGCGACACCACCATCCGGGCCGCCTCCTGCAACCGCGTGTCCAGGACGTGTTCGAGCTCACGCTGGCTCGACGCATAGATCCACGTCACTGCGGCGATCCACACCGCGCCGGTGGCGCCGAGCAGAACGAGAAACAACCGTAGCCGCAGCGAGCCGATCATGACGGCGCCATCCGATAGCCGAGGCCGCGGATGGTCTCAATCGCGCTGCGCCCGAGCTTGGCACGCAGATTGTGGATGTGAACTTCGACCGCGTTGCTGTCGACCTCGTCGCCCCAGCCATAAAGCCGCTCTTCGAGCTCGGCGCGCGACCGGACCACGCCGGGGCGCTCCATCAAGGCATGCAGAACCGCAAATTCGCGCCGCGACAACGCGACCGGCGCGCCGACGAGTGTGGCATTGCCTTCGGCTGGGTAAAGGCAGATCGGCCCGTGCTCCAGGCAGGTGGTCGCCCGGCCGTCGCGCCGGCGAATGATCGCGCGTAGCCGCGCCGAGAGCTCGTCGAGATCGAACGGCTTGCCGAGATAATCGTCCGCGCCGGCGTCGAGCCCGGCAATGCGGTCGGCGGTTTCGTCCAGTGCGGTGAGCAGCAGCACCGGCGTGGCGTCACCCCCGCGGCGGATGTCGCGCAGCAGATCGATGCCGCTGCCGTCGGGCAGCATGATGTCGAGCACCACTGCGGAGAAATTGTTGGCGGCGAGTGCACTGCGCGCATCCTCGCAAGTCTCAACGCAATCGATGCTGGCACCCGCGAGCGACAGCCCGGCACGAATGCCGTCCGCAATCATCGCATCGTCCTCGACCACCAAGACCCGCATCGATCCATCACCTTTCGGATCACGACTTGCGAGGCCAGCCTTAAGGCTGGCTTAAGCTGGCGGCCGAGACTGCCGGCATCCGACCCAGCGATCGGGGAACCATGGCCCGTCTCTTCCGCCTTCTCGCCTTCGTCGGCGTCCTCGCCGCAACACAGTCCGCAATTGCAGCGCCGAAGCAACCACCGTTCCGGCTGAGCGTCCAATCGGCCGCCGATGGCGTAGCCTTGACCTGGACGATTGCGCCGGGCGTCTATCTGTACCGCGACAAGATCGTGGTTCGAACGCCGCAGGGCGCCCCCGTCGTGCCGGATCTGCCTGCCGGCGAAACCAAGGACGATCCGAACTTCGGCCTGACCGAGGTCTATCACCGCGGCGTCACCGCGACGATTGCGACCGCTGCGCTGAACGGCGCCACCCGCTTGACGGTCGGTTATCAAGGTTGCGCCGAGCGCGGCATCTGCTACCCGCCGGCGACCGCAACCGTCGACCTCGCGAGCGACACCGTGACGGCGGCGGATCCGGCCGGCGCCGGACCGCAAATCCAATGGCCGGATACCCCAGAGCTCAATGAGACCGCAGCTCGGTCGACAGCAGCAGAAGCGGCACCGGCTGACGCTCCTGCGCCTTCGTTGCTGCCGTCGATGACCGAGGGCTGGGCGCCGCTGCTGCTCGCCTTCGCCGGCTTCGGCCTGCTGCTGGCATTCACGCCTTGCGTGCTGCCGATGGTGCCGATCGTCGCCGGCATGCTGACGCGCGCCGGCCGCGACATCTCGCCGGTTCGAGGCTTTGCGCTGGCGCTGACCTACACTTTGGCGATGGCCACCGCCTACGCCGTGCTCGGCATCGCCGCCGCCTGGTCGGGACAGAATCTACAGGCCGCGCTGCAAACGCCGGCCGCGCTGGTGGCAATGGCGGCGATCTATGTCGCGCTGGCGCTGTCGAGCTTCGGCCTGTTCGAGCTGCAATTGCCGGCACGGTTCGGTGACGCGCTAAGCGGGCGCATCAGCGGACGTACAGGTCCACTGCTCAGCGCAGCGGCACTGGGCTTCACCTCGGCGCTGATCGTCGGGCCGTGCGTGACGCCGCCGCTCGCCGCAGCTCTGCTCTACGTCGCGCAGACCGGCGACACCGTTCGCGGCGCCGCCGCGCTGTTCGCGCTCGGACTCGGCATGGGCTTTCCGCTGATCCTGGTCGGCATCTTCGGCGGCGGCATCCTGCCGCGCTCAGGGCCGTGGCTTGTGACGGTGCGCAAGCTGTTCGGCGTCGTCTTTCTGGCGATCGCAACCGCGCTGATCGGGCGCGTGGTGCCCGGCCCTGTCAGCCTGTTGCTGTGGGCGGCGCTGGCGATCGCAAGCGCCGTGTTTGTCGGCGCTTTCGACCGGCTCAGCCGTCAACACGGCCCGGCGCCGCGTCTGGCCAAAGCGAGCGGGCTGGCGCTGTTCGTCTACGGTGCAGCGCTGATCGTCGGTGCGGCAGCGGGCGCCGACGATCCGCTGCGGCCACTCGCCACGCTCGGCCAGGGACGTGCGGATCCGGCGATCGAGGCCCGCACGGTATCTTCGATCCAATCCTTGAACGCCGCGATCGCCGACGGTCGTGACCGCGGCAAGCCGATCATGATCGACTTCTCGGCCGACTGGTGCACCGCCTGCAAAACGATGGAGCGCACGGTGTTCGCGGTTCCGGAGGTGCAGCGGCGCCTTGCCGGACTCACCGTGATCCGCGCCGACGTGACCGCGACCAACGCCGACACCGCCGCGCTGATGAAACGGTTCGATGTAATCGGACCGCCGACGCTGGTGTTTCTCGATCCCCACCGCGGCGAAGAGATCGCCGCTGCCCGCATCACCGGCGAAGTTTCCGTCGATGACTTCACCCGGACCCTGCAGCGCCTGGACGCGCGGTCCTGACCATCGTCCGACAGGAGGAAGACATGAATCGCAGACAATCCCTGATGATCCTCGGCGCGATCGCGGCGGTGCCGCTGGTGAAGTACTTCGGCGCGCCGGAAGCCTGGGCCGAGGGGGTGGATGTCGGCGCGATCCTGCGCGATCCGGATGCGCCGGAAGCCGGCAACCCGAAAGGCGACGTCACCATCGTGGCCTACTTCGACTACAACTGCCCGTACTGCAAGAAATCAGAGCCCGACCTCGAAAAGGTGGTGCGCAGCGACGGCAAGATCCGGCTGGTCTACAAGGACTGGCCGATCCTGACCGAAGCCTCGGTCTACGGCGCGCAGATGGCGCTGGGCGCGAAGTATCAGGGCAAGTACCAGGCGGCCCACGACGCACTGATGGCGATACCCGGCCGCGGCATCTCAAGGGATCAGATGCGCGATGCCGTCGCGGCCTCAGGCGTCGATATGACAAAGCTGCAAAGCGATCTGAGCGCCCATGGCGACGCGATCACGGCGCTGTTGCGACGGACACTGTCGCAGGCCGACGCGATGGGCCTGCAGGGCACGCCGGTGTATCTGATCGGCCCCTACAAGGTCGCCGCCGCGCTCGACGCCGATGCCTTCAAGAAGGTGGTGGCGCAAGCGCGCAGCAGCCGGACGGCAAAGTAAGCGAGGCTGATCGCAACAAATGCTGTTTCGCTCTGCACTGGTTCTGGCCATCACCGCCGTCGCGCTCGGCGGCTGCGTGACAAACTCGCAAATTCCCTCGCCGACCGCCGCCGTGAGTACCACGGTCGCGGCTCGCTACGCCGCGATCGACACCGAAAGGCATCCGATCGCCGGCGTTGCGGCCGAGGATCTCGATCCCGCTTACGTGCGGCAACTGGTCGACTACAGGACCACCGAACCACCGGGCACCGTGGTGGTCGATCCACGGAAGCGCTTCCTCTATCTGGTGACGGAGGGCGGCAAGGCGCTGCGCTACGGTGTCGGCGTCGGCAAAGCCGGGCTCGAATTCACCGGCACTGCCGAGGTCGGCCGCAAGGCCGAATGGCCGCATTGGACGCCAACCCCGAACATGATCGCACGCGAGCCGGAGCGCTATGGCAAGTGGGCCAAGGGCATGGACGGAGGCGAAAGCAATCCGCTCGGACCGCGGGCGCTGTATCTCTACAAAAATGGCAAGGACACGCTGTTCCGGATCCACGGCACCACCGAGCCTTGGACGATCGGTCACGCGGTGTCGTCCGGCTGCATCCGAATGCTGAACCAGGACGTCATCGATCTGTATGGCCGGGTGCCGAAGGGCGCCAAGGTGGTCGTGCGATAGTGCGTTTCCCGGAGACGAGAAAACCAGCTCGCATGAAGAACGCGCGTCGCAGCCAAAAGACGCGCGCGTTCACATCGGCCGATATGCCGTGACCTCACCGGGCGCGGCGGTGGTGCCGAGCTTGATTTGACCGACCGAGCGGATGATGCCGTCGCCGAGCAGTTGCGCAAAGCAGGCGTAGCCCCAATCGTTCATGTGCAAGCCGTCGGCGATGACGAACTTGTCGAACGGCATCGCATGCTGCTCGTGCCATTCCTTCATCACCTCAAACCGCGGAAAGATACCGACGCGGCGCAGCTCGGCCAACCGGCCGAGCAGCTTCACGGTCTTGCTGGCGTTCTCGCCGCGTTCGTTGACCCGGGGCGCGTATTGCGGATCGACCAGCACGACATCGGCTTGCGAGGCCTGGATCACCGAGATCCCTTCTTCTACCAGGCTCGCGGTCTTGTCGGCCGCGAGGTCGTGCAGAATCGCATTGGTGCCGACCTGCCAGATCACCAGATCCGGCTTGGCGTCGAGCACGGTGGTCTTGAGCCGTTTCATCATGTCGCGGGCGTCCTCGCCGCCGACGCCGCTGTTGATCACGGTGATGGTCGAACCCGGATAGTGACGGCGGAGCTGCGCGGCGAGCCGGTTCGGATAGTTGAAGGCCGGCGAGCTCGAACCGTAGCCCTGCGTCGACGACGAGCCGAACGCGACGATCACCACCGGCCGGCCATCGGCCAGCTTGTGGGCGACGTGCGGCAATGCGCCGATCGACTTGGCGCCACCCTTGGGCGGCAGGCACGGCACCCGGGCCAGAATGTCGCCTGCCTGCCTGGCGACGTCCTTGATCTTGTCGAGCGTCTTGCCGGCGATCCCCTTGTGGCGCTCGAGCGCCGCGACGTCGATCTCGCCTTGCCCCGGCTCGGGCATGGGGTCGGCGGCAACTGCCGGATCCTGCGCCAGGGATGGCGAGGCCGGCTGCAGGATCAGCATCATCGACAGCAGCGCTGCGGCGGCGGCGGCGGACCGGAAACGAACTCTCATCAACGCTGGATCCTTACCTCCGCCGGATCGGTCTGCGCGGCCTCGATCACGAGCGCCATCAGCGCGCGCGCCAGGCAATTGTGGACGCGCAACGCCAGATCGATCCCCGGCGCGGGGCTGAACAGATCGAACTCGCCGGTCTCGTTCCAGTGGCGCATCAGGGCAAAACGGTCGAACAGCGGAACATCGTGCTCCTGCGCCACCACTCGCATCGCGTCGAGATAGGGCGCCGGATTGATCATGGTCTCGGTGCGGGGACTATACTGCAAATTCATCAAGATGATGTCAGCGCCGGCCTGCTTCACCGCGTCGATGCCCTGGCCGAGGGCGGTGCGGAACTCGTCCGGATCGATCGAGCGGATCGCGTCGAAGGTCCCGGTCTGCCAGATCACCAGCACCGGCTTGCGTTCGGCAACCAGCGCCCCGAGCCCACTGGCAATGTCGGCGGCGGTCCGCTTCGGCCGCATTTCCATCGTGACATTGACGGTCACCCCCGGGAAACGCTCTCGCAGCAGCGCCTGCAGCCGGCCGGGATAGGAGCTGTTCTCGGCCGATTGGATGGTCGAGGAGCGGCTGCCGACCACCAGGATGTCGAGCTTGCGGGTGGTCTTCAGGGCTGCGGCGACACCCTTCAGCTTGGCCTCGGTCGCCAGCAGATAGGCCGGCGGCACGCAGGAGGGAGCGTCCGGCCCGGCGGCAGCCGGAGACGACAGCCCGACCACCGTCAGCAATGCCGCGGCCGCCATCCATCCCAAGCCGGCCTTCGCCACGGCCTTCATGCTGCATCGCCTCCCGCAAGGTCGGCGTCCGGCGGTGCCCGCGACCCGGCCTTGCTTGCCACATTCTTGTACCACGAGAACAGCCATGCGGCGGCAGACATGATGCAAATCCCTGACACGCTGACGACGAAATGCAGCAGAGCGCCGCCCGAGACCTCCGCCAGGATGAAATAGCCCGCGAAAGCGAGAAAGATGCCGATGCAGAAGATCTCCAGCGAATGCTGGCCGCACAGGACCAGCGGCCGCAACCACAGCGAGCTCAACGCCGGCCAATCGCGCGGGATGAACCGCACCGTCAGCGCCGCCAGCGCCAGAAAGTGCGCGAACCGCAGCACGTCGAGATTGGGCTTGTCGATCGGGTACATCCACTGCTCGAGCCATTTCGGCAGGGTGTGGAACAATTGCGGCGTGTACCAGGTCAGGGTGACGTAGAACGCAGCCACCAGATAGGCCGCGGCCAGCCACAGCGTCACCTTCGACGCCAGGACCCGCGACAGCCGCTTCGCCCCGCCCATCGCGCACCAGGCGCCGAACACGAACAGCAGTTGCCAGGCATAGGGATTGAAGACCCAGGCGCCACTCGGATAGGCGGTGAGGTGCAGGTCAAACTGCCAGGTCGCGGCATACAGCAGCGTCGCCAGCCCGAGCGTGATATCCGGCCAGCGCCGCATCAGCCACAGGATCGGCGGCAGGAAGAACATCAGCACGATATACAGCGGCAGCACGTCCATATTGACCGGCCGGAACCGTAGCAGCAACGCCTGCACGATGGTGACGTCGGGCTGCTTGAGGAAGTCGAGGATGCCCATTTCCTCGGAATACAGCGGGTTCTGGAAACTGGTGGCGACGTAGGAGATCTCGGCCAGGAAGATCGTAAACAGGAACACATGCGCGACGTAGATCTGCCAGACCCGCTTCAGGATGCGCGCGGCGGCCACCACGAAGCCGAGATCGGTCATCGCCTTGCCGTAGACGAACGCCGCAGTGTAGCCGGAGATGAAGATGAAGATCTCGGTGGCGTCGGAGAAGCCGTAATTCCGCAGCGTGAACCAGGTCAGCACATTGGCCGGCAAATGATCGATGAAGATCAGCCACAGTGCCAGACCGCGGAACAGATCGAGCCGCAATTCCCGCTTCGGCACCGGCTTGCTCGGCGGCGGGGCCGCCGGCAGCGGTGACGGCTCAGCCGGCTCGGTCGGCGGCGCACCTGCGGGCGGCGCGCCGGTGACCGGTTCGGCAATGGTGGTGACGGGAGGAGTCATGTGGCTCCGCGATGGCGCACTGCACGCTTGTCGTTGCTATAGCAGCCGGCGCGCCACCGGCGAAGCGGCTGGCGGCACGGCCGGCACTCTGACGCAGCCTGCAAAGGTGCTGGTCCGAAGCCGAGGTTGGCTAGCGCCGAACTATGTTGAAACCGCGGAGAGGCCGGCGCGACAACCTGAAACTCGTTCTGAACGACTGGTTTCAACGCTGATTTTCGTTATATTTGGGCCAAGAGCTGGAAATCGAGCCATGTACCGTGCCGTCACCCGCCGGATCGAAGTGACCGTTGAACCGAATTATCTGCCCGAGCGCTCCTCGGCGGAGAACCGGCAGTATTTCTGGTCCTACACCGTGGTGATCACAAATTCGGGGGAGGAGACCGTCCAACTCCGCACCCGGCATTGGGTGATCACCGACGCCTCCGGCCGGACCCAGGAAGTCCGCGGCGAAGGCGTGGTCGGCGAACAGCCGGTGCTCGCGCCCGGCGAGCGCTTCGAATACACCAGCGGCGTCCCCCTCCCCACCGCCTCCGGCTTCATGGCCGGCCGCTACCAGATGGAAACCGAGGCAGGCGAGACCTTCGAGATCGACGTCCCGGCGTTCTCGCTGGATAGCCCGGAGGGGAAACGGACGCTGAACTAAGCGGCAGTTCGTGGCTTGGGTCGAGCGTAGCGAGACCCAGCACGAGGGCTTACGAAGCGATGCGTTTCGCCTTCGGCTCAACGCATCCTACGGCTACGACCTACTCCACCCCCGCCTCTTCCGGCGTGAATTCGTACACCGAGCTGCAGAACTCGCAGGTCACCACAACCTTGCCGTCCTTGACCATGTCGGCGCGGTCCTGGGGGGCGAAGCGGGACAGCATGCCGGCGACGGCCTCGCGCGAGCAGGAGCACTCGGCGCGCATTGGCAGCGACGAGAACACGCGGACGCCGCGCTCGTGAAACAGCCGGAACAGCAATCGTTCGCCGGACAGATCCGGGTCGATCAGTTCGACGTCTTCGACGGTGGCGATCAGCGACTGGCCTTCGACCCACGCATCGTCTTCCTCGACCGTGTGGGTGACGGTGCCTTCCGGCGCATCGCCCGGATGCAGATCGGCCTGACGGGCGCGCTCGGGGCTCTTGGGGAGAAACTGCAGCAGCATGCCGCCGGCGCGCCAATGGTGCCGCCCGCCCTCGCCGCCGCGCCATTCCTCACCGACCGCGAGCCGGACGCGCGTCGGAATCTGTTCCGAACGCAGGAAGTATTCATGCGCGGCTTCTTCCAGCCCACCGCCGTCCAGAGCCACCAGGCCCTGGTAGCGCCGCATGTCCGGCCCCTGATCGATGGTCATCGCCAGATGGCCGCTGCCGAGCAGCGCGCCGGACGACAGCCCGGGCTCCAGCCGGGCCTCGTCGTAGCGCGCATACGCGCGCAGCCGGTCGGGCGCCTGGAAGTCGACGATCAGGAACGACACCGGGCCGTCGGTCTGGGTCTGCAGGATGAAGCGGCCGTCGAACTTCAGCGACGAGCCGAGCAGCGTCGTCAGCACGATCGCCTCGCCGAGCAGCTTGGCCACCGGGGCAGGGTACGCGTGCTTGGCGAGCAGCTCGTCGAGCGCCGGGCCGAGCTTGGTCAGCCGGCCGCGCAGATCGAGCGGACCGACTTCGAACGGCAGCACGCTGTCGTCGATCGGTACTGCCGACGGCGCGCGCTCGGGGGGCATCTCGGGGGAGGTCGGATCGGGGGCTTGTGAGGTCATGGGCGCTTATCTGGGGGTGAGAGGCCGAGATCGAAAGGGCCGGACTGGGAGGCGAATGGCAGCGATGCCAAGGGGCAGGCTTTAGTCTCCCTCCCCCTTGCGGGGAGGGTGGCCGGCCGTAAGGCCGGTCGGGTGGGGGTAGCCACACGCTCAGTGCTCGGAGCACCCCCACCCCGGCCTCCGCTTCGCTCGGCCGACCCTCCCCGCAAGGGGGAGGGGCACGACGGCCGCTTCGCTCACATGGGAAGAAGTAACTACGCCACCGCGCCGAGGCACCAAGCCAGGATGCCCTTCTGCGCGTGCAGGCGATTTTCGGCTTCGTCGAACACCACAGACTGCGGGCCGTCGATCACTTCGTCGGTGACCTCCTCGCCGCGATGCGCCGGCAGGCAGTGCATGAAGATCGCGTCCTTGTGGGCGAGCGACATCAGCTTGGCGTTGACCTGATAAGGCTTGAGCAAATTGTGGCGGTGCTCGCCGTCCTTGTCGCCCATCGACACCCAGGTGTCGGTGACGACGCAGTCGGCGCCGCGCACCGCCTCTTCGGGATCGGTCCCGATGCTGATCGCCGCGCCGCTCTGCTTGACCCAGTCGCGCAGTGCCTTGCTGGGCGCGAGTTGCGGCGGGGTGGCGATCTTGAGCTTGAAGTCGAAGCGCTGTGCGGCGTGAGCGAACGACGCCAGCACGTTATTGTCGTCGCCGGTCCAGGCGATGGTGCGTCCCTTGATCGGGCCGCGATGCTCCTCGAACGTCATCACGTCGGCCATCACCTGGCACGGATGCGACTTGCGGGTCAGGCCGTTGATCACCGGCACGGTGGCGTTGGCGGCGAGCTCCAACAGCGCCTCGTGATTGAGGATGCGGATCATGATGATGTCGACGAAGCGCGACAGCACCCGTGCGGTGTCGGCGATGGTCTCGCCGCGGCCGAGCTGCATTTCGGTGCCGGTCAACATGATCGACTCGCCGCCGAGCTGGCGCATGCCGACGTCGAACGACACGCGGGTGCGGGTCGACGGCTTGTCGAAGATCATCGCCAGCGTCTTGCCGGCGAGCGGCTTGTCGGCATCGGCGTTCGCCTTGCGCTTCGCCTTCATGGCGACGGCGGCGGCGAGCATGTTGCGCAGTTCCGAGGTCGGCAGTTCGGTGAGATCGAGGAAGTGCCGCGGCATGTTGTTGCTCATCACACCGCCTCCTTCTGCGCCGCCTGTCCGGCAAGCGTGACGCAGGCGCGCTCCAAACGGCCGATCGCCTCGTCGAGCTCGGCTTCGCTGACGATCAGCGGCGGCAGCAGGCGCACGACGTTGTCGCCGGCACCGACGGTGAGCAGCTTCTCGGCCCGCAGCGCCGCGATCAGTTCCGGCGACGGCACCACCGCCTTCAGGCCGAGCAGCAATCCTTCGCCGCGGATCTCGCTGACGACCCGAGGATGCCGATCGACGACGCCGGCGAGCTTCTGCTTCAGCAGCAGCGACATCTTCTTAACGTGGTCGAAGAATCCCGGCTGCAGCATCACATCGAGCACCGCATTGGCGACCGCGACCGCCAGCGGATTGCCGCCGAAGGTCGAGCCGTGCGCACCCGGCGCCATGCCCTTCGCGGCTTCGGCGGTCGACAGACACGCGCCGATCGGAAAGCCGCCGCCGAGTGCCTTGGCCAGCGCCATGATGTCAGGCGCGACGCCGAGCCGCTTATAGGCGAACAGCTCGCCGGTGCGGCCCATGCCGGTCTGCACTTCGTCGAAAACCAGCAGCAGGCCGTGCGCGTCGCACAGCTCGCGCAAGGCCCGGAAGAACGCCAGCTCAGGCGAACGCACGCCGCCCTCGCCCTGCAGCGGCTCGATCAGGATCGCCGCGGTCTCCGGACCGATCGCCGCCTTCACCGCGTCGATGTCGCCGAGCGGAAGCTGGTCGAAACCTTCGAGCGGCTTGCCGTAGCCTTCCAGGTACTTTGCCGAGCCGGTGGCGGCGAGCGTGCCGAGCGTGCGGCCGTGGAACGCGCCTTCGAAAGTAATCACCCGGGTGCGCTCGGGCGCGCCCTTCGAGAAGTGATAGTGCCGCGCCATCTTCAACGCGCACTCGACCGCTTCGGCGCCCGAATTGCAGAAGAACACCATGTCGGCGAAGCTCTGCTCGCACAGCCGCTCCGCCAGCCGTTCGCCCTCAGGGCTCTTGAACAGGTTGGAGACGTGCCACAGTTTGGTCGCCTGCTGCTGCAAGGCTTCGACCAGATGCGGATGGCAATGGCCGAGCGCGTTGACGGCGA
Organism: Rhodopseudomonas parapalustris; assembly: GCF_053772255.1. Lineage (NCBI taxonomy): Bacteria > Pseudomonadati > Pseudomonadota > Alphaproteobacteria > Hyphomicrobiales > Nitrobacteraceae > Rhodopseudomonas > Rhodopseudomonas parapalustris. The sequence goes on along the minus strand of NZ_JAMKBZ010000010.1, from coordinate 136,273 downwards.
CGCCACTGGTGAAATCCAGATAGCGCTCACCGTCGGTCCCGTGCAGCCATACGCCCTCGCCGCGCTCGAACGCGACATCCGCTCTGGCGAAAACCGGGAGGAGATGGGACGTTGCAACGCTCTGAGACATAGCCGATCCGATCGGAAAAAAGCGGGCCGCCGGCCGGACGCGTCACGCGCATGACACGAACGCAGTCAGGGACAACGTACCCCGGAAACGAAACGTGCCGCCTTTCCAGGCGGCACGTGGCATTATTTTAGAAGCGTCGAACTCACTGTCAACACGGAGCTTCGACGAAGTGCTGCCAGAAAAGCACTACTTCTGCAGTTTGTTGTGGCTTCGCGGACTCACTCACAGGAGAAGGTGTGGACGCACCGGGTCGGACTCTTGCGCCCGAGTCACGGCATATTGTAGCCTTTTGCCTGTCGGGTACGACATCTCGTGCGCGGTTTGTAATCCATTTCGAGTTCTCGGATGAGGCGTAACGCCGGGGCGGCAAGGGTCGTCCGGCGAGCGCTAAGGGATTCTGACAGCAGAGATTTTGACGACCTCACAGCCGCGGTTCCGCGCCGCCCTTCGGCGCCCGCGGCAGGAAGGGATAGAACTATGACGGCATTGACCTGGACCGACGAGCGCGTCGAGCAGTTGAAGAAATTGTGGGAGGGCGGGCTGTCGGCGAGTCAAATTGCCGCTGAGCTGGGTAACGTCACCCGCAACGCCGTGATCGGCAAGGTCCACCGCCTCGGCCTGTCGGGCCGGGCCAAGAGCCCGACCTCGGCAGCTCCGCGGCCGCGCAAGGCGCGTCCGGTGCAGCAGATGATGAGGGTGAACCGTCCGGTGGCCCGTGGCAACACCGCCTTGGCACACGCCTTCGAAGTCGAAGCGGAGCCGGATCCGGTCACGTTCGACAACGTGGTGCCGATGAACCAGCGGCTGTCGCTGCTCGAACTCAACGAAGCCACCTGCCACTGGCCGGTCGGCGATCCGTCGAGCCCGGAATTCTTCTTCTGCGGCGGCAAGTCTCTGCCGGGCCTGCCGTACTGCGCGCATCACTCGCGCATCGCCTATCAGCCGGTCGGCGACCGCCGCCGCGCTGCGCCGAAGACCACCCGCTAGACTGACGCCGCCAGCCCAAGGCCGCGGCAAACCGCGCTCGCGCAGCGCAGGGCTGCGCGGCCCTGCCAAACTGTCATCGCCCGCAAAAGCGGGCGGCCCAGTATGCCAGAGCGTCCGTTACTTCCCGCCCACTTACTGTAATCCTGAATCCTCCGCTTGCGCGGAGGATGACGCTGCTATGTTGGGCTAAGGCCGCGGCCGAACGATTGCAAAAGCGGTAGGGTCGGCAAAGTCGCGCCGTGCCCACGGATTACAACATCACGCTCGCGGTCATCGTGATTTGAAAAGAGCCTTTTGGTGGGCACGCTTCGCTTGGCCCACCAACATCGCAAACCTGCTAACAACTACGATGGGCTGCCTTCCACCTTGGCGAAGCGGTCGTCGAGAGCGTAGCCGGCGCCGCGGACGGTGCGGATCGGATCCTGCTCGCGGCCGATATTGAGCAGCTTGCGCAGGCGCCCGATGTGGACGTCGACCGTGCGCTCGTCGATGTAGATGTCACGGCCCCAGACGCCGTCGAGCAGCTGCTCGCGGCTGAACACCCGGCCCGGATGCTCCAAGAAGAACTCGAGCAGGCGATATTCGGTCGGGCCGAGATCTATCGGCCGGCCTGAACGCGCCACCCGACGCTTGTCGCGGTCGAGTTCGAGGTCGCCGTAAGCCAGCACGGTAGCAAGCCGCTCGGGCGCTGCGCGGCGCAGCAGGCCCTTCACCCGTGCCAGCAGTTCCGGCACCGAGAACGGCTTGACGATGTAATCGTCGGCGCCGGTCGCGAGACCGCGGACCCGCTCACTCTCCTCGCCACGCGCCGTCAGCATGATGATCGGCAGTTGCTTGGTTTCCGGCCGTGCCCGCAGCCGGCGGCACAGTTCGATGCCGGACAGGCCCGGCAGCATCCAGTCCAGGACTACCAGGTCGGGAATCCGTTCCTTCATCCGGGTGTCGGCGTCGTCACCGCGCGCCACCGTTTCGACCTCGTAACCTTCAGATTCCAGATTGTATCGCAGCAGCGTCGTCAGCGCTTCCTCGTCTTCGACTACCAGAATGCGCGCAGCCATCGTCGTCCTCGTCTCAGTGTCGTCTCGATACGCCCCTGGCGGCCGGCCCGGCGGGCCGGCGGCCAGATCTGCGTCAGTTACCGGGGGTCGCGTTCGCGAAGGTGGTCATATCGCCCTTCGGACGCTTGTCCATGATCTGCTGACCCTCGATCATGTAGAACACCGTCTCGGCGATGTTGGTCGCATGATCTCCGATCCGCTCGATGTTCTTGGCGCAGAACATCAGGTGGATGCAGAACGAGATGTTCCGCGGGTCTTCCATCATGTAGGTGAGCAGTTCCCGGAACAGCGACGTGCAGATCGCGTCGACTTCCTCGTCGCCGTTCCACACCACCATCGCGGCCGGCAAGTCGTGCGCCGTGTAGGCATCCAGCACCGCCTTGACCTGCGACTGCACCAGATCGGTCATGTGCTCGAGGCCGCGGATCAGCTTCAGCGGATGGAAGTCGCTGTCGATCGCGTTGACACGCTTGGCGATGTTCTTCGACAGATCGCCGATCCGCTCCAGATCGGTGGCGACCCGCATCGCGCCGACGATGTCGCGCAGGTCGACCGCCATCGGCTGACGTCGGGCGATGGTGAGCACCGCGCGCTCTTCGATATTGCGCTGCATCTGATCAATCTCGGCATCGGCCGCGACCACGCGCGAGGCCAGCGCGACATCGCGCCGGATCAGCGCGTCGACGGAGTCGACGATCTGGCGCTCGGCCAGGCCGCCCATCTCCGCGACCTGCCGGGTGAGTTCCTGCAGATCGCCGTCGAACGCCTTGGTGGTGTGTTCGAATCCCATATCCGTGCTCCTCGCCCGCGGCGTCAGCCGAACCGGCCGGTGATGTAGTCCTGGGTGCGCCGATCGCTCGGCGAGGTGAAGATCTTGTTGGTCGGGCCGAACTCGATCAGCTCGCCCAGATACATGAAGGCGGTCGATTCAGACACGCGCGCCGCCTGCTGCATGTTGTGGGTGACGATCGCGATGGTGTACTGCTCCTTCAGCTCGTCGATCAGCTCTTCGATCTTGGCGGTGGAGATCGGATCGAGCGCCGAGCACGGCTCGTCGAACAGGATCACTTCCGGCCGCACCGCGATGGTACGCGCGATACACAGCCGCTGCTGCTGACCGCCGGACAGGCTGAGACCGGAGGCGTTGAGCTTGTCCTTGACCTCGTTCCACAGCGCGGCGCCGCGCAGCGCCTTTTCGACCCGCCCGTCCATTTCCGATTTGGAGATCTTCTCGTACAGGCGGACGCCGAACGCGATGTTCTCGTAGATCGTCATCGGGAACGGCGTCGGCTTCTGGAACACCATGCCGACCCGGGCGCGGAGCAGGTTGAGGTCGAGCTTGGGGTCGAGAATGTTGGTGGTGTCGAGCAGCACCTGCCCCTCGGCGCGCTGTCCCGGATACAGGTCGTACATCCGGTTGAAGATGCGCAGCAGAGTCGACTTGCCGCAGCCCGAGGGGCCGATGAAAGCGGTGACCCGGTTGGCGGCGAGCGCGAGATTGATGTGCTTCAGCGCGTGGTTCTGGCCGTAGTAGAAATTGAGGTCACGCACGGTCACCTTGGCCGGGCCGTCCGGCTGGGCGCCGATCAGCGGCATCGCGGACGGAACGCTGGTGGCGATCGAGATCTCGGTCATTTCGTGGTCCTCTCGGCGCCGATGATGCGCGCGCCAATGTTCAGGGCAAGCACGGTGAGGGTGATCAGCAGCGCGCCGGTCCAGGCGAGCTGCTTCCAGTAAGCGTAGGGGCTCTGGACGAAGTTGTTGATGGTAACCGGCAGGTTGGCCATCGTCTTGGTCAGATCCAAGCTGAAGAACTGGTTGCTGAGCGCGGTGAACAGCAGCGGCGCGGTCTCGCCGGCGACGCGGGCCGTCGCCAGCAGGATGCCGGTGATCAGACCGGCGCGCGCCGCCCGATAGGCGATCCGGCGGATCACCAGCGAGCGCGGCAGACCGAGCGCGGAGGCGGCTTCGCGCAGTGAGCTCGGCACCAGCAGCAGCATGTCCTCGGTGGTGCGCACCACCACAGGGATCACGATCACCGCCAAAGCCAGCGCACCGGCGAGCGCCGAGAACCGGCCCATCGTCACCACCACCGCGCCGTAGATGAACAGGCCGATGATGATCGACGGCGCGCTGAGCAGGATGTCGTTGATGAAGCGGATCACCGAGGTCAGCTTGTCGTGCTTACCGTATTCGGCCAGATACGTGCCGGCGAACAGCCCGAGCGGCGCGCCGATTCCGACGCCAAGAATGGTCATCAGAACCGAGCCGACGATGGCGTTGAGCAGACCGCCGGTGGTCGAGCCCGGCGGCGGCGTGTTCTGGGTGAGCACTTCGAGATTGAGGCCTGCGAGGCCGTTCCAGAACAGCGTGAACAGGATCAGCGCGAGCCAGGTGACGCCGAACAGTGCGGCAGCCGAGCACAGCACCTTGATCACCACGTCGTTGCGATGACGCCGCTTGTAGATCGGATTGTCGAGGTGGATCGGCGTCATGTTACTTGCCCGCCTTCAGTTCGAGCCGCAGCAGCAGCAGCCGGGCGGCCGCCAGCACCAGGAAGGTCAGAATGAACAGCAACAGGCCGAGCAGGATCAGGCCCGATTGATGCAGGCCGTCGCTCTCGGCGAATTCGGAGGCGATCGCCGCCGAGATCGTGGTACCGGGCGAGAAGATCGACCCGGTGATCCGGAACGAGTTGCCGATGATGAAGGTGACCGCCATGGTCTCGCCGAGCGCACGGCCGAGCGCCAGCATCACGCCGCCGATCACGCCGACCCGCGTGTAGGGGATCACCACGCTGCGCACCACTTCCCAGGTCGTGCAGCCGACGCCGTAGGCTGCTTCCTTCAGCACCGGCGGCACGGTCTTGAACACGTCGACCGAGATAGCGGTAATGAACGGCAGCACCATGATGGCGAGGATCAGCGCGGCGTTGAACAGGCTGAGATAGGACGGCGGGCCGGCGAAGATGTCGTTCAACACCGGGATATCGGCGAAGATCGCGATCATGAACGGCTGGAAGTGATAGGCCAGGAACGGCCCGAGCACGAAGAAGCCCCACATGCCGTAGATGATCGACGGGATACCTGCGAGCAACTCGATGGCGAGGCCGATCGGGCGGCGCAGCCACATCGGGCACAGCTCGGTCAGGAAGATCGCGATTCCGAGACCGACCGGGATCGCGATCACCATCGCGATCAGCGAGGTCACCAGCGTGCCGTAGATTGGGCCGAGTGCACCGAGGACCGGCGGATCGTTGGCCGGCGCCCAACGCGCGGTGGTGAGGAACGAGAAGCCGAATTCACGGATCGCGGGCCAGGCACCGACGATCAGGGAGACGATGATGCCGCCGAGGATCAGCAACACCGAAATCGCGCAGGAGCGCGTCGTCCAGTAGAAGGCCTTGTCGCCGAGCTTGAAGGCGCTGAGCGCCTTGGCCCGATCGTAAGGTCCGGCAGCCGCTTGCAATCCGGTCGTCTCAACCGCCATATCCGCCACGCTAACTCTCCCTATGCCTTCTGCAGGGCCGAAACCGCGCTTCGCGGCTGGAGATTTCTGAATTGAAACCGGATGCGCGATCGATCGTCGCGCCTGCACCGACTGCGGTGCAAAACCGGAGTCCGAGAAATCCGTCCCTCGGATTCCGTCGCTCGCGTGAACGTCGTGCTGCGACCCGGACGGAGCCGGATCGCAGCTTCGACATTCAGCCTATCAGCTCTTGATGTCCGCAGCCCAGGTCTTCTCGATCAGCTTGACGACCGGTTCCGGCATCGGGATGTAGTCGAGCGCTTCGGCAGCCTTGTCGCCGTTGGTGAACGCCCACTTGAAGAACTTGATGGCTTCGGCGGAGGCAGCCTTGTCGACCGGCTCCTTGTGCATCAGGATGAAGGTCGCGGCAGTGATCGGCCACGACGCGTCACCGGGCTGGTTGGTGAGGATCAGGTAGTAGCCCGGAGCCTTCGACCATTCGGCGTTCGAAGCGGCGGCCTGGAAGGCGGCCATCGTCGGCTGCACGGTCTTGCCGACGCTGTTCACCATCGCCGTGTAGGTCAGCTTGTTCTGCTTGGCATAGGCGTATTCGACATAGCCGATCGAGTTCTTGGTCTGACCGACGTTGCCGGCAACGCCTTCGTTGCCCTTGGCGCCGACGCCGACCGGCCACTCGACCGCGGTGCCTTCACCGACCTTGCTCTTCCACTCCGGGCTGACCTTGGACAGGTAGTCGGTGAAGTTGAAAGTGGTGCCCGAACCGTCCGAACGGCGAACCACGGTGATCGCTTCGCTCGGCAGGTTGACCTTCGGGTTCAGCTTCTTGATCGCGGCGTCGTCCCACTTCTTGATTTCGCCGAGATAGATCTTGGCGAGGGTCGGACCGTCGAACACCAGCTCGCCCGGCTTGACGCCATCCAGATTCACCACCGGCACGATCGCGCCCATCACCATCGGCCACTGCACCAGGCCGTCCTTCTCGAGCTCTTCCGGCTTCAGCGGCTTGTCGCTGGCGCCGAAGGTCACGGTCTTGGCGACGATCTGCTTGATGCCGGCGCCCGAACCAATCGACTGATAGTTCAGACCGTTGCCGGTTTCCTTCTTATAAGCGTCCGCCCACTTCGAGTAGACCGGGTACGGGAAGGTGGCGCCAGCGCCGGTAATGTCAGCCGCGAAGGCCGAGGTCGACGCCGCAACCAGACCGGCTGCGACGATTGCCTTGATGAAATTCATGGGGAAGGTCTCCATCTGTAAGCGAAGCGCTCAGCGCGCCCGACTGCGCTTACCCCGCCCCGTCTACGGGCGGTCGGTTGACCTTTTATGAGGGTTTGATGACAGTCATGTGACTGACCTAAGTCGCTGATTTCAGGTGACTTTTGGCCTCAGACCTGGGGCTTTCCCTGAGGGATGCAAACGGTGAAAGTCGCGCCCTTTTTCAGGACGCTTTCGATCAGCAGCCGCCCCCGGTGACGGTTAACAATATGTTTCACCAGCGATAATCCTAACCCCGTACCGCCCTGGGACCGGCTGTCGCCGATATCGACCCGGTAGAACCGCTCGGTCAGCCGGGGCAGATGCTCGGGGGCGATGCCGGGTCCGAAGTCGCGGACGACGGCACGATATTCGGGCCCCCCTTCGCCCGAAACCGCAGCCATCACCGTGACGACCACGCGCCCGCCGGAGGCGCCGTATTTCAGCGCGTTTTCGATCAGGTTTTCGAACAGCCGCAACAGCTCTTCGCGATCGCCGGCGATCGTGGCGGCGTCCTCGGGCAGATCGAGCTCGATCACCACCTGGCGTTCCTTGGCCAGCGGCTCGAGCCCGTCGGTGACCTGTTTGATCAGCGGCCTCAGATCGATCAGCGCGTCGGGACGGACGTGCGCGCTGAGCTCGACCCGCGACAGCGACAGCAGATCGTCGATCAGCCGCGCCATCCGGGTCGCCTGGGCGTGCATGATCCCGAGGAAGCGTTCGCGCGCTTTCGGATCGTCACGGGCCTGTCCCTGCAGCGTGTCGATGAAGCCCGACAGGGCGGCGAGCGGCGTGCGCAGTTCGTGGCTGGCATTGGCGACGAAATCGGCGCGCATCTCTTCGACACGGCGCAGCGGCGTCAGATCGTGGAACGTCATCAGCATGCATTGATCGGTGCCGCCGAACGCGGTCGGCACCTGCACCGGCGCAATCATCAGTTCCAGCCAGCGTTCGATCGAGCCGTGATCCAGATAGGTGACGCGGCGCGGCTCGGAGGTGGCGATCGCCTCGCGCAGCGCAGTGACGATCTCCGGACTGCGCAGCGCGAACTGCGCCAGCTCGCGCACCCGCAGGGCCGGAGCGAGCTGCGCTGCGGCAGCATTGAGATGAATGACGCGGCCCGCGCGATCGAGCAGCACGGCCGGATCGGGCATCCCGCCGACAATGGCACGCACCACCGGCATTTCCACCGGGCTGACGCCGAGCGTATCGTCGAGCGCGCTGGAACCGTCGTGCAGCCGCCATGGCACCAGCGCGGCGGCAACCAGGGTGGCGAATGCGGCGAGCGCCGGACCGATCGACAGCTCGGCGAACAGCACCAAGGCGGTGAGTGCGAGCGCCGCGGCGATCAGGATGATCGCGGCGTGACGGAGCCTATCGGACCAATGCGTCAGCAGCGATGTCGATGATGGCGGGGGAGCGAGCACGAGATCGCGGACCGGGCGGGCTTGCTCGTCGGGCGCGGGTGCGGTGGTCATGGCTCAACCTGGTGAGGGATCTCCGCGCACCGGTTTCGGCTTCAGTGCTTCGGCCAGCGGGCGAACCCGCTTCGGCCGCGCACCGAGCACGATTTCCCGGACCGCAAGCACGATCACCGATATCACGAACGGCACGATGTAGTACAGCAGGCGGAACAGCAGCATGCCGGCGAGCAGCTCTTCCTTGTCCATCTGCCACAGCCCGACCAGCATCGCGGCGTCGAACACGCCGAGCCCACCGGGCGAGTGGCTGGCGAAACCGAGCAGCGTCGCCGACACGAAGATCACCGCCACCACCACGAAGCCGACATTGGGCTCGTCGGGCGTGAGCACATACATCGCCAGCGCGCAGAACCCGAGATCGACGATACCGATTGCGATCTGCAGCAGGGTCAGCTTGCCGCCCGGCAGCGTCACCGTCCAACTGCCGCGCCCGACGCAACGCGGCTTGAACGACACCCAGGCGACGTAAATCATCAGGCCTGCGAGGATCAGCAGCGCGAGCACGCGGTTGACCGACGGCGGCAATTGATCGACCGCGGACGCCGCCTCCGGATGATAGGCCACGCCGAGACCGAGCACCGCGGCGTTACCGAGCCAGAACGTCAGGCCGGCGAGAAAACACACTTTGGCGACGTCGATCGCATCCAGCCCCCAGGCCGAATAGATCCGGTAGCGCACCGCGCCCCCGGTCAGCGCGCTGGCGCCGACATTGTGGCCGATCGAATAGCTGGTGAAGGCGGCGAGCGCGTTGACCCGGTACGGCACGTCGCCGCGGCCGATCGCATGAACGGCGAACAGATCGTAGAAGGTCAGGGTGAAATAGCCGGCAGCGACGAACATCGCGGCGAGCGCGATCGAACTCGGATCGGTCTGCCCCATCGCATCGAGCACGCGATCGAGGTCGATGCCGCGCAGAATATGGTACAGAACGTAGCAAGCGGCCGCGATGACCGCGATGCTGACCGCAACACCGAGTTTGTGCAGGATTTGCTTCTCGCGCAGAACTGCGATCGTTCTGCGTATTGCGATCCGCATCGAGACCTCGAATCCCCTTCGCCCGCGCTTCTACCCCTGGTGTCACGGCCCAGGCGCCGTGGTTCGGCCGACCGCGCATCGTTGGTAGCGTGTTTTCAGGCCGAGTGGAATTCGGTCAACACCGGAAGACCGCCGGCGACGCTTCAAATCCGCTTCAACCGACCGACTGCACCTTCGCTGTTATTGGGATTTCGTTGCAACGCGGGACCTATCGTCGCAGCGGCCGGTCGATCGCGGCCGCCACGACCGTCAGGGCTGCGGCGATTGCCGCGCGACCACCCAGTAACGGAGCCACGAGCCGATCGCACACCCGATCAGATAGGCGGCGACCATGGCGAGGAAAAGGTCGAGCCAATAGCCGGCCCGACCGGGAACCAGCCTGGCGAGCGACAGCCCGACCAGCACCGCCGCGATCCCGCCGACGCCCAGCCCGGCGTTCTTGGACAGGCTGGGTCCGCGGTGGACCACCGAGATCCACCCGATCGCGAAGCCGAGCAGCAGCGATCCCACCAGCCAGCCCCAGAAGAAGTCCGACAAAGCCACCATGCGTCACCTGACCACGAAATCGATCCGGCGGTTCTTCGCCTTGCCCGCCTCAGTGTCGTTCTCGGCGACCGGAATCTTGCTGCCATAGCCGAACGCCTCGAACCGCTCGGGCGGCAGGCCGGCGCGAACCATGTAATCGACGACCGCACGGGCGCGCCGTTCCGAAAGCGTCTGGTTGAATGCGTCGTCACCGTCGCTGTCGGTGTGTCCGGCGACTTCGATTTTGGCGTTGGGGCAGCGCATCGCGGTCTCGATCAGCCTGTCGAGCAGGCTGGCCGAGTCCTTGTCGATGGTGGCGCTGGCGGAGTCGAACTGCACCGTTCCTTTGGCCAGCAGGCCGTTGAACAATTGCTGGCACACCGTGGCGTCCACCGGCGCCGCCTGCGGCTTGACCGACAGATCGATCTTCACCGTCCAGCCTTGCGGCAGTTCCTTGTTGAGGCCGCCCCGGATCTGGTTCGCCGCGACGTCGTAGAATGCGTCACCCGACAGGTGCACTTCGCGGTCCGACAAAACCAGGGTGCCGGTCGACAGCCGCGACAGCGCGCCGAGAGCGGGCAGAGCGGCATCGACGAACCCTTTCGGCGCTCCGACGCTGGCCTTGAGGTGATCGACGACCTTGTCGCCGAAGAATTTGCGGCCTGTGGCGCCCGCGAGCGCTGCGTGGACGGCATTGTCCGGAACGTAGCCCTCGAGCGTCACCTGACCTGAAACCGGATCCTTATAGGCGCGGAACACGTAAGGCGGTGCCTCGATCTCGTTGTCGCCGACCGAATAGCCGTCGGGCAGATTCCGGAGCGCCGCGGCGATCGCTTCGCGGCCGCCGAGATCCTTCGCCATCCCCTTCAGCGCGACCTTGGTCCCGGTGAGGGTGATCTTGCCCTGTTTGAGCTTGGCCATCTGGTCGATCAACAGCATCGCCGCCGCATCGAACCGCTGCGGGGCGCCGCGTGCCAGCGCCATGCGGTCGACCACCTCGACGCCCGCGAACGCGGCCTTGGCGCCGTCGAACAGGCGCGTCCTGCTGGCCGGCAACGGGGCGCTGCCGCTCAGCGTCACCCGGACGACATCGCGTTCGATCGACCACACGTAAGGTGACGCCTCCGGGACCAGCTTGGTGCGATCATTAACCAGACGAAGCCCCGGCACAGCCTCGACGGCGGATACCGCGGCCCGACGCCCCTCTTCGGAGAACGCCTCTGCCGTCAACGTGATGTCACGTCCGGCAGCGGTGATCTTGGTCTTGTCGAGGATGGTGTCTTTGAGCGCAGCCGCGGAGCGGGCGCTGAGTTCGGCTTCCACGGCAGGCATCGTCGTCCAAGCGGCGACGGCCCAGAGAATAACCAGCGGAATGGCGCCGGGCCACCATTTACCGCTGGAGCTGTAGAGTCCGCGCATTCCGCTTCCCGTGGATCAGAAGCAGAGAGAAATCAAACCGTTGGAGGGCTGTCAAACGCAATTCCTGAAAACAGCAACCAAAGTTGCGCTTCGCATAACCGTTTCTTCAACCGTGGACTCCTAGCATCCCCCCGAAATGATGTAGCCTTCGCTTCGATGAAACATTTTCGCCACAATATGATCCGCGCCGGGCTCGAAGCCCTCTATTACACGGGCGCGCACCGGGTATTGCGTCCGCTCTGTTCCGGAATCGGCACCATCTTCATGCTGCACAACGTCCGGCCCGGCCGCGACGATTCGTTTCAGCCAAATCGCCACCTCGAGGTCACCCCGGACTTCCTGCGCGCCACTCTGAGGCATTTGCGGCAGCTCGGGATCGATCTCGTCCCGATGGACGAGCTGCATCGCCGATTTCGGGCGCGCGACTTCGGCCGGCGCTTCGCCTGCATCACGCTCGACGACGGCTATCGCGACAACCGCGATTTCGCGCTTCCTGTCTTCGAGGAGTTCGGCGCCCCATTCACCGTCTTCGTCACCAGCGACTTCGCCGAAAGCAACGGGCGACTATGGTGGGTGACGCTGGAACGGGTGATCGCAGCCCAGAGCCGGCTGGAAATCGCGATCGGCGGCCATGACCTGCGTTTCGACATTCCGACGCCCGACGCCAAGCAGGCGGCCTTCGAGCGCATCCACCATCTGTTGCGCGGCCTGCCGAACGGCGGCGATCTCGATGCCACCATGACCGGGCTGTGCCTGCGCTACGGAGTCGACGAAACCGCTGCGGCTCGCGAGCTCTGCCTGTCTTGGGACGAACTGCGCCGCTTCGCCGCGCACCCGCTGGTGACGATCGGCGCTCACGGCATCACCCATTGCATGCTGCGCCGACAGAGCGAATTGGTCGCCGCCCACGAACTCACCGGCAGCCGCGCCCGCATCCAGGACGAACTGCAGCGGGCGGTCGACCACCTCGCCTATCCGTATGGCGACAAAGCCTCAGCGGGGCCGCGCGAGTTCGCGCTCGCCCAGGCGGTCGGCTACAAGACCGCGGTGACCACGCGTCCGGGTATGATGTTCGCCGAATACGCCGATCACCTCACGGCGCTGCCTCGAATTTCGCTCAACGGCCATTATCAGGACGACCGGCTGTTACCGGTGCTGACATCCGGTGCCGCCACCGCGGTGTGGAACGGCTTCCGCCGCGTCGCTGCGGCGTGATTTCTTGACTCACTCTCCTCGCCGCCGCAAACAAGCGGCCAAAGATCCGAGGGAGGCGTCATGTTCAAAGATTTGTTTTCGCTGCAAGGCCGCGTCGCATTGGTAACCGGCGGCTCTCGCGGCATCGGCAAGATGATTGCGGCAGGCTTTCTCGCCTACGGCGCATCGCGGGTTTACATCACCGCGCGCAAAGCCGCCGCCTGTCAGGCCGCCGCGGACGAACTCACCGAGATGTATCCCGGCGAGTGCGTGGCACTGCCGATCGACATCTCGACCATGGCCGGCATCGAAATGCTGGCCGCCGAGATCAAGCGCCGCGAGAGCTCGCTCGATATCCTGGTCAACAACGCCGGCGCCGCCTGGGCGGCCGACTTCGACGAATTCCCGGAGAGCGGCTGGGACAAGGTGATGACCCTCAACGTCAAGACGCCGTTCTTCCTGACCAAGGCGCTGGCGCCGCAGCTTCGCGCCGCCGCGAGCGCCGAACAGCCCGGCAAGGTGATCAACATCGCCTCGATCGACGGCATCTTCGTCAACCCGTTGGAGACCTACCCTTACGCGGCCTCGAAGGCCGGGCTGATCCATCTCACCAGGCGGATGGCGGTGCGGCTGATCAAGGATCACATCGTGGTCACAGCAATCGCGCCGGGACCGTTCGCCTCCGACATGAACAAGGCGGCGCGCGACGAGGCCGATGCGGTCGCCAAGCGGGTGCCCGCCGGCCGGATCGGCACCGATGAGGACATGGCGGGCACGGCGGTATTCCTCGCCTCGCGGGCCGGCGACTATGTGGTCGGATCGACCGTGACCGTTGACGGCGGCGTCGCCTTCGCCAATCCGGGCATCAAGGGTGACGGCTGGGCATAGCCGCCTCGCTTTGCGTCTCCCGCCGAAGCGGTGGGGGACGCGCCTTCCCAAAGGTCGCCTCACCGCCCAGCCACGTTCGGAAGCGCGGGCCTCCGCCTGCGGTGTTGCGCCCCACCTGCCGAAATTTACCTTGAATTATAATGCACCGAACGGCATCCGTTCGTTTGCTGGCGCTCGTGGCCGGCACTATCATTCTCCAAACAGGTGCGAACGGACGGTCATGGTCGAGCCAAACGACACCGATGCGGGCTTTCTGCTCGACCTCGGCCAGCACGTTCGCACCATGCGTGGCCGGCGCGGCCTGTCGCGCAAGGTGCTGGCGAAGGTCTCCGGCATCTCCGAGCGCTATATCGCTCAATTGGAAAGCGGCAAGGGCAACGTCTCGATCGTACTGCTCCGGCGGATTTCCGAAGCGCTGGCGACCCCGCTGGAAGATCTGCTGCCGTCCGACGAAACGTCGGCCAACTGGCCGGTGATCCGCGACCTGGTGCGACGCGCCACCCCGGTGCAGATCGCCCATGCCAAGGACGTGCTGTCCGGACTCGGCAGGCTCGGCGCCAACATGCAGCGCGAGGCGACCTTCCACGGCATCGCGCTGATCGGCCTGCGCGGCGCCGGTAAATCCACCCTCGGCAAGATGCTGGCCGACAGCATCGGCTGGAGTTTCGTCGAGTTGAACCGCGAGATTGAACGCCAGAACGGACTGTCGGTATCCGAGATCATCGCCCTGTACGGCCAGGAAGGTTTCCGCCGGATGGAGCAGGCAGCATTGAGGCAGTTGCTGGCCCGCAACGAGCCGGTGGTGCTGGCGACCGGCGGCGGCATCGTTTCCGAGCCGATCACCTTCGATCAGATCCTGACCTCGTTTTACACCATCTGGTTGAAGGCACAGCCGGAGGAGCACATGACCCGGGTGCGCGGCCAGGGCGATATGCGCCCGATGGCCGACGACCGCGCCGCGATGCAGGAACTGCGCACCATTCTGCAGAGTCGCGAACCGCTGTATGCTCGCGCGGCCGGCGTCCTCGATACCGCCGGACTGACGGTCGAGGCAGCCGCACGCAAGCTCGTCGAGATGGTCTCGCCGGTGCTGAGCCGGGATTCAGGAGCGTTCGGCCTTCACCGGCCGGCGCCGTAGGCGCCGTTACGGCTTGGTCCCCTCGAACTGCCGCAGCAGCTTGTTGCCACGCTCGACTGCGGAATCCATCGCCGCCTGGGCCGACTTATCACCATGGACCGCGTGCTCGAACTCGACCTCGATCGCGGCCCGGACCAGCACGAACGAGCCGAGCCGCAACCCGCGAGAATTGTCGGTCGGCGGCTTCAACGTGATCTGTTCGATCGAAATCGCAGTCCCCGGATTGCGGTCGTAGAAGCCCTGAGCGCGGGTGAGATCGTAAGCCGCCTTGGTGATCGGCAGATAGCCGGTGTGCTGGTGCCAGGCCGCCTGAATCTCCGGCTTCGACAGATAGGCGAAGAACTTGGCCACTCCTTTGTATTCCGCCGCCGGCCGGCCACGCAGCACCCACAGCGTGGCGCCGCCGATGATGGTGTTCTGCGGCGCGCCGGCCACATCCGGCCAATACGGAAGGCGGCCGTAGCCGACCTCGAATTTGGCATTGGTCAGGATGTCGGCGCGGGTCGCCGACGAACCGATGAAGATGCCGCAGTCGCCCTGCTGGAATCGCGGCTCCGCCGCCGTGGCACGGCCGCTATAGTCGTAGATCTTGGTCTTCTGCCAATCCGCGAGCTGCGCGACATGGCGCACCACCGTCGGATTGTTGAACACCAGCTCCGCATCCAACCCGCCGAGCCCGTTCGACCGCGTCGCCAGCGGCAGGTTGTGATAGGCGGAGAAATTCTCGACGTTCACCCAGGACGGCCACGCCGTGGTGAAGCCGCAGGCCGCTCCCGCATCGCGCAGCCGCTTCGCCATGGTGCCGACGTCGGGCCACGTTGCAGGCGGCTTGTCTGGATCGAGCCCGGCCCGACGAAACAGTGTCTTGTTGTAGTACAGGATCGGCGTCGACGCGTTGAACGGAAACGACAGCATGTTGCCGCTCAGATCGGTGTAGTAGCCGGTGACCGCGGGGAGGTAGTCGGCCGGCGAGAACGCTTCGTTCTCGTCTTTCATCAGCTCGTAGACCGGATACACCGCGCCCTTCGCCGCCATCATGGTGGCGGTGGCGATCTCATTGACCTGTACGATCGCCGGCTGAGTCGAGGAACGGAACGCGAAGATCGCCGCGGTCACGGCCTGGGTGTAATTGCCCTTGTAGCTCGGCACCACCCGGTAATCGGATTGCGAGGCGTTGAAATCCGCCGCCAGTTTCTCGAGCTGCCGGCCGAGCTCGCCCGACATCGCATGCCACCACGCGATCTCCGTGGCCGCGCCGGCAGGAGCGGTCCCGGCACCGCCGCAAACCAGGACTGCGGCGATTTGCGCAAGTTTTCTGAACATCCCGGCCATCGTCAGACGCGCTCACTCCCGATAGCCATCGCCCAGGCTGATCTGCTAGCTTGGCGGGACTTCTCCGATCCCTGTGAACGGCATTAACCTTATGGGATTGAACTTGCCGCTGTCCAGCCGAGCCGTGGTCCCGCACGCCGACGCCGCGCGCGCACCAGCGGTTGCGGCCGGGCGGCCGAGTGGTGATCGACGAAACATCGACCGGATTGGACCCGATGTCTTCGAAGCCTGCTGACGCCGAGCCGCGCCCGGACAACCGTGGCCGCACAGGCCTCGTCGGCTTGGTGCGGGCCGTGCCGATCCGCTGGCGGATCCTGTCGATCGCAGCTCTGAATTCGCTGGTCGTTCTGGTTCTGATCAGCCTGATCTGGAGCGGCTCGCGGGAGCTACGCACCGCGTGGGACGACGTGCGGCACGTCCGTGAGTCCGACAACATCCTGGCACTGCTCGAGAGCGAAACCGGCCGGCTGCAGAATCTGATCCATCGCTACATCAACCAGCCCAGCCCCGATTTGTTTGCCGAGATCCTGCTCCTGCGCGAGGCTGTGCTCGGGACGCTGACCAACCGCGCCTCGACCGATCCGATGCTGTCCGGTTCGGTCGAGGAGCTGGAGCGCGCGACCGAGCGCTTCCTCGGCGGCTTCGGCGATCTTCGGGCGCTGCAGACCACCATCAAGGCGACCTACGAAAACCAGGTCCAAGCGCCGGCACGTGACATCGCAGCGTTGTTCGCCGTGATCGCCGGCGCCAGCGGCCAGCGCGATGCGCTGATCCTGCCACCGCTCGGCCGCGCGCGTGAGGCGTTCACCGCCATGCTGGTCGCGGCGAACTCCTACTACCTGTCGCTGTCGCCGCAAGCTGCCGAAGACGCGCGGCAGAACACCGAGACGATCGTGCGCACCATTCCGGTGATGACCGACCTCGCCGACAACGATCTGCAGAAGATGGCACTGGAGAAGCTGAAGCTGCGCACCGGGGCGCTGAGCGACGGCCTGCAGGAACTGACCGATCAGCTCGCCAAACGGAGCGATCTGCTACGCAACTCGATCGACGCCAGCCAGGCCGCGACCATCGCGGCGATCGATGCGCTCTCGGTCAAGATGCGGCAGCGCGAGCAGAAAGCGCAGGAGACGTTCGATCGCACCCTGGCGGGAATCTCGCAGAAGGTGCTGACGATCGCGCTGATCTTCCTCGGAATCATCATCTCGGCCGGGATCGTCATCGCGCTCAGCATTCGTCTGCCGCTGCAGCAGATCCTCGCCTCGATGCATGCGATCACATCGGGCAATTACGACCGCCGCGTCGCCGGCACCGAGGCGCGGGACGAGGTCGGCGCGATGGCCCGCGCCGTCGAGGTGTTCCGCGAGAACGCCATCGACAAGCGCAAGGCGGAAGACGATCTGCGTGCATCGAAAGAGAAGGCCGAGAGCGCACTGCTCGAACTGAAGACCGCGCAGCAGAATTTGATCGATGCCGAAAGGCTGGCCGCGCTCGGCAGTCTGGTCGCCGGCGTCGCCCACGAGGTCAACAATCCGATCGGCATCAGCCTGACGGTGGCATCGAGCTTCACCCGCCGCGCCACGACCTTCGAGGCTGAACTCAAAGGCGATACGCCGCTACGGCGCTCGCAACTCGACGAATTCGTCCGCTCGGCACGGGACGCGGCCCAGCAGCTCGTCGGCAACCTGCAACGGGCGGCCGATCTGATCCAATCCTTCAAGCAGGTCGCGGTCGATCGTTCGCACGCCGAGCGCCGGCGGTTTTCGCTGCACGAGGCGACCGATCAGATCGTCGCCAGCCTGAAACCGGTGCTGAAGCGTGCCCCGATCGATCTCCGTATCGACGTGCCCGAAGGGCTGGTGATCGACGGCTATCCCGGGGCCTACGGACAGATTTTGACCAACCTGTTTCTGAACGCCGCCAACCACGCGTTCCCGGACGCCCGCCCCGGGGCGATCACCATCACGGCGCGCCCCCGCGGCGCCGACGACATCGAGATCATTTTCGCCGACGACGGCGCCGGCATGACGCCGGACGTGCAGCGCCAGGCATTCGACCCGTTCTTCACCACCCGCCGTAACGAGGGGGGCACCGGCCTCGGCCTGCACATCGTTTACAATCTGGTGACCCAGCAGCTCGGCGGACGCATGGTGCTGGAATCAAGATTAGGACAAGGCACGACTTTTCGCATTATCATGCCGAAGACCGCCACCGGTGGCGCGGCTCCTGCCGCTCCGCCCATCGACGGAAACCTGCAATGGCCGACCAGGACGATATCCTCGAGCTGATCGAAGACACCGATTCGACGCCTGAGGTATCGGGCGCGCGAAAATGGAAGATCGCGGTGATCGACGACGACACCGCGGTGCACGACGGCACCCGGTTCGCACTCAGCGATTACAGCCTGAACGGCCAGGGACTGGAAATCGTCTCGGCCTATTCCGGCGCCGAAGGGCGCGAACTGATGCGGGCCAACCCCGACATCGCCGCAGTTCTGCTCGACGTCATCATGGAGACCGACGCCGCCGGCCTCGATTTGGTCGAGTTCATCCGCAACGAGCTGAAGAACGAGACTGTCCGCATCATCCTGCGCACCGGCCAGCCGGGCCAGGCACCGGAACGGCGTGTGATCGTCGATTACGACATCAACGACTACAAGGCCAAGACCGAACTCACCGCCGACAAGCTGTTCACCTCGCTGACCGCCGCTCTGCGCAGCTACCAGCAGCTCGAACGCATGGTGCAGACGCGGCGCGGCCTCGAAATCATCATCGACGCCGCCTCGACGCTGTACGATTTCAAATCGATGCAACGGCTGGCGGAGGGCGTGCTGACTCAGCTCGCCTCACTGCTCAACGTCGACTGTGCCGGTATTCTTGTGTTGCGCGATTCCGGCGAGGACCTGGCGGTTCTGGCCGGATCCGGCTGTTACAGCCGCTTTATCGGCACCACCTGCCAAGGCAACGGGCTCGACCAGAACCTCCGCCAGATGGTCGAGGAAGCGTTCCGGCGCCGCAAGCACGAATTCGCCAACCACCGTACCGTGCTCTACATCCGCACCGGCAGCGGCCGCGAAGTCGTGGTGTTGCTGCAGGCCGAACGCGAGCTGTCGGAAACCGACCGGTCGCTGGTCGAGATCTTCGGCAGCCGGCTGTCGATCGCGTTCGACAACGTCATTCTCTATCGCCAGTTGCATGAGGCCAATACCCAGCTCGAAGACCGGGTGGCGCAGCGCACCCGGGCGCTGACCCTCGCCAACCGCCGACTGTCGACGCAGTGGCTGCGGCTGCAGCGCGCCAATGCGTTCAAGAACGAGATCCTCGGTACCGTCGCCCACGATCTGAAGAACCCGCTCGGCGTCATCCTCGGCCGCACCGAGATGCTCACCGAACTGATCGGCGCCGAAGCCTCCAAGGACCACGTCATTGCCCAGGTCGACCACATCCGCGACGCGACCCGGCGGTTGACGCTGATGGTCGACCACCTGATTTCCGACGCGATGGCCGACGCGTTCGACATCTCGATCCGGCGCGAGCCGGTGGACCTCGCGGCGCTGGTTGGGGAGGTTGCGGAAGCCAACCGGCCGATGGCGCAGAACAAGCAGCAGGAGATCTCGGTGTCGACGCCGGAGGCTTGCACCACGATGTGCGACTCCGACCGGATGCGCGAGGCGATCGACAATCTGGTCAGCAACGCCATCAAATACAGCCCGGTCGGCGGGCGGATCGCGCTGCAGGTCGATAGCGACGGCGACAACACCGTGATCCGCGTCTCCGACGAAGGCGCCGGTCTGTCGCCGGAAGACCTCGGACGGTTGTTCGGCCGCTTCCAGCGGCTGTCGGCCAAGCCGACCGCCGGCGAGAGCTCGACCGGCCTCGGGCTGTCGATCGTCAAGAAGATCGTCGACATGCACGGCGGCCAGGTCACCGCCGCGAGCCCGGGCCCCGGTCAGGGCGCGACCTTTACCATCACACTGCCCGCAGCACCGCCGTCATGAGCCAGAACCCGCACATCATCGTCGTCGACGACGAAGCCCCGGCCCGCGAAATGGTCGGCGACTATCTGAAGATGCACGGCTTTGCCGTCACGCTGTGCGACGGCGGCAAGAGCCTGCGCGCCGAGATCGCCACCAAGCTGCCGGACCTGGTGGTGCTCGACCTCAACATGCCGGAAGAAGACGGGCTCTCGATCATCCGCGACCTCAAGGCGAAATCGAACGTCCCGGTGATCATGCTGACCGCGACCGCCAGCCCGATCGACCGCGTCGTCGGCCTCGAGCTCGGCGCCGACGACTACATCGCCAAGCCCTGCGAGCTACGCGAATTGATGGCGCGGATCCGCTCGGTGCTGCGCCGCGCGGCGCCGCCGAAGCCGGCCGCCACTGAACCGGCGAGTGCCGCCAAGGCCGATAACGCCCAGCTCGTCCGGTTCGGCACCAAATGGCTCGATCTTGAAGCCCAGGCACTGCGCGACGATGACGGCAACGAGCATCCGCTGACGGCATCGGAGTTCGGCCTGCTGAAGGTGTTCGCGGCCAATCCCAAACGGGTGCTGTCGCGCGAGCGGCTGCTGGAGCTGGCGAATGCGCGAGATGCCGAAGCCTTCGACCGCGCGGTCGATCTCCGCATCATGCGGATCCGCCGCAAGATCGAGCCGGACCCGACAAAACCGGCCGTAATCAGGACAATTCGCGGCGGGGGCTATTTGTTCTCGCCGGCCAGCGAACGGGCCTGACCCTGCCGGCCGACCGTCGCGGCCGCCTGCAGCCCTGATCCCTCTCGCCTTTTGCACCGATTGTTTCGTCACCGACCAAGCGACGAAACAATTCGAGCATGACACGAAACCATTTTCCGCCCCGGCGCAGACCTCCTGAAACGGTAGCTGGCTAGTAGTTCTCCCAACACGCCGCGGGGGAGCGCGGCACGAAGGGAGCTCGTCATGCAGAACGTCATTGCGCTCAACGACGCCGGCCGCCTGGGCATCCTCGCCGCCAGAGCCACGAGCGATGAAATGCTGCTCGCCAGCATTGCGGACGGTGACCGGACTGCGATGCACACTTTGTACGCTCGGCACAATGTGCGGGTTTATCGGTTCATCCTGCGGATGCTGCGCGACGCTGCGACCGCCGAGGATCTGGTCAGCCAAGTCTTCCTCGACGTGTGGCGGACCGCCCGGCAGTTCGAAGGCCGTGCTCAAGTGTCGACCTGGCTGCTGTCGATCGCCCGCTTCAAGGCGCTCACCGCGCTGCGCCAGCGTCAGCACGAGGATATCGACCAGGACGACGTGCTGGAGATCGCCGACGGCTCGGACTCGCCGGAGACCGCCCTCGACCGCAGCCGCACCAGCGACATCTTGCGCGCCTGCATCGCCAAACTGTCGCCGGCCCATCGCGAGATCATCAATCTCGTCTACTATCATGAGAAGTCGGTGCAGGAAGTCGGGCGCATCGTCGGCATCCCGCAGAGCACGGTGAAGACCCGGATGTTCTATGCCCGCAAGCAGCTCGCCGAACTGCTCAAGCGGCACGGCGTCGAGAGCCTCGCGGCGTGACGTCGCAGGTGCGCCGATCCGCGCCGCTTGGTCGCACGCCGGCAGTTTGGAGCGGTTCTCGTCCGCCGCTCTCGCGCCACGATGTGGTGGTCCCTATACTCGGCAAGGCGCGGCACGATCGTGGAACGAAACAATTGAAACGATCGATGACATCGAACGGAAAGATCGGCCTGCTAGGGTGATCTCCATCGACGCAGCGGCCACCAATCGCAGGTCGCGCGACAGCGAATTTCCAAAGCCTCCGACACCCCATCGTAGGCCTCCAAGGGACCCGGACGAGATGCCCCTCGTCCGGGTTTTCGCTTGTTCGAGGCCCGCTGATGCGTTGTGTTGACGCAGCGTGATGCTGCGCGCCTCCAAATCCAAGACAAACCGCACGATCATCGATCGACCGCAACGCCGTCGCGGAATTGTTAACGGCTGCCGGCTAGGCATTTGTGCACTGCGACGATACATAGTCGCGCGATGATGTGCGCATCATCTTCCGTCACGTCTACGGGTCGGTGGGATGTTCGAAAGTCTTGATCCGGTGGTGCTCGCGCGCCTCCAGTTCGCCTTCACGGTGTCGTTTCACATCATCTTTCCAGCGTTTTCGATCGGCTTGGCGAGCTTTCTCGCTGTGCTGGAAGCGTTGTGGCTGTGGACCAAGCGCGAAGTTTTCATCAACCTGTTCAATTACTGGATGAAGATCTTCGCGATCGCGTTCGGCATGGGCGTAGTGTCGGGCATCGTGATGTCCTACCAGTTCGGCACCAACTGGGCGGTATTCTCCGACAAGACCGGGCCGGTGCTCGGGCCGCTGATGGCCTACGAGGTGCTGACTGCATTCTTCCTCGAGGCGGGATTTCTCGGCGTGATGCTGTTCGGCCTCAAGCTGGTGGGGCCGCGCCTTCATTTCCTCGCCACGCTGATGGTGGCGATCGGCACCTTGATGTCGGCGTTCTGGATCCTGTCGGCGAATTCCTGGATGCAGACTCCCGCAGGCTACGCCATCAACGACGTCGGACAGTTCGTCGCGGTCGATTGGTTCAAGCTGATCTTCAATCCGTCGTTCCCATATCGGCTCGTGCACATGGTGCTCGCCGCCTACCTGACCACTGCGCTGGTGGTCGGTGCTGTCGGTGCCTATCACCTGCTTACGAATTCGCGTCAGCCCGGGGCGCGGATGATGTTCTCGATGGCGATGTGGATGATCGCGGTGGTGGCGCCGATCCAGATTTTCGCCGGCGACGCCCACGGCCTCAATACGCTGGAGCACCAGCCCGCCAAAGTGATGGCGATGGAAGGCCACTACCAAAGCCATCCGAACGGCGCGCCGCTGATCCTGTTCGGCCTGCCGGACCAGGACGCCGCGGTGGTGCGCTACGCGTTGGAAATTCCCAAGCTGTCGTCGCTGATCCTGAAGCACTCGCTCGATGCCCCGCTCGCCGGCCTCGACACCGTGCCGCGCGAAAACTGGCCGCCGGTGCCGATCACCTTCTGGTCGTTCCGGGTGATGGTTTCGCTCGGCTTCCTGATGCTCGGCCTCGGCGTGTTCAGCCTGTGGCTGCGCTGGCGCGGCCGGCTGTTCGAATCCCGCCCCTTGCACCGCTTCGCGCTGGCGATGGGACCGGCCGGCTTCATCGCCGTGCTGGCGGGCTGGGTCACCACCGAAACCGGTCGTCAGCCGTTCACGGTGTTCGGCCTGCTTCGCACCACAGACTCGGTATCGCCGCTCGCTGCGCCCGCTGTGGCGACGTCGCTGATTGCCTTCATCGTGGTGTATTTCGCCATCTTCATCGCAGGCGTGGTCTACATCCTGCGACTGATGGCGCATCCGCCGCACCATGGCGAGGAAGGTCCGCGCGGCGACACGCCCGAACGCGCCGCCGGCATCACGCCGGCGCCGGCGATCGCCACCCGCAGATTCAGTTGAGCAGGATTCGGTTGTGGCTATGACTTACGACGTCGCGACGATCTGGGCCTTCATCATCGCCTTTGCGGTGTTCGTCTATGTGGTGATGGACGGCTTCGATCTCGGTCTTGGCATCCTGTTTCCGCTGTTTCGCACCAAGCGCGACCGCGACGTCATCATGAACAGCGTCGCGCCGGTCTGGGACGGCAACGAGACGTGGCTGGTGCTCGGCGGCGGCGGACTGTTCGCAGCGTTTCCGCTGGCCTATGCGGTACTGATGCCGGCGCTGTACACGCCGATCATCGCCATGCTGCTGGGGCTGGCGTTTCGCGGTGTCGCGTTCGAATTCCGCTGGCGCACCCAGCGCGAGCGCAACCGCTGGGATCTCGCCTTCTTCCTCGGCTCGCTGATCGCGGCGCTGGCGCAAGGCATCGCGCTCGGCGCACTGCTGCAGGGCGTGCATGTCGAAGGCCGCGCTTATGCGGGCGGCTGGTGGGACTGGCTGACGCCGTTCAGCATTCTCACCGGCATCGCGCTGGTGATCGGTTACGCGCTGCTCGGCGCGACCTGGCTGGTGATGAAGACCACCGGCGATCTGCGCGACACGGCGTATCGGCTGAGCCGCTGGCTGCTGTTCGCGCTGCTCGCCGCGATCGTCGCGGTCAGTGCGGCGACGCCGTTCCTGTCCTACGACTACTCGCAGCGCTGGTTCGCCTGGCCGAACGTGCTCGCCACCGCGCAGGTGCCGCTCGCGGTCGCCATCGTCACCGCTCTGTTGTTGCGGGCGCTGGTGCAGCGCCGGGACTACCAGCCGTTTCTGCTGGCGCTGTGCCTGTTCGCGCTGTCCTACGCCGGCCTCGGCATCAGCATCTGGCCGTATGTGGTGCCGCGCAGCATCACGATCTGGCAGGCCGCCGCACCGGAGAACAGTCAGATCTTCATGCTGGTCGGCGTCGCCATCCTGGTGCCGATCATCCTCGCCTATACCGCCTGGGCCTATTGGGTGTTCCGCGGCAAGGTCGATCCGGAGAACGGGTATCATTGACCGCGCCGCTTGAACCGAAAAGCCCGCTGCCCCGACGATTGCTGTGGTTCGTCGTGCTGTGGCTCGCCGGCGTCGGTGCAGTGGCGATCGTTTCGCTGCTGCTGCGGCTGTGGATCGGCAAGGGATGACGTGATACACAGCAACTGCCTGTGACTCACGATGGGGGTGTCATGAGATTTCCGCGCTTGTTGGGCCGGGTGGCGATGGCGACCGCCCTGGTCACGCTCTTCGCATCGGCACCGAGCTACGCGCAACAGTCCGATGTCGGAGACGAGCCCGGACTGATCGCCGACGACGGCTTTGTGCTGCCGCCGGAATGGCAGAAGCAGATGGTGTATTTCCGCACCACCGAGCCTCCCGGCACCATTATCGTCCAGACCTCCGAACGCTATTTGTACCTGGTGCAAGGCAACAACCGCGCGCTGCGCTACGGCATCGGCGTCGGCCGCGAAGGCTTCACCTGGCAGGGCCTCTTGAAGATCTCGCGGAAGGCCGAATGGCCGGATTGGGTGCCGCCGCCGGAGATGATCCAGCGCCAGCCCTATCTGCCACGCTTCATGGCAGGCGGGCCGGGCAATCCTCTCGGCGCTCGGGCAATGTATCTCGGCTCGACGGTGTATCGCATCCACGGCACGAACCGCCCCGACACCATCGGCACCGCGATTTCATCCGGCTGCTTCCGGCTGGTGAATGCCGACGTGATGGATCTGTACGAGCGCGTGCCGGTCGGCACCAAGGTGGTAGTCCGGCAGAAGCCCGAGCTGTAACGGCGCGGCGGCCTTCCCTTCTCATTGCGAAAGATCCAGCATGTTCAAACGGACGTTTCAGACCGGGCTCGCGATCGGCCTGGTGGTCGCGGCGGGCATCGCGGCGGCGGCGATCACTTACGAGCGTTACGACACCAAGACGCTGAAGCGCACCATCCGCCGCGATGCCGTGCTGTGCGGCGTCAACAAGGGCCTGCCCGGCTTCGCGACTCCGGACGACAAGGGCAACTGGACCGGCTTCGACGTCGACTTCTGCCGCGCGGTGGCGGCGGCGATCTTCGACGATCCGACCAAGGTCAAGTTCCTGCCGCTCGATGCCAACGAGCGCTTCAAGGAGCTGCAGAGCCGCAAGGTCGACATCCTGTCGCGCAACTCGACCTGGAGCATGTCGCGCGAGACCAACTACGACCTGTATTTCCCGGCGGTCGCCTATTACGACGGTCAGGGCTTCATGGTGCCGGCCTCGCGCAAGATCGACAGTGCGGTCGAGCTCGACGGCAGCAAGGTCTGCGTCCAGAACGGCACCACCACCCAGCTCAACCTCGCCGATTACTTCCGTACCAACAACATGAAGTATCAGGAGGTCAAGTCGGACAAGTTCGACGACGTGGTGAAGGCCTACAAGGACGGCCAGTGCGACACCTTCACGGCCGACGTGTCGCAGCTCTACGCACTGCGCAAAACCTTCGCCAACGCCGCCGACCACGTCATCATGCCCGACGTCATCTCCAAGGAGCCGCTCGCCCCGGTGGTGCGCCAGCGCGACGACGACTGGATGATGATCGTGAAGTGGACGCTGTACGCGATGATCAACGCCGAGGAACTCGGCATCACCTCGCAGAACATCGACGAAGCATTGAAGTCGAAGAAGCCGGACGTGATGCGCCTGGTCGGCACCGAGGGCGCATTCGGCGAGGATCTCGGCCTGTCGAAGGACTGGGCCGCCCGCATCATCCGCCACGTCGGCAATTACGGCGAAGTCTACGACCGCAACGTCGGCAAGCTCGGAATCCCGCGCGGCCTCAACCAACTCTGGAGCAACGGCGGCATTCAGTACGCGCCGCCGATCAGATGACAGGCCTCAGCTCCGTCATTCCGGGGCGCGCGTAGCGCGAACCCGGAATCTCGCGGTTTAGGGCGAGGTCTCAAAACAATCTCGGGATTCCGGGCTCGCGAGCTAGCGCTCGCGCCCCGGAATGACCACGGAAGCGCCCTGACAAACGGACCTCAGTACTTCTTCCACTCCGCCAGCGCTTCGGCGTGGTAGGCGCTGTCGCCGAGCAGTTCCTGCAGCACGCGGGCGCGCTTCATGAACAGGCCGACGTCGAACTGGTCGGTCATGCCCATGCCGCCGTGCATCTGCACGCCTTCCTGCACCGCGAGCGTCGTCACCGTGCCGGCCTTGGCCTTGGCGACCGCAACAGCCACCCGCGCCTGAGCCGCATCGGCGTCGACCGCCTGCAGCGCCTTGAGCACCGCGGCGCGCAGGATCTCGATCTCGGTGTAGAGGTGTGCGGCGCGGTGCTGCAGCGCCTGGAACTCGCCGATCAGCTTGCCGAACTGCTTGCGCTCTTTCAGATAGCTCACGGTCCGCCCGAACGCCTCGTCGGCGACCCCGAGCATTTCGGCCGCAGCAGCGGCACGGCCGACATTGAGCACCGCCTCGAGCAGCGCACCGCCGCGGTCGACTTCGCCGAGCACCTGATCGGCATTCACCTCGACGTCGTCGAAGCTGATCCGCGCCGCGTTGTGCGCGTCGACCATCACGGTGCGCTCGATCGCAACGCCCTTGGCCTTGGGGTCGACCAGGAACAGCGTCAAGCCGTCGGCATTGCCCGGTGCGCCGGAACTCCGCGCGGCGACGATCAGCAGATCGGCAACATGCCCGTCGACCACCAGCGCCTTGTCGCCCTTGAGCTTGAAGCCGTTGCCGGCGCGGGTTGCCTGCAGCGCGATCTTTGCGGGCCTATGCTTGGCACCCTCGTCGATCGCCAGCGCAGCGATCAGCGAGCCATCGGCGATCTTGGGTAGAAACGTTTTCTTCTGCGCTGCCGAACCGCCGCGGGCCAGCGCCGAAGCGGCCAGCACTGCAGTCGACAGGAACGGCGACGGCGTCAGATTGCGGCCGATCTCTTCCATCACCACACCGGCCTCGACACAGCCGAGCCCCGAGCCGCCGAACTCTTCCGGCACCAGCAGGCCGGCCAGCCCCATCTCGGCGAAGCTCTTCCACAGTTCGCGTGAGAAGCCGGTGGCGTCGCGTTCGTCGCGCAGCTTGCGCAAATGCGCGACCGGCGCCTTGTCGCCGATCAGCCCGCGCGCGGAATCGCGCAGCATGGTTTGTTCTTCAGTGAGGACGAGAGCCATGGGTGAGGTTTCCGATCAGATCAATGATGTTGCAACGATACGAGGACCTCATGGTGAGGAGGCGCGCGCAGCGCGCCGTCTCGAACCATGAGCGCCGGGGCCCCTCATCCTTCGAGACGCGGCCTGACGGCCGCTCCTCAGGATGAGGCCCCCTACTACGCCCCCGGCAGATCCAGGATGCGCTTGGCGACGATGCCGAGCATCACTTCGCTGGTGCCGCCTTCGATCGAGTTGGCCTTGGTGCGCAGCCAGGCGCGGGCGCGGCTGCCTTCTTGGCTGCGCTCGCTCTCCCACTCCAGCGCATCGATGCCGCCGGCCGACATCAGGATCTCGTGGCGGCGCTTGTTCAGCTCGGTGCCGTAGTATTTCATCGCCGACGAGAACGCCGGATGCAGTTGCCCGGCCTTGGCGAGATCGACCGCCCGCTCCGCCGCGCAGGCGAGTGCCGCCTCGTCGACATCGAACGTCGCGATCTGGCCGCGCAGGATCGGATCGTCGAGCCGGCCCTGATCGTCGGTGCCGAGCGAATCCGCCGCGACCTGACCGAGCGGCCGGCCGCCGTCGCGGCCGCCCATCCCGGAAATCATCGCGCGCTCGTGCTGCAACAGATACTTCGCGACGTCCCAGCCGCGATTGATGGTGCCGACGACGTGCGACTGCGGCACCCGGACGTTGTCGAAGAAGGTCTCGCAGAACGGCGATTTGCCCGAGATCAGCAGGATCGGCTTCGTCGTCACGCCCTTCGAGGTCATGTCGAACAGGATGAAGCTGATGCCGTCGTGCTTCTTGGCGGCGGGGTCGGTGCGCACTAGGCAGAAGATCCAGTCCGCGTAGTTGGCGTAGGATGTCCAGATCTTCGAGCCGTTGATGATGAAGTCGTCGCCGTCCGGCACCGCGCGGGTCTGCAGCGAGGCCAGATCCGATCCGGCGTTCGGCTCGGAATAGCCCTGGCACCAACGGATTTCGCCGCGGGCGATCTTCGGCAGGTGCTCGGCCTTCTGCTGCTCGTTGCCGTATTTCAGGAGTGCGGGCCCAAGCATCCAGATGCCGAACGAGGACAGCGGCGGGCGCGCACCGATTGCCGCCATCTCTTCGCGCAACACTTTGTGCTGAGCGCCGTCGAGCCCGCCGCCGCCGTATTGGGTCGGCCAATCCGGCACCGTCCAGCCCTTGTCGCGCATCCGCTCGAACCACACCTTCTGCGCCTCGGAGGCGAATTTGGCGTTGCGGCCGCCCCAGAAATTGTCCTCGTCGCCCTGCATCGGCGTGCGCATCTCGGCGGGGCAATTGGCCTCGAGCCAGGCACGGGTCTCGGCGCGGAATGTATCGAGATCGGTCATGCGGTTTCCATCCACATTTGCGCCGGCGCTTTGCGCGCCGGCGATGCATTGTTGGCGGCGACCTTGGCGCGTCGCGCGGTGGAATTCAATATCTGTCTCGGGATGCGGTCTTGCGGCGATGTGCTAGGGAACGGATGCCGGACAGCCAAAGAGGATCCAACAGGATGCGCCTGAAATTACTTTCGCCTGGCGAAATGAGCGCCGAGCAACGCGCCATCTACGACGAGTCGATCGCCAGCAAGCGCGGCAGCCCGCCGCCGCCGATGATGGCGTGGCTGGCGAGCCCGGAGATGGCGCGGCACGCCACACGGCTCGGCGCCTTCCTACGCTACGACACGTCACTCACCGCGGCGGAATCCGAACTCGCCATCCTGGTGACGGCTCGGCACTGGACCGCGCAGTTCGAATGGTACGCGCACAAGAAGATGGCGCTCGACGGCGGGCTCGATCCAAAAATCATCGACGCGATCCGCGACCGCCGCACGCCGTCCTTCGACAGCGCGAAGGCCCAGGTGATCTACGACGTGGCGCGGTCGCTGCACGAAGCCAAGGGGCTGCCGCAGCCGCTGTACGACGAGGCGATGCGGCTGCTCGGCGAGCGCGGGCTGGCGGAGGTGATCGGACTGTGCGGCTACTACACGATGGTGTCGATGACGCTCAACACCTATCAGTTTCCGCTGCCGGAGGGCGAGACGCCGGAGCTGACGTAAAGCCGCATTCGCCGGGCGCGTTCCGGCCGCCCCGCATGACGACAGAAAAGGTCATCTGCGCTCCCGCCGCACCATGATTAGCGCTGCGGCGGCGAGTTGCAGGGCGATACAGCCGGCGAACGGCGCCGTGTAGCTGCCAGAGGCATCGCGCAGCAGACCGACGACACCAGGACCGAACGCGTAGGCGACCTGGTTGATCGCGGTGTTGAGCGCGACCAGAACGCCGAACGACGAGGTGGGAAATTCGCGCTGAATGATCAGCGCCGGCAAGGTGATCAGATTGCCCACCGAAAAGCCGAACAGCGCGCAGGCGGCCAGCAGCAGCGTCGCATCGCGGGTGGAGATCAGCACACCCAGCGCCGCCGCCTGACTGGCGAACGACAGCGCCGAGACCAGACGCTGATCGAGCCGGTCGATCACCACCGACAGCGATACCCGGCCGACCACGGCCATCGCGGTGAGCAGCGACATCGCCAGCGCGGCACGCTCGCGGCCGATAAGCGGGTCGAGATAGGCGATCAGGTGGACGATGAAACCGACTTGCGCGAACAGCACCAGCGAGAACGCGACCGTCGCGGTCAGGAATCCGAGGTTGCGCAGCGCGCTGCCGCGGATCGCACCGGACGACAGCGCCCTGGGCGAGGTCGCCGTCCCCGAAGCGATGGCAAGATGCGGCGGCGGTGTAATGACGATGGCGACCAGCGGCATCAGCAACACCACCGCGGCGATGGCCGCCGCCGAGGTCGCCCCGGTGAAGCCGAGCGCCCCGATCAGCGCCACCAGCAGCGGCACGCCGGCGATGCCGCCGAAACTGGCGCCGTTCAGCGCCAGACTGATCGCCATGCCGCGACGCCGGTCGAACCACAAGCCGAGCGTGTTGGTGATCGCCCCGAGGCTGGTGCCAGCCCACCCGACCGCGAGGATCGCGTCGACGGCATAAAGCTGCCACGGCGCATCGATGCGGCCGAGCAGCACGGTGCCGATCGCCATCGCGGCGATGCCGCCGAGCAGGCAGGCTCGCGCACCGATCAGGCGGATCACGTCGCCGACGAAGGCGACCAGCAGCGCACCGGTGAGATAGAAGAAGGTGGTAGCAATCGCGATCTGCGACGACGGCCAGCCGTGCGTCCGGGCCAGCTCGGCGAGGTACACGCTCTGGCCGTAGAAGCCGAGCCCCCAGCCGAAGGTGGCGACGATGAAGCACACCGTGACGATCCGCCAACCGTGATAGCGGAACGAGGTCTCGTCGGGAGCCGAAGGATTCACCATCGTAGGCGAGCGTGATTGGTCGCGCGCGACGGCATCGTGTTCACTCCCTCGATCCGGCGCTTGCGGCCGGCCGTATTGTTGCGCGGTCAGACGCCGCGATCGGACAGTTCAGGCGCGGCGACCGCCACCCGCTTCCGGACTTTCGACCAGCCGGTGACCGCCAGCACGATCAGGCCGAGCAGCACCGGCGGGAACACCGCGAGGTTCACGGTGGTCCAGCCGTAATTCGCCAGCAACTGCCCGGACGCAAACGAACCCAGCGCCATCAGCCCGAAGATGATGAAATCGTTGAACGCCTGAACCTTGTTCTTCTCGCTCGGCTGATGCGTCTCCAGCACCAGCGCCGAGGCGCCGACGAACGCCAGATTCCATCCGACGCCGATCACGAACAGCGTCGCCCAGAAGTGCGGCGCGGTGACGCCGAGCAGACCAATCGACGCACCGAGCGCTTCCAGGATCAGGCCGGCGGCGACCACACGCGGCGCGCCGAACTTGGCAATCAGCGAACCGGTGACGAAGCTCGGGGCGTACATCGCCACGATGTGCCATTGCAGGCCGAAATTGGAATCGCCGACGCTGAGCCCGCACATCTGCATCGCCAGCGGCGCCGAGGTCATCACCAGATTCATCATCGGATAGGCGATGGCGCCGCACAGCGCCGCGGCGATGAAGCGCGGCTGCCGCACGATCTCCAGCAGCGGCCGGCCGCCGGTACGCTCCGCCGGCTTCGGCCTCGGCGCATCGACGCCCCACAGCACCGCCATCGCGATCAGCGCAATCGCCGCCTGCACCACGTAGGAGAACGCGAACAAATAGGGCTGCCAGACGTCCATGGTCCACTGCACGAGCTGCGGACCGAGCACGCCGGCGAACACGCCACCGGCCATCACCCACGACATCGCCTTCGGGCGATAGGCTGCACTGGCACCGTCGGCGGCGGCGAACCGATAGGATTGCGACACCGCAGCGTACAGCCCGCCGATGAAGGTCGCGGCACAGAACAGCAGGAACGAGCCGTACAGGATGGCGACTGCGCCGAGCACGCCGGTGAGCGTGCCGCAGCCGGTGCCGATCATGAACGCGACGCGGCGACCGTAAACCCGCGCGATCCAACCCGTGGGCAGTGTGCCGGCAGCAAGGCCGAGCACATACATCGACAGCGGCACGGTCGCGAGCGACATTTCCGGCGCGAGCTGGGCGCCGATGATCGAACCGGTCGCGAAGATCACCGCGGCGTTGGCGCCGGTCAGCGCCTGCGCCGCGACCAGCCGCACCACGTTGGAGCGGGCACGGGCATCGTCTTCGACGATGTCGTTGGCCGTCGCATCGACCATCGGCAGGGAATCTCCTCGCACCGGCCGACGCCGGCCGGCGATTGCGCGCGCATCATAGGGCCGGGCGGAGCGCGATCAACCCGCCGCACCATCGGCGGTCGTGCATGGGCCTACGCGGGTTTTGCTCGGACAAACACCAGGATCAGATTGTTGGCCGGCATCTCGACGATCTCGCTCAGCGCCAGGCCGGCGCTGGCACCGAGCCGTTCCACATCCGCAACGTCGCGCACGCCCCACTCGGGATTGGCGTCGCGCAGGCTGGTGTCGAACACCGCATTGCTGAGCGCGGTGTGATCGCCGCCCCGCTTGTACGGTCCGTACAGCACCAGCATGCCGTCCTGGCGCAGCAGCCTGCCAGCCCCCGCCAGCAGTCCTTCGGCGACGCGCCATGGCGCGATGTGCAGAACATTGGCGCAGAACAGCGCCAGCAGCGGCCCGGGCGCAGCCGCTTCGCCTGGCACGACCGACCAGGCGGGATCGGCAAGGTCGATTCGCTGGGGCGGGCGCAAGTTCGGCAACGCCGCATGGGCGCGCCAGGCGGCGATGCTCTTGAGGTGCTGGTCGTTGACGTCGCTCGGCCACCACACGATCGAGGGATGTTCGCGCGCCAGCGCTGCGATGTGTTGGCCGGTGCCGCTGCCAGCTTCGAGCACGTCACCCTGCCGGCCGGCGAGCAACCGCGCCAGCGCGGCGCGGATTGGCGCATCGTTGCGATGAAATGCAGCGGCATCGAGCCGGCCGTCGGGCTCGACGCGCCGTCCATCCTTGCCGAACTCCACCACGAATTCCGCCATCGCCCGCCTGCCGCTCCAACTATCGTGCGAGGTGTACAGGCGCGGCTGTTACACGCAAGTCACAGCCGGTCACAATCCGACCACGATTGCACCCGTCGTCGCCTTCGACGAATTGACTCGCGAATCCCGCAACTTCTAGATGGCGTCGACGGTTCCCGAGAGGGATGAAAAGGGAATACGGTGCGAGCGCTGCCATTTCTGCGTTCCAGGCCGTAGCTGTTCCCGCAACTGTAAGCGGATCGTCTTTCGTCGGATGCCACTGGGAACCTCGGTCCTGGGAAGGCGACGGAAGATCAACCGCGAGCCAGGAGACCTGCCGTCACTCGTGGTCACACGCGAAGTTGCCGGCCGGGAATTGCAGGCATTGTCTTCACCGCTTCCGTTAAGCTCGGTGAGACCTCGTTCGCTGTGACGTGCCACAGACGTCAGCCGAGGTTTGACCTTATGCACTCCCGCTCCGCCGCGCCGCGGCCTTGCTCCGCCCTTTCGCGCGCCCTTCTCGCTTCGACCATTCTGGTGCCCGCGCTCTCGCTGGCAACGCCCGCCGCCGCGCAGGACGTCCTGCCGGAGATCGTCGTCAGCGCCACCTCGACCCGCACCTCCAACGCCATCGTCGGAACGTCGAGCACGGTGATCACAGCCGAGGACATCGCGCGTTCACCGGCCCAAACCGTGCAGGACATCATCGCGCAGACGCCCGGTGTGCAGAGCACGTCGCTGTACGGTGGCGTCAACGGCACCGGCTCCTCGGTCGATCTGCGAGGCTTTGGCGCCACCGCGACCTCAAATACGTTGTTCCTGATCAACGGCCGCCGTCTCAACGACCTCGATCTGCAGGGCATCGACTTGTCGAGCCTCCCGCTGCAATCGATCGAGCGCATCGAGATCACTCGCGGCGGCAGCGGCGCGGTGCTGTACGGCGACAATGCTGTCGGCGGCGTCATCAACATCGTCACCAAGACCGGTGCCGGCGGCCCACCCGCAACGTTCCGCGCCGAAGGCGGCGTCGGCTCGTTCAATCAGCGCCTCGCTGCGGTGTCGGCAGCTTTCAATTCTGGCCCATGGTCGACATCGGCCTTCGCAAATCACGTCCGTACCGACGGTTACCGCACCAACAACGCGCTCGAACAGAACAATGCGCTGGGTGAACTGCGTTACACGACGAGCGACTTCAGCGCGTTCGTCAACATCTCGGGCGACAATCAACGCCTCGGCCTGCCGGGCTCGCGGACTGTCGATCCGTCGATCGGCCTCAACGAGCTCCAGACCGACCGCCGCGGCACCAACACGCCGTTCGACTACGCCGACAAGCAGGGCACCAACATCACCGCCGGCTTCACCAAATCGCTGTGGGACGGCGCCGAACTGATCGTCGACGGCGGCCTGCGCGACAAGCGTCAGCAGGCCGGCTATTTCGGCAGCTTGCCGCTGTTGAGTTCCCGCGCCAGCTCGTTCGACGCACATCTGCAGACCTGGTCGATCACGCCGCGGCTGAGCATCAAGAACGCGTTCTTCGGCCTGCCGTCGAAGATCCTCACCGGCCTCGACTATTACGACGCGACCTATGATTCCGACCGCGGCCAATATCGCGGCACGCCGCCGGTTCACGTCTACAACCTGTCGCAGAAGACCCTCGCCGGCTATTGGCAGCAGACCATCGCCGTCCTGCCGAGCACCGACTTCTCCTATGGCGGCCGGGTGCAGAGCGTGAAGGTCGAAGCCACCGACCGGCTCAATCCGCTGGCGCCCGGCTATTTCGGCGGAGCGCAGGCGCTGCCGCTGGACAGCACCGAGACCCAGCATGCGCTGCATGTCGGCCTCGAGCATCGCTTCAACGACGTGTTCAGCGTGTTTGCCCGCGCCGCCCGCGCGTTCCGCACCCCGAATGTCGACGAACGTGTCGCCTCCGGGCCGTCATACGATGCATTCTTCAATCCGATCCCGGGCACGTTCGCGCTCAAGACCCAGACCTCGGTGGATGTCGAAGGCGGCTTCCGCATCAAGTCAGGTCCGTTCGAGATGCAGACGAGCGTCTACAACATGGATCTGACCAACGAGATCCGCTACGATCCCGTCAACTTCTACAACACCAATCTCGATCCGACCCGCCGTTATGGCGGCGAAACCAGCTCTTCGATCCGCATCAGCGACTCGCTGTTGCTGCGCAGCGGCGCGGCCTACACCCGCGCAACGTTCCGCGAAGGGCCGTTCTCGGGCAACGACGTGCCGCTGGTGTCGCGCTATACGGCGAATGCCGGCGTGACTTGGAACGTCTGGCAGAAATACGTCGTGTTCGATGCCACCGCGCGGGTCTGGAGCAGTCGCTTCATGGACAGCGACAATGCCAACAGCCAAGTCAAGATCCCGGCGAACGGCACCGTCGATGTCAAACTGAGCGGCGAGATCGACCACTTCTTCTGGTCGCTGAGCGTGATCAACCTGTTCAACGCACAATACTACGACTATGCGGTGGCCAGCAGCTTCACGCCCGGCCGCTACGGCGCCTATCCGCTGCCCGGCCGGACCTATCTGGCCAAAGCCGGCGTGACTTTCTGATAAAAGCGGCTGCGTTCCGCAGCCGCTTCGCACGCGAAACCAACGTCGAACAGCCTCCGAGCGCCGAAAGGCTGTTCGGAGGCTTTTTTCGTGCTATCACGCCGCCTCCCAACTGGAACGCGATCGAACTGGAAGAATGACGAACGACGACGATCACCACGCTGGCAACGCTGCTGAAGGTCGCGAAGGCAAGGCCGAACGCGACGCCGCAGCCAAAGCAGTCCTCGACAATATGGCGCGCCTGCGCGCCATGCGGCTCGCCCGTGAAGCCGCGATGCCGCAAGCCACGACATCGAGCAAGGCCAGGCGCGCCAAGACGACGGCCTCGACCGCCAAGCGAGGCACCAAGAAGTCTGAAGACGACAAGCCGCGCCCGCTGTCGGAATGGCTGGCGGACCAGCAAAGCTCGGGTCGCCGGACCTGAAGCCGTGCTGCAAGGCTCGCGACGCAACGGCGAGCCTTGCGAGAATTGCGTGCGAGCCCTGACGAATCCGGTCTGGTCTCGGCTCTCCAATCGCAGTTGAAATGAACTGCCAACAACGCCGGCTGCGTGTGTGCCTCGTGCCACCCGCACCGGCCATCACGGGACCGAGAGCCATGATCGGCTTTCTGCACAAGCGCCCCAAGGTTGCCGCACCGAAGCGCGGCGATAAGGCCGGCGACAGCCGCGGGGCCAGCGAAGCCAAGCCCGCGCCGACGCAGCCGCCGCCCGCCCTCGACGAAGACCTGTACGAGGCCGGCGACATTTGCGCGCCAGACCGCGATCGCGACGACTATACCAAGGATCTGTAACAGGCCGGTGCCTGAGACGTGCGCGTATCAGGCTGGCTGTTCGAATCCTCGATCGATCTGCGCCATGGCGACCGCATCGAGCAGGTGATCGCCCCAGCCTTTGGCCGCCAACGTTGACGCACGACCGGGAGCCGCGAGCAGGATCAATGCCGTTGCGGCGAGCGGCACGGCGCCGAGCCAATCCTGCCGGACAGGAGTCAGCTCCTCGGCGCTTCCGTCATAGGGCGATTGCCGCAGCATCAGCCGCGCGCATTCCCGCATCACCTTGCGCCGAGAGCCGCCGCGCAGCGCGCAGCCGAGCAGCGCCTGCATGCCGAGATGAGTGCGGGCTCCCTCCTGGGACGGCGCGGGCTCCACAGGGTGCCGGCCGAGCGACAGCCGCAACAGCAGATCGACGAGGTCGAGCCCTGCGAGCTGAGCGCTCATCGGCTCGACCAACCGCGGATTGCAATCGATGAAGAGCGGCGACGCGCCACCCGCCGGACGGATGACATCGAACGACAGCGCACCATGCCATCCGAGCGCGGCGCCGATCGCAGCGACATCGGCACGAACGGCGTCGCCGCGAATGCTGAGCTTGCGCGACGGGCCACCGCCGGCACCGGCCGCGATCTGTCGATAGGCGTGCAGCGCGAGCAGCTCGCCGCGATCGAACACCGCCTGAGCGTGCTCGATCGGACCGGCGACGCAATCCTGCACCAGCACCTCCCCGGCAAAGCCGTCCGCTGCGCACAACTCGTCCACCACTTGGTCGAGCACCGCTTGGTTCGTGACCCGCCAGACTCCGCGGCTGGCGGTGCCGACCGACGTCTTGATCACGCAGGGAGCGTGCACGGCTTCCCGCAGCTCGTGCTCGGACCTCACAATTCGTGTTGGCGGCTGCGGCAGGCCGAGTGACTCCAACAGCCGGCTGAACCCGGCTTTGCACACCGCAGTGCGGTAGCTGTCATAGGATGGCAACGCGACGCCGGTCAGCGCCGCGATGCGATCGGGCGCGCGGGCGAACACCAGGCCCTGCTCGTGGATCGGTAACAGAACGTCGAAGCCGCGCTGCGCCAACAGCTCCGTCACGAAACCGAGATAACCGGCAGGATCGCAGCGCAGCGGCGGGCAGCGGTGCACCGCACGCACAAAACGTGAGAACCGGCCGAGACACAGCCGCGACGGATCGCAGATCTCGACATGATGCCCGGCGAGTCCGAGCACGGTGATCGCCTCGCGCGCCGAGGTACTGCTGCCTTCGGACAGCAGCACGCGAAGCCCGGACTCAGCGGAACTAATCATCGCATCGCACTCGTGCCTGTCATCGCCCCTCGGGGCAGCTTAGCAGCACTTAGTCCGCTCCACGAAATTTGCACGTCTGCAAGTGACCTGCGCCGCTACGTCGCCGCGCAATTCAATTGAACGACGACAGTTCTCGTGACAGCGTAAGCAGGGTCGCACCGAAAACAAAAAAACACGGGCGATCGATCTTTAGCCCGCACCGCAGAGTGCGGCTTTCAACGAGAGGAAACGCATTTGTCCATTCGCACCTCGTTCCTGCTGGCCAGCGCCTTGGCGCTCGCTGCGGCTCAGCCCGCTGTCGCCCAGAAAAAATACGGCCCCGGCGTCACCGACACAGAGATCAAAATCGGCCAGACCATGCCGTATAGCGGCCCGGCCTCTGCCTATGGCGTGCAGGGCCATGTCGAAGACGCCTACTATGCGATGGTCAACGCCAAAGGCGGCGTCAACGGTCGCACGATCAAGATGATCAGCCTCGACGACGCCTATTCGCCACCGAAGACGGTGGAGCAGACGCGGCGTCTGGTGGAGCAGGACGAAGTGCTGGCAATCATCGGCACGATCGGCACCCCGACCAATTCGGCGATTCAGAAATATCTCAACGCCAAGAAGGTACCGCAGATCTTCATCTCGACCGGCGCTGCGAAGTGGAACGACCCGAAGAACTTCCCCTGGACCACGCAGCTCTACCCGCCGTACCAGATGGAAGGCATGATCTTCGCCAAGTACCTGTTGAAGAACAAACCGGACGCCAAGCTCGGGGTATTTTCGCAGAACGACGACGCCGGCAAGGATTACGTCAAGGGCCTGAAGGACGGGCTCGGCGACAAAGCCAAGACCATGATCGTCAAGGAGGTCACCTACGAGGTCACCGATCCGACGGTCGACTCCCAGATCGTGGCACTGAAGGCCTCGGGCGCCGACACGCTGTTCACGATGGCGACGCCGAAGTTCGGTGCCCAGGCGATCCGCAAGGTGCACGAACTGAACTGGAAGCCGCTGAACTTCGTGGTCAGCGTGTCGAGCTCGATCAAGGGCGTGCTCGAGCCCGCCGGCAAGGAAGCCTCGACCGGCCTCCTGACCGCGCTGGCGGCGAAAACGCCGACCGATCCGCGGTTCGCGAACGATCCCGACGTCAAGGAGTTCAAGGAATTCTTGGCCAAGTGGTATCCGAAAGGCGACATCGCCGATGGCTCCACCGTCACCGGCTACATCTCGGCCTATATGACGGTGAAGGTGCTGGAAGCCTGCGGCGACAATCTTACCCGCGACAACCTGCTCAAGCAGGCCACCAACATCAAGCCGACCGCCGCGCCGATGCTGCTGCCGGGCATCAAGATCTCGACCCGGCCGGATCGCTATGCCCCCTACACCCAGATGCAGATCGCCAAGTTCAACGGGACGAGCTGGGTGCCGGAAGGCGAAGTGTTCAACACCGATGCGGCGAGCCAGTAAATCTCTGTAAGGCCACTACGCTAAACCACCTCATGGCCGGGCTCGTCCCGGCCATTTGCGTTTTCGTAGAGTTGAACGCCGGTGACTTGAGACGCCAGGCGCGGCGATGGAAGACCTCAGGCCGGCTTGCGGAGTCCAAGAGGGACCGGCTCCGCACCCTTCAGCAGCCGCGCCCGCTCGGTGTTCGGCCACAGCAGCAACAGCCCGGCGACACCCGCGGCGATCATCACCGCGCCGTTGATGGCGTAGCCGACGAGGTAACCGTCGAGCGGCGAGGACGCGTGCTGCAGGACATTCCCCATCACCCAGGGCGCGACGATCCCGGCCAGCGTATACAGCGCCCCGTAAATCGCGATCGCTGCGCCGCGCTGCGACACCGGGGCGAACTCGGCGATCATCGGCGGACACACCACGTAGATCGAGCCGCACAGGCCGGATCCGACCACCAGGGCGACGATCCGCGCGGTGGGATTGTCGATATAGGGCAGCACCACGATCATCGCGCCGCCGACCAGTAGCGGCGCGGCGCCGAGCACGCCCCGCGCCACCCGGCTGGAGACACCGCGTTGGATCAGCCGCTGCGACAGCCAGCCGGTGAGCAGCACCACGCTGGCGCCGAACACCCACGGCGTGATCGAGATCAGTCCGGCCTGATGCTGGCTGAAGCCCAGCCCCTGGATGATGAAGGTAGTGAACCAGGTCAGCCCGAGCGACAGTGCCCAATAGGCGCCGAACGTCGCCAGGATGCAGCCGATGAAGGTGCGCGAGGTCAGCAGCCGCGCGTAGGGGATCCGCACCTCGGCGGCGGCGACGGCGGCGCTCGGCACCAGCGGTCCCTCTTTGCCAAGGGCGATCCACGCCGCCGCCCACATCAGACCAACGATGCCAAGCGCCGCGAATGCGTAGTGCCAGGAGTGATTGACGATGATCCAATTCAGCGCCGGCACCGCGAGGATCACGCCGAACGCCGAGCCTTGCGACAGGATCGCGGTCGGCAGCGTGCGCTGATGGTCGGGAAACCATTTGTAGATCGCATGTGCCGCGACGGAGAACGCCGGGCCTTCACCGGCGCCGAGGATGATCCGGCAGATCACGAAGGTGGCGAAGGAAACCTCGCCGACGATCGGAAACTGCGCCACCGCCCAGATCAGGGCCAGCGCCAACAACACCCAGCGCGTTTCGATGCGATTGACGATGAACCCGACCACGATCGCCGAGATCGAAAACAGGAAGAAGAACGACGAGCCGAGTAGACCGAATTGTTCGGGTGAGAGCTTCAGCTCCTGCATGATCGGAACGCCGGCGAGCCCGACCACGATCTTGTCGGCGAAATTCACCACCATGAACAGAAACAGGAGGAATGTAATTCTCCAGGCGCCTTCCGGCGTGGATTGCGCGGCCATGACGATCTCCCCGGACCAGTCGTTTGACGACCCTTGTTGCGAGTCTGTCGCGAGGTTGCCGCCACCATCGATCGAATGCAATCCGGGATTTGACAAATCGTCGCAGGGTGCATCGCAACGATCCGTTTGCCGTGCATCGGACGCGCCGACTTGAGCGATCGATTCAGCACCCCATATCGTTCAGGACGAGCATGACGACGAGCGATCGGAAGGCGAGAATGACCGGGTCACGCCGGCGCGGTATGCGCGCTGTCTTTATCGCGCCGCGTGAGCTGTGCCGATGCTGATCGTTTCCAACCTCACCAAGTCTTATTTCTCCGGCCAGGACCGCGTCGCGGTGCTGCGCGGCGTCGATCTTGCGGTACAGCCAGGTGAGAGCGTCGCGCTGACCGGCGAATCCGGCAGCGGCAAGTCGACCTTGCTGCACCTGATCGCTGGCCTCGATCAACCCGATGGCGGCGCCATCACCTTCGGCGAAGAGACGATCT
Source organism: Rhodopseudomonas parapalustris (assembly GCF_053772255.1). Lineage (NCBI taxonomy): Bacteria > Pseudomonadati > Pseudomonadota > Alphaproteobacteria > Hyphomicrobiales > Nitrobacteraceae > Rhodopseudomonas > Rhodopseudomonas parapalustris. The sequence goes on along the minus strand of NZ_JAMKBZ010000010.1, from coordinate 95,298 downwards.
CGGCCATGGCGGATGCGGCGCGGGCCGCATTTCGGCGCGAACGGCTCGGCCTGGTGTTTCAGCAGTTCAACCTGATCCCGAGCCTGACGGTCGCCGACAATCTCGCCTTCCAATCCAGGCTCGCCGGTCGCCACGATTCCGCATGGCAAGACGAGCTGATCGAACGGCTCGGCCTCCGACTGTTGCTGAAGCGCTATCCGGAGCAGTTGTCCGGCGGCCAACAGCAGCGCGTCGCGATCGGCCGCGCGCTGGCGATCAAGCCGTTGCTGCTGCTCGCCGACGAGCCGACCGGCAATCTCGACGAAGCCACCGCCGACGACGTGCTGGCGCTCGCCACCGATCTGGTCCGCCGCACCGGCTGCGGCTTCCTGATGGTGACGCACAGCGAGCGCCTCGCCGGCATGCTCGACCGGCGGGTGCATCTGCACGCGGGGCTGATCCATTGAGGCGGGCGCTGTGGATCCTCGCCGTGCTGCTGAGCCACTGGCGACGGCATCCGATGCAGCTCGCAACGCTTGCGATCGGCCTGATCTCCGCGACCGCGTTGTGGAGCGGCGTGCAGGCGCTGAACGCGCAAGCCCGCACCAGTTACGACCGCGCCGCCGCAGCGCTCGGCGGCAATCGCACCGCAACGCTGGTAGCGCGCGACGGCGGCAGCTTCGCCCAACAGCTCTATGTCGATCTGCGCCGCGCCGGCTGGCAGGTGTCGCCGGCGGTCGAAGGCGCGATCCGGATCAGCGGCCGGTCGCTGCGACTACTTGGTGTCGAGCCGCTGTCGCTGCCGGTCGAAGCCCGCACCGCACCAGCGCTCGGCACCGGCGATCTGCAGGGCTTCATTCTGCCGCCGGGCCAGACGCTGATCGCGCCGGAGACGCTGCGCGACTTCAGCCTCGCCGAAGGCGCGACGCCGGAGCTGCCGAACGGCCAACATCTGCCACCCTTGAAGCCGCAGGCCGAAATCGCACCCGGCGTGCTGGTGGTCGACATCGGCATCGCGCAGAAACTGCTCGAGATGCCGGACCGGCTGTCGCGCCTGCTGCTCGGCAGCAAGGACCCCGGCTCGCGACCGCCGCTCCGCGACATTGTCGGCGAAGCGCTGCAGCTCGATCGCCCAGATGCCGCCACCGAACTCGAGCGTCTCACCGACAGCTTCCACCTCAACCTCACCGCGTTCGGCCTGCTGTCGTTTCTGGTCGGACTGTTCATCGTCAATTCGGCGATCGGGCTCGCGTTCGAGCAGCGCCGCCCGATGCTGCGCACCTTGCGGGCCTGCGGCGCCTCGGCGCGCCAGCTCAACGCCGTGATGGTGATCGAGCTGTGCCTGATCGCCCTGCTCGCCGGCCTGATCGGTCTCGTCTGCGGCTATCTGATCGCCGCAACGCTGCTGCCCGACGTCGCCGCAACTTTGCGCGGGCTGTACGGCGCACAGATTCCTGGCGAGCTGTCGCTGCGACCGCAATGGTGGCTCGCCGGCATCGCCATCAGCATTCTCGGCACGCTCGCCGCAGCCTCCACCGCCCTGATCAAGGCGGCAAGGCTGCCGGTGCTGGTCGCCGCGCAGCCTTATGCGTGGCAACAGGCGCAGTATCGCTGGCTGATCGTGCAGGGCGCAGCCGCGCTCGCGGTGTTCGCGGCAGGCTTCGGCTTTCTGTGGTTCGGCGACTCGCTGCTGTCGGGCTTTGCGGTGCTGGCCGCAATCCTGCTCGGCGCTGCGCTCGGCCTTCCGGCCATCCTGGGACTGGTGCTCGCGCTCGGCGAGAAGCTGGCGCGCGGACCGCTGACGACCTGGTTCTGGGCCGACAGCCGGCTGCAGCTCTCCGGCCTGTCGCTGGCGCTGATGGCGCTACTGCTGGCGCTCGGCGTCAATGTCGGCGTCGGCACCATGGTCGAGAGCTTCAGCCGCACCTTCCAGCGCTGGCTCGACGGTCGACTCGCTGCCGAGGTCTATCTCAATGCCGCCAACGACCAGCAGGCGACCGAGATCAAAGCGTGGCTGAAGGGCCGCCCGGAGGTCAGATCCCTACTTCCCGGCGCACGGGCTGAGGTGAAGCTGCAGGGCCAGCCGGTCGAGCTGATCGGGTTCGCCGACGACGCCACTTATCGCGATCACTGGCCGTTGCTCGAACACACCAAGGACGTCTGGGACCGCGTCGCGCGCGGCGATGCGGCGCTGGTCAGCGAACAGCTCTGGCGCCGGCTCGGCGTGAAGCTCGGCGACAGCATCGTAGTGCCAACCGACCGCGGCCCGTGGCCGGTCGAGGTGGTGGCGATCTACGCCGACTATGGCAATCCGCGCGGCCAGCTCGGCGTCGCCTATCAGGCGCTGGTCGGGCACTTCCCCGACGTCGCCAAGACCCGGCTCGGACTCCGGGTCGATCTTGCTCGCGTGCCGGCGCTGATCACCGACCTGCGCAACAGCTTCGCGCTCGGCGAGCGCAGCCTCGCCGATCAGTCGACCCTGAAGGCGATCTCGAAGCAGATCTTCAGCCGCACCTTCGCGGTGACCACAGCGCTGAACGCGTTCACGCTCGGCATCGCCGGAGTGGCGCTGCTCACCAGCCTGTTGACGCTGGGCGCCTCGCGGCTGCCGCAGGTTGCGCCGCTCTGGGCGATCGGCATCACCCGCCGCAGACTGGCGCTGGTCGAACTGACGAAGACACTGGCGATGGCGGCGATCACCGCGCTGGTGGCCCTGCCGCTCGGACTGTTGGTGGCATGGTGCCTGATCGCGGTGGTGAACGTGAAGGCGTTCGGCTGGCGTCTGCCGTTCGAGGTGTTTCCGTTCGAACTGGCGAAGCTTGTCGGCATTGCGCTGCTGGCGACGTTGCTGGCCGCGGCACTGCCGATCCTGAAGCTGATGCGGATGCAGCCGGCGCGGCTGGTGAAGGTGTTCGCCGATGAACGCTAGAGGTCGGATCAGCCGCCGGGCATTCGCTGGCGGCCTGCTCACGGCAGCCGCCGCGCCGCCAGTATGGGCGCAAGGCTTTGCCGGACTCGGCAGCGAAGCCGGCGGATTCGCGCCCGTGCTGCCCGGCCGCAAGCTGGTGTTTCCCAACGACCACGGCCCTCACCCGGATTTCCGGATCGAGTGGTGGTACCTCACCGCGAATCTGAGGGACGCTGCAGGCAACGCCTATGGGGCGCAGTGGACCCTGTTTCGCCAGGCGATGACGCCGGGCCCGCAACGGGACGGCTGGGCCAACCAGCAGATCTGGATGGCGCATGCCGCCGTCACCAGCGCCGACACCCATCGCTTCGCCGAAAAGTTCTCGCGCGGAGGTGTCGGTGTCGCCGGGGTCGAGGCCTCGCCATTCAAGGCCGTCATCGACGATTGGGCGATGCACGGAAGTCCGGCAACCGAGCCGGCAACGCTGTCGCCGCTCGAGGTGACGGCGCGCGGGACCAATTTCAGCTACGCGCTGCGGCTGAGCGCCGACCGGCCGCTGGTGCTGCAGGGCGACAACGGATACTCGCGCAAGTCCGAACGCGGCCAGGCGTCCTACTACTACAGCCAGCCGTATTTCACCGCGTCCGGCACCCTCACCCTCGACGGCAGCGCCATCGCGGTCGAAGGGTCGGCCTGGATGGACCGGGAATGGTCGAGCCAGCCGCTCGCCTCCGACCAGACCGGCTGGGACTGGTTCTCGTTGCATCTGTCGACGGGCGACAAGGTGATGCTGTTCCGGCTGAGGCAGCGCGACGGCAGCAACTACTTCGCCGGCAACTGGATCGGCACCGACGGCCGCTCAGCGCCGCTGTCACCCGATCAGATCAGACTCGAACCGCTCGGCTTCACCACGATCGGTCCGCGCCGGCTTCCGACGCGCTGGCAGGTGGAGGTGACGGGGCACGATCTGGCGATCGAGACCACGCCGCTCAACCCGGCAAGCTGGATGGGGACCAGCTTCCCCTATTGGGAAGGGCCTATCGCCTTCAAAGGTAATCGGATCGGCGTCGGGTATCTTGAGATGACCGGATATTGAGTTCAAGCTGTACGCAACCGGCCGCCATCAGCCGGACAAGAACGAACCTAGTCTGGGAGCCCTTGGATGTTTCATTACACCACGATCGTCACCCTTCTGGCGTTGATGTTCTACTTCTACACGTCGCTGCAGGTCGCGCGGGCGCGGATGCTATACGGCGTCAAGGCTCCGGCGATCTCCGGCCACCCGGATTTCGAGCGGGTGTTTCGCATCCAGGCCAATACTTTGGAATGGCTCCCGATCTTCCTGCCGTCGCTGTGGCTGTTCGCCTATTATCTCAGTGACGTCTTCGCGGCAGCGGCCGGTGCGGTGTGGATCATCGGACGTATCCTCTACATGCTGGGCTACGCCGAAGCCCCCGAAAAGCGCGGCCTCGGCTTTGCGGTGCAGATGGTGGCGACGGCCTTCCTGTGGGGCGGCTCGGTTTACGGCGTCGTGCACCAGATGCTGGGGACGTGACCCGAGCACAGCCGGCTCCCTCTCCCGCTTGCGGGAGAGGGCTGGGGTGTGGGCGCCCCAGACAGTGAGTCAGCGATCCGCCGAGAGGAGTTCCCTCACCCGGATCGCTACGCGATCCGACCTCTCCCGCAAGTGGGAGACGTTGCGCAGCGCGCGGCGCGACATGCTCGAGACAAAGCCGGCACCCTTTGCGGAGCGCCGGCCTTCATTCAGACGATCGATCGTCGCTTACTTCGTCAGCGGGCAACCGCTCTCCGCGGCGCTGGGGAACGCCTTGTCGCCCGGCACCGTAGCGAGCAGCTTGTAGTAGTCCCACGGCTTCTTGGATTCTTCCGGCTTCTTGACCTCGAACAGATACATGTCGTGGACGAAGCGGCCGTTGGCCTGCACCTTGCCGGACGCGAAGGCGTCGTCGACCGGCAGCTCCTTCAGCTTCTTGGCCACCGCCTCGGTGTCCTTAGTGCCGGCGGCCTTGACAGCCTTCAGATAGGACAGCGTCGCCGAATAGGTGCCGGCCTGGATCATGCTCGGCATCCGGTTGGTGCGCTTGAAGAAACGCTCGGCGAACTGCCGGGATTTGTCGTCGCGATCCCAGTAATAGGCTTCGGTCAGCACCAGCCCCTGCGCCGCCTTGAGGCCGAGGCCATTCACTTCGGCGAGCGTCATTAGCAGGCCTGCCAGCTTCTGGCCGCCGGCGACGATGCCGAACTCCGAGGCCTGTTTGATCGAGTTGGCGGTGTCGAGGCCGGCATTGGCGAGGCCGACGACCTTGGCCTTGGACGCCTGGGCCTGCAGCAGGAACGAGGAGAAGTCCGACGAGTTCAGCGGATGACGCACCGAACCGAGCACCTTGCCGCCATTGGCGAGCACGATCTCGCTGGTGTCTTTCTCCAGCGCGTAGCCGAACGCGTAGTCGGCCGTGAGGAAGAACCAAGTATCGCCGCCGGCCTTGACCAGGGCGCCGCCGGTTCCGACCGCAAGCGCATGAGTGTCGAACGCCCAGTGGAAGCCGTAGGGCTGGCAGGCATCGCCGGTGATGCGCGAGGTCGCGGCTCCGACCACGATGTCGATCTTCTTCTTTTCCTTCGACAGATCCTGGATCGCCAGCGCCACAGACGAGGTGGTCAGTTCGGTGATCATGTCGACGCCGTCGACGTCGTACCATTTGCGCGCGATCGTGACGGCGTTGTCGGGCTTGTTCTGGTGATCGGCGGAGACGATCTCGATTTTCTGACCCAGGACCTCGCCGCCGAAATCCTCGACCGCCATCTTGGCGGCTTCGAGCGACCACTTGCCGCCGTAATCGGCGTAGACGCCGGACTGATCGTTGAGGATGCCGATCTTGACGCCTTGCGCCGAGGCCGGCGTGACAGCGACAAGAGCCGTTGCCGCGAGCGCGGCGGAAAGAAATTTGAGTTTCATTGCGTGCCTCCCAGTGTTTTGGTTGACGCGCAGACTAAGCAAGAAGCCTTCGACCGACCAGCGGTTTTTCCTCGTCGCAGAACAATGGTGACACTCGTTTAAAGCGGGTCGAACTTGTAGGCGGCCTGGAGAAAGGTTCCATACCTTTCGGTGCGGACCGGCAGGGTCTGACACGGACACTCTGTGCCGAAGATGTTGGTGTAGGCGTTGGTGGTCGCCCACATCGCCCAGTATCGGGCGCCGGCGCCGATGCTGAAGGCGCTGTTCAATTGATACGACAGGATCGCCTCGAGCTGGACACCCTGACCCGTGCCCTGTGACGGCGACACTTTGTCGGCGACGTCGGTCCGCAGCAGATGCGTATCGGTTCCGAAGGTCTTCACATACGGCAGATAGGCCGCATCCGCCGAGAGCTTGAACCCACGGCCGAGCCCGATCTCACCGTTGAGGCCGACCCGCAACGAATGCCAGGTGTCGTTCTGGGTGATGGCGAGAACTGCATCCGAAATCGGTTGCGCGCAGACCAGCGACGTGGCGCCTGCCGTCTGCACGCAGCCATAGGCCGATTTGTTCTCGCGATAATAATTGTAGCCGACGAAGCCGCCGAATTTGTAGTCCGGCCCGTGCACCAGATTGTAGCCGACATCCACAGTCGCATAGGCGATGCTGCCCCTGACCGGATCCGACAGCGTATTCGAATAGGGAATGCCGTCGGAGGCGATCCAGTCCTCGTCGTTCATATGACCGGTCAGCAGCGTACCGCCGCCGGCAAAGCCCTTCAGGAAGGTGTCGTAGGGACCTTCGACACGACCGAAAGCCTCCCCGGACACAGCGGTACTTTGATAGGTCAACCGCGAGATCAGGAAATTCTGATTGCCCTGATCGAATGTGCCGCCGAGATCTTTTTGGAAGCGCCCCGAACTATACCAGACGCGACCGCCGACCTCGACCGCGCCGCGCTCGACGACGTCGACTCCGGCCTGGGATCCGCGCAGATGATAGTCGTCGAAGCGTGCATCGACATCGCCGCCGAATTTGAGATTGAGGCCGACCTTCATCGCATGGATGTCCTGCGCGACCCTGCTCGTGCCCTGCGGCGTGGCGAAAGAGCCGACACCCGGCACCAGCCGTTCGCTGTCCGGCGTCGCCATGTCGCGGCTGCCGAAATCGGCGTAGTTGTATTCGAGCTTCACCGACCAGGCGGGCGCCAGCGCCCGTTCGATGCCGGCACCGACGGTCCAGCCCCAGCGACCGTCATTGACGTTGGTCGAGTTGCCGAGCGGATAGCCGACCGTCATGTCGAGCCGTTCGCTGAGGAAGGCTGCGCCGCCTTTGGCGTAGAGCAGCGTGCGACCGCCGCGGCCGGTCACGAATCCGGCACGGCCGGTGAACGTCGCCAGCGCATCCTGGCGGACCCGGCAGTTCGATGAAATGAACAACCCGGACGACACCATGCAGCTATTGGTGCCCTTGGCGTTCATGGCGCTGAGATCGGCCTCGACACCGATCAGCCAATTTGCATTCGGCTGATAATTGTAGCCGACCTGGATGCCGGCGAGCGCTGCCGGGCTGCGGACGTCGCCGCCGTAGAGGCCGGGGCCGGCGGGGTCGCTGAAGCTCGACGAGCCAATGCTGCCGCCGAGATGAGCACCCCAATACAGGCCGGTCCAATTCCACGACACCGGTGCAACGGGCATGAGCGGAGGAAAATACGGCATGTCGGCCGCTGCGGCCGGTGAAATCACCGCGGCCAGCGCGGCGACGGTCACAAGAATTCGACTCATGGTACCACATTCCGCTCGGCACAACGATGCCGAGCAGAATGCAACCCAAGACTTAAAAAAGCGGTAACCGTATTTGTTAGCTAGCTGCTAACCATGCGCAACGACCCCGCGCAGCACCAACCGGTTGAGACGGCTGGCGAAGGCGGCCGGATCTTCAGGCAGTTCGCCGTCGAGGATCTGCGCCTGCTCCAGCAGCAGGAAGGCGAGATCGCCAGCTTCCGTCTTGTCGGTTTTGGTATCACCGAGCGCAGCGACCAGCGGATGCTTCAGATTGATCTCGAGGATCGGCTTGGATCCGGCGCCCTTGTTGGCGCGTGCCAGCATCTTCTCCAGTTCGCGATCCGGACCCATGCCGCCCGCCACCAGACACGATGCGCTCGATGTCAGTCGTTGCGAGGCTTTGACGTCGGAGACGCGATCGCCGAGGGCGTCCTTGATCACCGCGATCACCGTGGCCTCGTCGGCCTTGGTCTCTTCCTTCTTGTCCTCGTCCTGATCGAGCTTCGGGATCAGATCGAAATTGACGTCGCCCTGGCTCAGCGACTTCAGCGGCTTGCCGCCGAAATCGAGCTGCGCCGAGGTCCAGAACGCATCCACCGGGTCGGTCAGCAGCAGCACCTCGATGCCGCGCGCAGCCGCCGATTCCAGCTTCGGGTTGGACTTCAGCCGCTCCAGAGAATCGCCGACCAGATAGTAGATATCTGTCTGATTCTCCTTCATCGCCTCGGCATATTGCTTCAGCGACCGCTTCTCGCCCGCGGTCGTCGTGAAGCGCGCCAGCGACAGCAGCTTTTCGCGGCGCTCGAAGTCCTCGTACAGGCCTTCCTTCAGCACCGGACCGAACGCATCCCAGATCTTGGCGAAGTCCTCCTGCTTCTTCTCAGCGAGGCTTTCCAGCTCGCTGGTCACCTTGCCGGTCACCGCGGTCCGGATCTGCGCGAGCTGCGGATTCTTCTGCAGCATCTCGCGCGACAGGTTGAGCGGCAGGTCCTCGGAATCGATCACGCCGCGCAGGAAGCGCAGATAGGGCGGCAGCAGCTCGGCTTCGGAGGTGATGAAGACACGGCGGACGTAGAGCTTGATCTTGCCCTTGCGCTCCGGCTCGAACAGGTCGAACGGCTTGGTGGACGGCGCGAACAGCATCACCGCGTAGGACTGCCGGCCCTCGGCGCGATAATGCAGCGTCATCGCCGGCTCGTCGAATGCGCCCGCGATCTGCTTGTAGGCCTGCTTGTAATCGTCCTCGCTCAATTCGGACTTCGAGCGCTGCCACAGCGCGCTGGCCGAATTGATCTGGCGCGGCTCGCCCTCCTCCGGCACCAGCAGAATCGGAAACTGGATGTTGTCGGAGTATTCGGTAACGATCCGCTCGATCTGCCAGTCTTCGAGATATTTCGAAGCGTCCGGCTTCAGATGCAGCACGATCTCGGTGCCGCGCTCGACCCGTGCGGCGGCCTCCTCGGACGCCGGGCCGATCTCGAACCCAGCACCGCCGGCCGACGTCCAGGTCCAGACGTCGTCCGAACCGGCGCGGCGGCTGGTGACGCTGATCTTATCGGCCACCATGAAGGCGGCGTAGAAGCCGACCCCGAACTGGCCGATCAGGCCGGCGCTGTCCTTCGACTCGGCAAGCTTGGAGATGAACGACTTGGTGCCGGACTTGGCGATGGTGCCGAGATTGTCGATCAGCTCCTGGCGATCCATGCCGATGCCGTTGTCGACGATCGTCAGGGTATCGGGCGCCTTCTTCGGAATGATCCGGATGTTCGGCTCGCCGCCCTTCTCCATCAGCTCGGGCTTTGCGATCGACTCGTAGCGCAGCTTGTCGAGCGCATCCGAGGCGTTCGAAATCAGCTCGCGCAGGAAGATGTCGGTCTCGGAATAGACCGAGTGCACCATCAGGTTCAAAAGCTCGGCAACTTCGGCCTGGAACGGCTTCGTCTCGCTCGGGGTATCAGTCATGGTCATGGCGAATGTCGCTGGTCCTGCAGAAGGAATGTGAGGGAAAACCGGGATATAGCGCGCGAGCGCGCGATGGCAAGGTGGCCGCGCCGGCTCACACGCCGCCCGGGCCGGCCGAGGCGACCGCCGAGCAGCAGCAGGCCTTGAGTCCGCCGAGTTCGGAGCCCGACAGCCGCAAACTCCATCCATAGGCGTCGAGCACGTCCTGGACGATCGCCAGCCCCAGTCCGGCGCCCTCGCCGCGCTGATCGAGCCGGATGCCGCGCGACAGCACTTCGGTCCGCGCAGCCTCGCCGAGCCCTTCGCCGTCATCTTCGATCAAGATGCAGAATTCGTTGGCATCGCAGGCGGTGCCGATCCGCACCCTGGATTTTGCGTGGCGGGTGGCGTTGTCGAGCAGATTGCCGAGCACTTCGGCGAGATCGGTGCGTTCGATCGGCACCGCCACATAGTCGGCGATCTCGATACCGTAGGCGATCGATCGGCCCGCCGGGGTGCGCGACTGGATCGTCACCAATGATCGCACCAGCGGCAACAGCTCCACCGTCACGCTCTCGCCGCGCCGTGCGGCGCCGCGCAGCCGGGCCCGCGCCAGCTCGCGATCGACGTGCCGGCTCATCGCGGCGCCGACCGCCTCGATGTCGCGAGCGAGCTTGTCCTCGCCGCGCTCCCGCAGCCGTGCCGCATCGCCCGCCAGCGCCGCCAGCGGCGTCTTCAGGCCGTGGGCGAGATCGGCGGCGCGGTCGCGAGAGCGTTCGATCTCGTGGGCCTGCGCTTCCAACAGCGCATTGACCTCCTCGACCAGCGGCCGCACCTCGTCCGGCACGGCCTCGGGCAGACGGCGACTGCGGCCGGAGCGGATCGCTGCGACGTCGCGGCGAAGCGCAGCGAGCGGCCGCAGGCCGAGCATCACCTGGACCGAGGTGGCGAGCGCCAGCACCGCGCCGAGCAGCCCGAGCGCGACCACGAGGTCGCGCGCAAACGCCTTGCCGGCCGCATCGACCCGCGCCAGATCGACCGCCACGGCGGCCCGGATCGGCACGCTCTTGCCGCCCATGGTGAGCAGCACCCGGCGCTCGACGATCGACAACCGCGAGCCGAACGGGCCGGCGATGTCGTGGTGATGAACTTCGCCGGGACCGGGCTGATCGATCGGCACCGTCAGCCGGTCGTCCCACAGCGAGCGCGAGCGCACCAACTGATCGCCGTCGTCACCGACCTGCCAGTACAGCCCCGACAGCGGCTCCGAGAACCGCGGATCGGTCGGCGGTCGCACCACAACGAGCTTTCCGTCCGGCCCGGCCTCGATGCCGGCGAGCAGTTGCTTAAGCGAGACTTCCAGATCGTCCGCGATGGTACGGGTGACGTGGCGCTCGAACAGGATGGTGAGCGCGAAACCAGCGACGCTGAGCGCGATCAGAATCGCCGCAGCCCCGCCGGCGATCAACCGCAGCCGCAGCGAGCTGTGTTTCATGAACGCTCGTCCGGCACGATGTAGCCGAAGCCGCGCCGGGTCTCGATCAGCTCGGTGCCGATCTTGCGGCGGACGCGGCCGACCAGCACCTCGATGGCGTTGGAATCATGGGCGTCGTCCTGACCGTAGATGTTCTCGGCAAGCTCGTATTGTGACACCACCCGGCCGCGATGCAGCACCAGGTAGGACGCGAGCCGGTACTCCAGCGGCGACAGCGACACAGGCTTACCGCGAACGCTGACCTGCATCTGCCGCTCGTCGAGCGTGACGTCGCCGATAGTGACCACCGACGACGCATGGCCAGCCGACCGCCGCACGATCGAGCGCAGCCTCGCCAGCAGCTCCTCCATCTGAAACGGTTTCGGCAGATAGTCGTCGGCGCCGGCATCGATGCCGTCGACCCGCTCGGCCCAGCTCCCGCGGGCGGTGAGGATCAGCACCGGGGTGAGGCGACCGTTGTCGCGCCAGCGCTTCAGGATGGTGAGGCCGTCGAGCCCCGGCAGACCGAGGTCGAGAATGATCGCGGCATAGTCTTCGGTGTCGCCGCGAAACCATGCCTCTTCGCCGTCGCCGACAATCTCGGCCAGATAGCCGGCTTCGCGGAGGCCCCGGGCCAGCTCCGACGCGATCCGGCTGTCGTCCTCGACCACCAGCACTCGCATCATTTCTCCCTGGTGCGACGGATCTCGCCACTCAGCGCATCGACATAGACTTCGTACAACCGTCCGGCCTTGTCGACCACGATGAACTCGTACAGCCACTGATCGTGATGCCGCTCGATCTCGACGCCGGTGATCTCGCCGGGCAGCTTGTCGCGAATCCGGCCGAGCAGTTCGGCGAGCGGACGGATTTCGCCGCGCTCGACCGCGCGCCGCGCTTCGTCGTGATCGTGGCGGCGGTCGTGGGCGCCGTGGTCGTGCTCGTGCGCGACGAGGCGCGCCGACGGCATCGGCGCCGCGGCGATCAGAGCTGTGAATGCGACAATGAAGAGGCGCCTCATCGGGCTTCCGGCCGGCTCCTTCGGAAACCGCCAGTCTGGCGCCGAGCCGCTGACCGCTCGCTGACAATGATCAAAACGAAACGGCGTCGCTCTCAGCCGTGTCGTGAAAACAACGGTCGCAGCACGCCGGCGACCAGACCGGCGGCGATCAGCAGGCCGACCACCGGAATCCACAGCAGGAACGCCCCGAGCAGCAGCACCAACACCACGGCGATCACCGCACCGATCGCCAGCGCCATCAGAAACAGGCCGAACGGACCGACCTTGCCGACGAAGACGTGCTCGGTGGTGTTCTGGTCGATGAAAATCCGCGTCCCCATCGGATCATGGGTCTGTCCGGGCGGAATGATCTCCGGCTCATAGCGCGGCCGCTCCGGCGGCCTTGATTGATTGGTCATGATGCGAGTCCTTGGGGCGCGCGCGGCTCGGCTTCGGCGCGAATCCAGCATAGCCACAAAGGTGGCGGGCGCGAGAGCCTTTCCACAGAGGTTACGCGGCGATCGGCCGCGCGACACACTGTTTCGACGCGGCAATACCGCTGCGCTGCCTCGTGCTGCGGCTGAGCAGCCGTATTCTACCGAACTCAGGACGCTCGCAGGAGTTCCATGGCCTGCGCCACCCGCTCCGGGAAGGCGGCAGCCAGCGCCGCACGGTCGGCTTTCAGCACGCCGCGCTCGGTGATCAGCCCGGTGACGAGCCGCGCCGGGGTGACGTCGAAGCCGTAATTGGCCACTTTGGAGCGAGCCGGCACGATCCGCACCGTCTCGATCCGGCCATCGCTGGTGCGGCCGGTCATGTCGGTGACCTCGGCGGCTTCGCGCTGCTCGATCGGAATTTCCTTCACGCCGTCGTGGATGGTGAAGTCGATCGTCGGCGACGGCAGCGCGACGTAGAACGGCACCTTGTTGTCGGCCGCCGCCAGCGCTTTCAGATAGGTGCCGATCTTGTTGCAGACGTCGCCGTCGGCGGTGACGCGGTCGGTGCCGACGATGACGAGGTCGACTAGTCCGTGCTGCATCAGATGGCCGCCGGTATTGTCCGGAATCACGGTGTGATCGACGCCGTGATGGCCGAGCTCCCAGGCTGTGAGCGACGCGCCCTGATTCCGCGGGCGGGTCTCGTCGGCATAGACATGAATCGGAATGCCAGCATCGAACGCCTGGTAGATCGGCGCGGTCGCGGTGCCCCAATCGACGGTGGCGAGCCAGCCGGCATTGCAATGAGTCAGCACGTTGACGCGCTCGCCGGGTTTCTTGGTCTTTGCGATCGCCTCGATCAGCTTCAGGCCGCTGGCGCCGATCGCCTGATTGATCGCGACGTCTTCGTCGGCGATTTCACCGGCGCGCCGATATGCCGCCGCGACACGATCCGCCGGCTGAATTGGGGCCAGCGCACGGCGCATCTCGTCGAGCGCCCATTTCAGGTTGATGGCAGTCGGCCGGGTCGCGACCAGCTTGGCGTAGGCAGCATCGAGCCCGGCGTCGGAGGCATTCTCTCGCATCGCCAGCGCCATGCCGTAGGCCGCGGTGGCACCGATCAGCGGGGCGCCACGCACCAGCATGGTGCGGATCGCATCGGCCGCCGCATCGGAGCTGATGAGCTTCACCACCACATAGTCGTGCGGCAGCCGGCGCTGATCGATGGTGCCGACGGTCCAGCCGTCAGCCTCGAGCCAGATCGTGCGGGTATGCTTGCCGTCGACTTTCATGGTGCCTCGCTAACATCGAATCCGTCATTGCGAGCGAAGCGAAGCAGTCCAGAAGTTCACACGCCAAGCACTGGATTGCTTCGTCGCTTTCGCTCCTCGCAATGACGAGGTTTACGCCTTCAGAACCCGCCCGGCCACCGCGTCGAGCTTCTTCAGCAGTTCCGGATCGCGCGCTTCGGGCGCGGTGATGAAGGCGGCATCGAGGGCGCGGTCGGAGCCGATCGGGCATTCCTCGTGCTCGCGCGGGAAGTCCTGTGCCAGCCGCGCCACCAGGCTCTTGGCCTTCTCGGCGTTGGAGGTCAGAACCCGAATGATATCCTGTACCGTCACCGCGTCGTGGTCCGGGTGCCAGCAGTCGAAATCGGTGACCATCGCCACCGTCGCGTAGCAGATTTCCGCCTCGCGGGCGAGCTTGGCCTCGGGCATGTTGGTCATGCCGATCACCGAATAGCCGAGCTGCTTGTAGGTCATGCTCTCCGCGTAGCTGGAGAACTGCGGCCCTTCCATGCAGAGGTAGGTGCCGCCGCGCGCCACCGGAATGCCCTCGGCCTCCGCAGCCGCCGCAAGGTGGATGCGCAGCCTCGGGCTCACCGGATGCGCCATCGAAACGTGGGCGACGCAGCCTTTACCGAAGAACGAGCTTTCGCGCTTGTAGGTGCGGTCGACGAACTGATCGACCAGCACGAAGGTGCCGGGCGGCAGTTCTTCCTTGAACGAGCCGCAGGCCGACAGCGAGATCAGGTCGGTGACCCCTGCGCGTTTCAACACGTCGATATTGGCGCGGTAGTTGATGTCGGAAGGCGACAGCCGGTGGCCCTTGTCGTGGCGCGGCATGAACACGATCGGCAGGCCGGCGATATTGCCGCGCCGCACCGCGGAGGACGGCTCGCCCCATGGGCTTGCGATCGCTTCCTCTCGGACGTCTTCCAGCCCGGGCAAATCATAGATCCCGGAGCCGCCGATAATGCCGAGCACGGCCTTGGTCATTACTGTCTCCCCGACGACAGCGTTTCCGAGCGAAATGGTCACCGGTTCGCGTGAGGAAAACGCGTCACACAACAAAATCTGCCGCCGCATTCAACATGCGGGCGGCGCAGCGACAACCCCCTTCGGTGGTGGATCAGCCAAACGTCTTATCTTACCGCGACCGTCGCCAGGACATCGGACGTCAACGCCGTGCGCCGCCGCGACGAATTTTCCTGTTCCCGTACCCGCAACGATCGGATTAGGATCATCGCTAAGGCCACGCAAAAGCGGCCAACGGGAGTGAAACAACGTGATCACGGGACGCGTCGTATTCGGCGCCATGGAGGAGGTCGTCTATGGTCAGCCGGCGGCAGCCGCGCTCGCCGCCCAGATCGACCGGATAGGCGCGCAGCGCGCGCTGCTGATGGTGTCTGGCACGCTGAACCGCACCACCGACGAAATTGCCAAGATCAAGGACGCGCTCGGCACTCGCTGCGCCGGGGTGTTCGACGCGATGCCGGCGCATACGCCGCGTGCCGCGGTGATCGCAGCCACCGAGCAGGCGCGCGCCGTTCATGCCGACATCATCGTGACCGTGGGCGGCGGCTCGATCACCGACGGCGCCAAGGCGGTGCAGATCTGCCTCGCCAACGACATCGCCAGCGCCGCCGAGATCGACCGCGTCCGCAACATCACCGCGCCGGTCGGCCCGACCGTGCGGCAGATCAGCGTGCCGACCACGATTTCGGGCGGCGAGTTCAGCGCGATCGCGGGCGTCACCAACGAGGCCACCCGGGTCAAGGAGAAGCTGGCGCATCCGCTGACGATGCCGCGCGCCGCAATCCTCGATCCGGCCATCACCCTGCACACGCCGGAGTGGCTGTTTCTGTCGACCGGCATCCGGGCGGTCGATCACTGCGTCGAAGCGATCTGTTCGCGCGAGGCGCACCCCTACGGCGACGCCCAGGCGCTGCGCGGCCTCGCGATGCTGGCGGCCGGACTGCCGCGGGTGAAAGCCCACCCGACCGATCTCGACGCCCGGCTCGAGTGTCAGATCGGCACCTGGCTGTCGATGGGCGCGCTGTCGTCCGGCGTGCCGATGGGCGCCAGCCACGGCATCGGCTACGTGCTCGGCGCGGTGTTCGACGTGCCGCACGGCCACACCTCCTGCATCATGCTGCCGGCGGTGATGCGCTGGAACAAGTCCGCCAACCGCGACCGTCAGGCGCTGGTCGCCGCCGCGATGGGCCATCCCGGCGAAGACGCCGGGGACGTGCTCGACGCGCTGATCCGGGTGCTCGGCATGCCGCGCAGCTTGCGCGACGTGAACGTCGGGCCCGAGCATTTCGAGCGGATCGCCACCCAGGCAATGGGCACGCCATGGGTACCGCGCAATCCGCGCCCGATCGAAGGACCGGCGCAGGTCCGCGAGATCCTGGAGCTCGCGGCGTGAGGACGCACTTGCTCTAGCGGGACCAACGACGATGAAAGCGTCATTGCGAGCGTAGCGAAGCAATCCAGGAGCCCAGTGCACGTCGGTGGATTGCTTCGTCGCTTCGCTCCTCGCAATGACGACGGAAAACCAGAAACTCAGGCACGCATCAGCACGAGGAGCACAATGTATCCCGGCCAGTTCGCGAAGACCCGCCCCGATCACCCCGCCTTCATCATGGCTTCGACCGGAGAGACGGTGAGCTATGCCGAGCTCGAGGCTCGCAGCAACCGTCTGGCGCATCTGTTGCGCGATCACGGTCTGCAGCGGCTCGACCATTTTTCGATCTTCATGGAGAACAACAACCGCTACATCGAGGCGTGCGCCGCCGGCGAACGCAGCGGCTATTACTACACCTGCGTCAACTCCTACCTGACGCCCGCCGAGCTCGCCTACATCCTGACCAACAGCGAATCGCGCGCGCTGATCACCTCGAAAGCCAAGCTCGACGTCGCCCGCGAGGCGCTGCAGGAATGTCCCAACGTCACGCTGTGCGTGGTGGTCGACGGTGACGGCGAGAGCGAGCGGATCGTCGGGCTCGCCGAAGCGACCAAAAACCTGCCGGACACACCGATCGCCGACGAAAGCCTCGGCACCGCGATGCTGTATTCGTCCGGCACCACCGGGCGGCCGAAGGGCATTATCCGGCCGCTGCCGGAGCAGCCGCCGTCCGAACCGCTGCCGCTGTTCCACTTCCTCAACATGCTGTGGAAGTATCGCGACGGCATGATCTATCTGTCGCCCGCGCCGCTGTATCACTCGGCGCCGCAGGCCGCGGTTGGCCTCACCATCCGCATCGGCGGCACCGTGATCATCATGGAGCACTTCGACCCGGAGCACTACCTGGCACTGGTCGAGAAACACAAGATGACCCACAGCCAGCTCGTGCCGACGATGTTCTCGCGGATGCTGAAGCTGCCCGAGGAGGTCCGCAAGAAATACGATCTGTCGACCCTGGAGGTCGCGATCCACGCCGCTGCGCCTTGCCCGCCGCAGGTCAAGGAACAGATGATCGAATGGTGGGGACCGATCATCCACGAATATTACGGCGCCACCGAAGGCCTCGGCTTCACCGCCTGCAACAGCCCGGAATGGCTGGCGCATCGCGGCACCGTCGGCAAGGTGATGTTCGGCGACCTGCACATTCTCGACGACGGCATGAAGCCGTGCCCGAAAGGAACGCCCGGCCAGATCTGGTTCAAGACCGCGACGCCATTCGAGTACTTCAACGACCCGAAGAAGACCCAGGAAGCCCGCTCGGAAGACGGCAGCATGAGCACCGTCGGCGACGTCGGCTATGTCGACGACGACGGCTATCTGCATCTCACCGACCGCGCCACTTTCATGATCATCTCGGGCGGCGTGAACATCTATCCGCAGGAATGCGAGAACCTCTTGATCACCCACCCCAAGGTCGCGGACGCTGCGGTGTTCGGCGTACCGAACGAGGATCTCGGCGAAGAAGTGAAAGCGGTGGTGCAGCCGATCGAGGGTGTCGCCGCCGGCGCCGAGCTGGAGCAAGAACTGCTGGCGTTCTGCGCCCAATCGCTGTCGCGCCAGAAGGTGCCGCGCTCGATCGATTTCACCGACGAAATGCCGCGGCTCCCCACCGGCAAACTCTACAAGCGTCTGCTGCGCGACAAATATTGGGGCAGCAAGAATAGCCGGATCGTGTGAGGCGGGGCGTCACGACGCTCTTCGTTTGAAGAACGGCGTCGCCCCGAGCGCGGCCCCCTCCAGGCAGGTCATTCCGGGGCGCAGGCGCAGCCTGCGAACCCGGAATCCCGAGATCGTGGGGCACCTCTTGTCCTTGCACGTCTAGATTCCGGGTTCGCCGCTGCGCGGCGCCCCGGAATGACGGCGACTCATGAGCCGAATCGGCCGCGGTGGGGTATACGCATCGCATGTCCCCGCTCCCCCGCCCGCTCCGATGACCCGCACCGCGCCCCGCGAAACCGACGACGAACTCGACGCGCGGATGCTGTCGACGCTGAATCATGTGTTCGGGCTGTCGTCGTTCCGTGGCCAGCAGGAAGCGATCGTGCGGCATGTCGCAGACGGTGGCGATGCGCTGGTGCTGATGCCGACCGGGGGCGGCAAGTCGCTGTGCTACCAACTGCCGGCGCTGCTGCGCGAGGGCTGCGGCGTGGTGGTGTCGCCGCTGATCGCGCTGATGCGCGACCAGGTGGCCGGGCTGCTGGAGAGCGGCGTGCGCGCCGCAGCGCTGAATTCGACCTTGTCTTACGACGAGGCGAATGCGATCGAGCAGCAACTGCTGAAGGGCGAGCTCGACCTGCTCTATGTCGCGCCGGAGCGGCTGCTGACGCCGCGCTGCCTCGGCCTGTTGGCGCGGGCGAAGATCGCGCTGTTCGCGATCGACGAGGCGCATTGCGTCTCGCAATGGGGCCACGACTTCCGTCCCGAATATGTCGGCCTCTCCGCGATCGCGGAGAAATTTCCGAATGTGCCGCGGATCGCGCTGACCGCGACCGCCGATGCGCTGACCCGCCGCGAGATCGCAGAGCGGCTGTCCCTAACGGATGCGCCGTGCTTCGTGTCGAGCTTCGACCGGCCCAACATCCGCTACAGCATCGTCGACAAGCAGAACGCGCCGGCCCAGCTCAAAGCCTTCATCGACGACCGCCACCGCGGCCATTCCGGCGTGGTGTATTGCCTGTCGCGCGCCAAGGTCGAGGACATCGCCGAGACGCTGAGCAAGTCCGGCCTCACCGCGCTGCCGTATCACGCCGGCCTACCGCCGGAGGTGCGCGCGCGCAATCAGGATCGCTTCCTCAACGAAGACGGCATCGTGATCGTCGCCACCATCGCGTTCGGCATGGGCATCGACAAGCCGGACGTGCGCTTCGTCGCGCATCTGGATCTGCCCAAAAGCATCGAGGCTTATTACCAGGAAACCGGCCGCGCCGGCCGCGACGGCAAGCCGTCCGAGGCGTGGATGGCTTACGGGCTCAGCGACATCGTCCAGCAGCGCCGGATGATCGACGAGAGCAGCGGCTCCGATGCCTTCAAGCGTGTTTCGATGGGCAAGCTGGATGCGCTGGTGGGCCTCTGCGAATCCACCGGCTGCCGACGCACCCGGCTGCTCGGCTATTTCGGCGAGACGGCGCAGCACGAGAGCTGCGGCAATTGCGACAACTGCCTCACCCCGCCGAAGGTGATCGACGGCACGGTGGCGGCGCAGAAACTGTTGTCCTGTGCCTATCGCACCGGACAGCGGTTCGGCGCCCAGCACCTGATCGATGTGCTGCTCGGGCGGCTGACCGATCGCGTCACTCAATTCGGCCACGACAAACTGTCGGTGTTCGGCATCGGCGGCGAGTTCAACGAAAAGCAGTGGCGCGCGGTAATCCGCCAACTGGTGTCGCTCGGTCACCTCGCGCCCGACAGCGAGGCGTTCGGCGCCTTGAAGCTGACCGAGACCTCACGAGCGGTGCTCAAGGCGGAAACCCAGGTGATGCTGCGCGAACAGACCGGCCGTCCGCCGCGAGCGAAATCCCGCCGCGGCGATCTGGCCGGCGGCGCGCCGCGCGAGACCAGCGGCGATCCGGAGTTGTTTGCGGCTCTCAAGGCGTGGCGCGCCGGGGTGGCGCGCGAACGCGGGGTCCCGGCCTATGTGGTGCTGCACGACGCCACCCTCGACGGCCTTGCGGCCGCCAAGCCGCGGACACTGGATGAACTGCGCGGGATTGCTGGGATCGGCGATAAGAAGCTTGAGCACTACGGCGCCGACCTGCTGGCATTGATCGGCGAACGGCGCTAGCTGCGTCCTTGCGACACTGACCGCCCGCGCAACGGGTTGGTCCGGATCCTGCAAAGCAATGCCTGACGGAATTCAGGAGGTGTCGCGATGCCGCTTTATGGCTTCCATTGTAAGCAATGCGACAAGGACAGCGAGTTGTTGGTCGGCTTCGACGACAAGCCGCGCTGTCCGTCCTGCGGCAGCCGGCGCATGGAACGGTTGGTCTGCCGTCCCGCCGCGCCCGGTAAGAGCCAAGGAATCATCAAATCGGCTCGTGCCCAAGCTGCGCGCGAGGGGCATTTCTCGAACTACAGCCGCAAGGAGCGTCGCGGCTGAGCGAGCGCTGACGATCGCGTCATCATCAGAAGACCGTTTCGGTCAGATGCGCTGAGCCCGGTCGCATACAGCGACCAGGGCCCGCACCCGCGTTAGATTAGTCGCCGTAATAGCCATAGGCGTTATCGTAAGCGCGGTACCCGCTCCAGGCGCTGTAGCGAGGATTCGCCACGCAGTTGCCGCCGGTGCCCTGCGCCGAATAGCGGCAGGCTTCGAAGCTGACGAAGCTGCAATTGCCGGGAAATCCCTGCTGCGCACCCTGCTTGCAGTACGGATATTCCACCTGCGCCATCGCGGGCTTGGCAGTCATCAGTTGCGCGGCACCCACTGCGCCGAGCGCCATCGCGGTCAAGGCCAGAGCTTTCATCGTGATGTCTCCTGTGTTGCGGGGCACGTCACCGTGCCGTCATGAGCAGCCAACGACACGCAGCAACGAACGTTCCGGCCCCCGGCAGGTGCCGCGTTGTCGCATGCCGGCATTCGGATCGGTCGAATTGCGCCACGGGCCGGGCGATGGCACAAGCTCGGGGCCGAAGCAGACGATAGATGCGGGCGATACGGCGGCAATTGCCACCGTGCGAAAAATCAACGAGTGCGGGGGAATCCGCACCTTTCGGGAGAGAAGCGATGCCGCAAGCGATCGAGGCGCCGGGAGTGGTAACTCCGTTCGACGGAATGGATGTGCCGTGGCTTTTGAAGCTGCACGCCGAAGCGCGGCGCGAGCATCCGTTCGTGATCTGGGCGCCGTTCGACGGCTCGTCGCGGCGCTGGAGCTACGGCGAATTCCACGACCGCGTCGGCGCACTCGCCGCCGGCCTCGCCAAGCGAGGTATCAAGCCGGGCGACTACCTCCTGATCCATCTCGACAATTGCGTCGAATTCCTGCTCGCCTGGTTCGCCTGCACCGAACTCGGCGCGATCGCGGTCACCACCAATACCCGCTCGGCCGCCGCAGAAATCGAGTACTTCGCCGAGCATTGCGGCGCAGTCGCCGCGATTACTCAGCCGGCATATGCCGATCTCGTCGCCGCCAATTGCAAGAAGCTGAAATGGATCGCGGTGATCGGACACGATCCCGGCGCGGCAGTCGCCGCGCAGCCGGTCGCGAAGGGGGATTCGTTCGACAGCCTGTTCGGCGACAGCGCCGACCGGCCGCGCCGTTCCACCGACCCGCTGGCGCCGTGCAGCGTGCAGTACACCTCGGGCACCACGTCGCGGCCGAAGGCAGTGCTGTGGACCCACGCCAACGCGTTATGGGGCGCCAAGATCAACGCTGCGCACCAGACGCTGCGCGCCGACGACGTGCACCTGCTGTATCTGCCGCTGTTCCACACCAATGCGCTGGCCTATTCGATGCTGTCGACGCTGTGGGTCGGCGGCACCGTGGTGGTGCAGCCGCGGTTCTCGGCGAGCCGCTACTGGAAGGTCGCCACCGAACACGGCTGCACCTGGAACTCGACCATCGCGTTCTGCCTGAAAGCGCTGCTCGATCAGGAGCGGCCGGCCTCGCATCAGTTCCGGATGTGGGGCACCGCGGTCGCCGAGCCGCCGGTGTTCGCCTCGTTCGGGGTCAAGACGATCGGCTGGTGGGGCATGACCGAAACCATCACCCACGGCATCATCGCCGAAGCCGATCAGCCCAACGCGCCGATGACGATCGGCCGCGCCGCGCCCGAATACGCGCTTCGCATTGTCGGTGACGACGGCACGCCCACCAAGGTCGGCGACACCGGCAATCTGCTGATCAAGGGCGTGCCGGGGCTGTCGCTGTTCAAGGAGTATCTTCACAACGAGAGCGCGACCCGCGACAGCTTCGATGAATTCGGTTACTTCATCACCGGCGACCGCGTCACGCTGCTCGAACACGGCGCCATCAGATTCGGTGACCGCGCCAAGGACATGTTGAAGGTCGGCGGCGAGAACGTTGCCGCTTCCGAGATCGAACAGGTGGTGATCACCGTGCCGGGCGTGCGCGAGGCCGCGGTGGTGGCCAAGAAGCACCCGATGCTCGACGAAGTGCCGGTGGTATTCGTGATCCCGCAGGGCGGCGTCGCCGCGGCGCCGCCGGATTTCGCCGACCGCATTGCGGCCGCCTGCGCCGCAGCGCTCGCCGACTTCAAGCGCCCGCGCGAAATCCGCCTGGTCGACGACATGCCGCGATCGACGCTGGAGAAGGTGGCGAAAGCCGAACTCCGCAAGATGCTGACGGACTAATCGATCCCTCACGTCACTCCGGGGCGTGCCGCGAGGCGCGACCCCGGAATCCGGAGATTGATGAAAAGAGTTCCGGGCTTGTGCTTGGCACGCCCCGGAACCACCAGTTGGTATCAGCCGCCCATCGCCACCGGGCGGAACGCCTGTAGCAGGCGTTGATCGAGCTTGCCGCCCATGTTCTCCATCGCGATGAAGGCCTGCAGCGGCGACATCGGCGCGTGATTCTTGCGTGGCGCGACCAGCGACGCGAAGATGTCGACGATGGTGGTGATGCGAACGATGTCGGCGACCTGGTCGCCTCGCAGTCCGTCCGGATAGCCGGAACCATCCAGCAGTTCGTGATGGTGCAGCACGACATCGAGGGTCTCGCGCGGGAAGCTGCCTTCCGCGACCAGCGCCTCGTAGCCGAGCCGCGGATGCTCGCGAAATTCGCGCAGCGCATCGCCCTTCAGATTGTCGAGATTGTCCAGCGCCGACACGTCCACATAGGCTTTGCCAACGTCGTACAGCAGCGCTGCACGGGTCAGCCGACGCTGATCTTCCTCGCGCATGCCGAGATATTGCGCGAATGCGACCGCAAAGCCGGTCGCGAACAGGCAGAGTCGATAGCTTTCGTCGTGATGGCGGCCGACGGTGGCGAGCCACTCGCGCAGCGACGATCGCTTGATCGCTCTCAGGATCGGGCCTTCCGCCTGCATCACGTCATGAAACGTCAGCGGCTTGCCGTGCAGCCGCTCGAACATCTTCACCAGCACCTTGTGGGCGGCGGTGACGCCATCGCTGAGTGCTTCGGCGCGCGCGGTCGCGGTGTCTTCGGAGGGGTCCGGAAACGCCGAGCGGATCCGCTGCAACAGGTCGCGCGGATCGAACGGACGGGCAATGGTGTCGGTGGCGCCGAGCGCCCACGCCTGCATCGAACCGTGATGCAACTCGTCGGCGAGCACGAACAACCGCGGCATCGGCTGATAGGCTCCGCCGAGCAGCTTGCGCCGAACCAGTTGCACGCTGTCCGCCGAGCGCAGATTGATGTCGACAACGATACCGGACAGATCGCGCGCCGGCGCGTCGGGCAACTGCGCCGTCGGCACGGTCTCGACCTCCGCCACACTCGCCAGAATACCCGCGATGTCGACACTGCGATCGCGACGATCGGACGCCAGCAGCAAACGTCGGCGCGGCGCGGGGTTGGTCGCGGGTTGTCGGGCTAACGCATTCATACAGACCACCGGATCGATGCTTTGGGCAGGCAATGTTCATACACTAAGGAGAAACTGGTTCCTTGAGATTAACGGGCGTTGTTAACGAGCGGTGACCATCGCGGCGCGCATTTGATACAATGTCAAAACCGTGATTATGCGAGGGCTCGCGCTCGTAGGGCGCATCGGTATGATGCGCGCCAGATCGCCATCTTGAATTGGACAGAACGAGGACAGATGACTGCGACACTGCTTGCGATCGCACCTTCGCTACGCGCCGCAACGATCGCCGCTGGCGCGCTGCTGCTATCGGTCGCACCGACCTGCGCTCAGCAGCCCGCGGCGAACCTCGCGCCGCCGTTCGTCGCGACCTTGTCCAATACGACGCCGCTGGTATTCGGCATGGATGCCACCGAGGCGGCGGCCGCGCTCGGCATGCCGCTCAACTATGTCGGCGGCCGGCCCGGCAACGAGACCTATTTGGTGATCCGCACCCAGGGCGGCACCGGGTTCTTCGACCGCAAAGACCGGCTGTATCTGCAGTTCCGCCACGGCCGGCTGGCCGGCTGGAAGGGGGACTGGGGCCGCAACTGGATGTGGCGATAGCGCCCGTCCGCCCCCGTCTCGATCGAATTCATCGTCATCACAACGCAGGGGATCGCCCGTGGGACACGACATCACGCTGAAGGCCGCAGACGATTTCGAGTTCGGAGGCTATCGAGCCGATCCGACCGGCGCGCCGAAAGCCGCAATCGTGGTGATTCAGGAGATCTTCGGGGTCAATCATCACATCCGCAACGTCTGCGATCGACTCGCCGCGCAAGGTTACGTGGCCATTGCGCCGTCGATCTTCGACCGGACGGAGCGCAACTTCCAAAGCGGCTATTCACCCGAAGAGATCGCGGTGGCGCGCAAGTTCGTCGCCAATCCGGATTGGCCCGCGATGCTGCGCGACACCCAGGCGGCGATCGACGCGGTTCGGGCGGTCGGCCCGGTCGGCATCATCGGCTTTTGTCTCGGCGGCAGCGTCGCCTATGCGGCAGCCACCAAGCTTCACGGCCTGAAAGCTGCGGTGGGCTATTATGGTGGCGCGATCGTCCGCTTCGCCGACGACGAGCCATTGGTGCCGACACAATTGCATTTCGGCGAGAACGATTCCGGGATTCCGCTCAGCGACGTCGAGGCGATCCGGGCCAAGCGGCCGGAGGTCGAGATCCTGGTGTATCCGGGCGCGCAGCACGGCTTCGGCTGCGACGAACGGGCGAGCTACGACAAGCCGAGCTCGGACCTCGCCTGGCAGCGCAGCCTAGCGTTCTTCGCGTCACACCTGAAGTAAGCCTCGTCGACGGCTGCCCGGAAGCGCCGATCAGAACCAGCGTTCGCCGACATAGACGGTGTCACCGGGGCTGAGCGGGGTGCCGAGCGGCACCACTTCGCGTACCGTGCCGCCGGCTTCAGGATGCGTCACCGTCACGCGATCGCGCTGAGCCCGCGGGGTGAATCCGCCGGCAATCGCGACGGCGCTTTCGACGCTCATATGCGGCACATACGGATACTGGCCGGGTGCGGTCACTTCGCCGAGGATGAAGAACGGCCGATAGGACTCGACTTCGACCGCCACCGACGGCTCGCGGATGAAGCCGCGGCGCAACCGCGCGGTGATCTCGGCGGCGAGACCTGCCGGCGTGCGACCACGCGCCGGCACTGCGCCGATCAACGGCATGGTAATCGAGCCGGCCGCGTCGATCGAATAGGTGTTGGTGAGCCCTTCCTGACCGTAGACCACGACGCGCAACCGATCGCCGGCATCGAGCCGGTACGCCGGCTCCGGACCGTTGGGTGCATAGGCCGTGGCCATCGGCGGAACGCGGCCGCCATAGGCAATGGTGTCGAGCGTGTTCTGCGGCTGCACCATGACGACCGGCCCCGACCGGCGCATGCAGCCGCCGAGCGCAAGCGCAGTCGCCACGATGATCATCGATACTTGAAACGCGCCTACGACACGCACTGGAGCCATCCCTACTCACGAGACGGCTTTGTTTATGCCCCGTTAGGGTTAACAAACGGTTTGGGTTGGAGGCTCGCCTCACGGTTGTCCCAAGGAGGCGGCATCCCCGCCCCATCTGCCGCCGCAGGCAGAGCGGCAGACGGGCGCAGGAATCAGACGGCGACGCCAACCCCGACCGGGCACGACAC
This sequence comes from Rhodopseudomonas parapalustris, assembly GCF_053772255.1. Lineage (NCBI taxonomy): Bacteria > Pseudomonadati > Pseudomonadota > Alphaproteobacteria > Hyphomicrobiales > Nitrobacteraceae > Rhodopseudomonas > Rhodopseudomonas parapalustris. Next base: position 69,346 of record NZ_JAMKBZ010000010.1, on the reverse strand, counting down.
GCCGGTGCCGCCGAGTCCGCAATAGCCGCCAGGATTCTTGGCGAGATATTGCTGGTGGTAGTCCTCGGCGTAATAGAACGGACCTGACGGCGCGATCTCGGTGGTGATCGGACCGTAGCCCTTCGACTTCAGCGCCGTTGCATAAGCGGCACGCGAGGCTTCGGCCGCCCGGCTCTGATCGTCCCCAAAAGTGTAGATCGCCGAGCGATACTGCGATCCGACGTCGTTGCCCTGCCGCATCCCCTGGGTCGGGTCGTGGCTTTCCCAAAAGGTCTTCAGCAACGTGTCGTAAGAAATCTTGGCCGGGTCGAAAGCCACCAGCACTGCTTCGGTGTGGCCGGTCCGACCCGAGCAGACCTCCTCATAGGTCGGATTGGGCGTGAAGCCGCCGGCGTAGCCGACCGCGGTGGTGTAGACGCCTTCGCCGAGCTGCCAGAACTTGCGCTCGGCACCCCAGAAGCAGCCGAGTCCAAACACCGCCTGCTGCAGGCCTTCGGGGAAAGGCGGCTGCAGCCGGTGGCCACTCACGAAATGCGTGCGCGCCGTCGGGATCGGCATCGGCCGACCCGGCAACGCGTCGGCGGCACTCGGCATCGCGGTCGATTTGCGCATGAAGAACATCGAAGACCCTCCCGGCGCGGTCGCAAACGGCGGGGCGCCGCGCGGACCGCGCATCCATGATGGCGACAGCCGACCCCAGCGTGGCGCTGATGCGATCGGCTCTCAACTCAATTTCAGGATAGATATAGGCGTCTTCGCAGCGGCGGCGAGATTGTTACGTCGTGGCCGGCCCGTCAGTCGCGGGCATAGCCGATCAACGGCTTGCGCGGGCGGAACAGCAGCATCAGCGCCAATCCGATCACGCCGAGCACCGCGAAGGTCGGCTGCGCCAGCACGAACTTGGCAACATGGTCCCACAGCCAGGGAGCGGTCTGCTCGAGCCAGTCGCGAAACGACTGCTGGCTGGCCTGGTGGATGTCGTTCCAGAAATCCCCGAGCTTGGTCCACTGCACCGAATTGTCGGCGACCGAGCGCGCGCCATCGTAGACCAGGAAAATGAACCCTCCGGTCAGAAACAGCAGGCCGATCAGCCGAAATAAGCCGCGGATCATCTCAACCACCCCGATTGCCTCAGCCCCGAGCCGGGCTTACCGGGCGGAACGCCGGAATTCAACCTCGCCAGTGGGTTGGAGCAGTTCCAGGGCGTCGGACGGGCTCCCTACCGGCACGGGCCGGCACCTTGGCCGCGCGTCCCCGTTGACGCTGGAAAGCACTGCCAGTATAAGGCGGCCGATGGCGGTGGGGGCGATCCTGCCGCCGCTGTTCTTTGGGCGGCGCCGCGGATTGTGGCCGTGTCGGCTCCGGGAGCATCTTCAGCAACATCCGGAACACACGGCGTGACGCATTCGAGCGGCTTCGCCAATCAGCCCCGGCCGCTCGAGCAGAGGCCGCTGCAGGATTTGAGAGATCATGGCTAATACGTCTTCCGCCAAGAAAGCGACCCGCAAGATCGCCCGGCGCACCGCGGTGAACAAGTCGCGTCGGACTCAGATGCGCGGGTCGGTCCGGACCGTCGAACAGGCGATCGCCAGCGGCGACCGCGAGGCCGCGCTCAAGGCGATGGCCCGCGCCGAGCCGGAACTGATGCGCGCAGCGCAGCGCAACATCATTCACAAGAACGCCGCGAGCCGGAAGGTATCGCGCCTGACGCACAGCATCGCCAAGTTGGCGAAGTAATTCTCACCATCATCTTCGATGGTTTCGATGCCCGGCTTTCGCCGGGCATTTTCTTTTTCGGCGACGGCTCGCGCCGCGCGGATACGCGCGCTCTCCCTCCTCTGGTGTAGTTGCCGAGTAATTGCGACGCGCTCGCTCAAAACTTGAACCGAATCCCGCGCGCGACCACTGCGACCTGCCTCGTTCCGAAACACTCCGCCGACAACCGTCAACCCGACTTGACGTGCAGCTCAAAAAGCCGCTGCGGCACAGCAGGAACTCGGACGCCTGCGCGACTCGCTTGACTTTCGGCGCGCGCCTCCCCGTGCAACTACGCAGTCATTTGTGACAAGGGTTACCCTGTCCGAGCGCACACGAAAATCTGCGGCGAGCGAACCACTTATCGGCAAAGCACAGACGACCGTTTGGAAAACGCACTCCCCCGGCGGCCAAAGGTAAAGGATTCATGAAATTCTTTTAGGTACGCGGCCGAAATGTCACGCACCGAGCACACATCGAATCTGTGCACAGATTCAAAATCTTGCCGAAGCGGAATTGATTAGTTGCCTGTTTCATCCGCGCTCGAGGCGAAATCTTCACCCTCCCCTCGGAATCATATCCATTGCAGCGGAGGAGCCGTCGTGGTTTTCATAGTCCACCCGCGACGCCCACGGCTCTTCAGATCAGAGCGGTTTGAGAACCAAGGGCGGACATGCAAATCGGCGGCGGTATGCATGTTGGTGGCTTTTCCAAATGACGGTCGAACTGCAACTCATAGCAATATGAGGCTGGCGAAGCCGTGTCTGAATTCATGTGGATGCCTTCGCGATGCGAGTGGCTTCCGGGCGAACGACGACATCGGCGATCCTGCGGCTGACGAACGCGGTCTTGGATAGCATCGAGACGGGTCTTGTTTTGGCGACGTCTGGCCGCGCGCGAGCGCGGCGAGAGGGGGAGGTTTCATGAGCACCGAATTCGACGTATCATTCGAACCTGCCGATCTTCCGGTCGAATTCTCCGCGATCGCGGGACATTCGTTTTTCAATGGTCGTTGCTGCGCTCATGCTCCGGTCTATCCGTCGAGTCCTCCACTGAGCTGATCCTTATTTCCATCTCTCGTCGGCCCTGATCTGACGTCGGCTACTTCAGCCGAAACGGAAGAGCATTGGCCGAAATCGTCTCGCTGGTCGCAGCGACGGCGTGAGCCGTCATGGCTCGCCGCTGCGATGGCCCGTCACTCTGGAACTGAAAAGCTGCTGAAATGTCGAACATGGAACAGGAACGCTGGTCACGCGTGAAGGGCCGCTTGCGCTCGAGCGTCGGGGAGGACGTCTATTCGAGCTGGTTCGCGCGGTTGGATCTCGAAAGCGTTCAAGACGAGAGCGTGCACCTGTCGGTGCCGACCCGGTTCCTGAAGAGTTGGATTCAGACGCACTACTCCGACAAGGTACTGTCGTGCTGGCAGGCTGAAATGCCGGAGGTCAATCGCATCGATCTCACCGTACGATCTCCGGTGCGTTGTGCGACGCCCGCCAAGGACGTCCCGGCGCCGGTCGAGAACCGTCGCGACGAACAGCGGCCGGCTGGCGAGCGTGGCAATGGCGCCGCACCGGTGTCGGCCAATCACGACGCGCTCGGCGGCTCGCCGCTCGATCCGCGCCTGACGTTTGCGAGCTTCGTCGTCGGCCGTTCCAATACGCTGGCGCATGCCGCCGCCAAGCAGGTGGCCGAAGGCCGCCGCGGCGATCCGGTGATGTTCAACCCGCTGTACATTCACTCCGGCGTCGGTCTCGGCAAAACCCACCTGCTGCAGGCGGTGACTTGGGCCGGCAATGCCGGCAACGAACGCAAGGTGCTGTATCTTACTGCCGAGAAGTTCATGTACGGCTTCGTCGCCGCGCTGAAGACGCAGACCTCGCTGGCATTCAAGGAAGCGCTGCGCGGCATCGACGTGCTGGTGATCGACGACTTGCAGTTCCTGCAGGGCAAGACCACCCAGGCCGAATTCTGTCACACCTTGAACGCGCTGATCGACGCGGGCCGGCAGGTCGTGGTCGCCGCCGACCGACCGCCGTCTGATCTGGAAAGCCTCGACGAGCGGGTGCGCTCGCGTCTTGCCGGCGGCCTCGTGGTCGAAATGGCACCGCTCGGCGAAGACCTGCGGCTCGGCATCCTGCGCTCGCGCGTGGTCGCGGCTCGCGCCCATCACGCCAGCTTCGACGTGCCGCAGCCGGTGCTCGAATATCTTGCGCGCGCCATCACCCATAACGGCCGCGACCTCGAAGGCGCGATCAACCGCCTGCTCGCGCATTCCAAGCTGAACAATCAGCCGGTGACGCTGGAAATGGCCGAGCACGAGGTGCGCGACCTGATCCGCCCCTCGGAGCCGAAGCGGATCAAGATCGAAGACATCCAGCGCATCGTCGCGCGGCAATACAACGTCAGCCGCTCCGACCTGCTGTCGTCGCGCCGGACCGCCAATGTGGTGCGGCCGCGCCAGGTCGCAATGTATCTGGCCAAGACGCTGACGCTCCGGTCGCTGCCGGAGATCGGCCGCCGCTTCGGCGGACGCGACCACACCACGGTGCTGCACGCGGTCCGCAAGATCGAAGGCTTGGTGTCCAAGGACACCAGCCTGTCGGACGAGGTCGAATCGCTGAAGCGCCAGCTTCAGGAATAAGCGAGACGGCAAGCAGCTACGGCTGGCACGATTTTCCGGCCCGAATGTCGGGGAAATTGAGGTGACGGCGGTCGCCCACTCTTGCGTCCGCCGCACAACCACGCCAACCTGCGACCCCCCGCGGGTCCGGGCGACCTTGCGGGTGCCAACTTGCCGCGGCGCCGCACGAGGCCGCCGGGCCTTTCCAATATAGCCGGCAGCTTCATCATACGATGCGGGCGCGGATCAGGCGGGTTTTGTAATGAAGGTCACGGTTGAACGCGCGCAACTGCTCAAGTCGCTGGGCCACGTCCATCGCGTGGTCGAGCGCCGCAACACTATTCCAATCCTCGGCAACGTGCTGGTTCGCGCCGAGAACGCGCAGCTCGCGCTGAAGGCCACCGACCTCGACCTCGAAGTCACCGAGACGCTGCCGGCCGAGACCGCGACCGCAGGATCGACCACGGTGCCGGCGCACATGTTCTACGACATCGTCCGCAAGCTGCCGGACGGTTCGCAGATCGTGCTGGAAAGCGACGGCGACCGTTCGGTGCTGGCGATCCGGGCCGGGCGCTCGCGCTTCACCCTGCAGACTCTGCCGGAAAGCGATTTCCCCGATCTCGCCGCCGGCGAGATGAGCCACGCCTTCAAGCTGCCGGCCTCGGACGTCAAGCGGCTGATCGATCGCACCCAGTTCGCGATCTCGACCGAAGAGACCCGCTATTATTTGAACGGCATCTATCTGCACACCGCGGCGAGCGCCACCACTCCGTCCCTGCGTGCGGTCGCCACCGACGGCCACCGGCTGGCGCAGCTCGACCTGACGCTGCCGAGCGGTGCCGACGGCATGCCGGGCGTGATCGTGCCGCGCAAAACCGTAAGCGAAGTACAACGGTTGATCGAAGACACCGAGGCCGAGATCGGCCTCGAATTATCGACCGGCAAGATCCGCTTCACGCTCGGCAATGTCGTGCTGACCTCCAAGCTGATCGACGGCACGTTCCCCGATTACGGCCGGGTGATCCCGCAGAACAACGACAAGGAACTTCTGGTCGACAAGAAGGACTTCGAGGCCGCGGTCGATCGCGTCTCGACGATCTCCTCCGAGCGCGGCCGTGCCGTGAAGCTGGCGCTGAGTGCCGGCAAGCTGGTGCTTTCGGTGACCAATCCGGATTCCGGCAGCGCCACCGAAGAGCTCGAGGTCGAATACGCCTCCGACCCGCTCGATATCGGCTTCAACTCCCGTTATCTGCTCGACATCGCTGCGCAGATCGAAGGCGAAGTCGCGGTGCTCAAGCTCGCCGACCCCGGCTCGCCGACACTGATCCAAGACCGCGATTCCAAAAACGCCCTGTACGTGCTGATGCCGATGCGGGTGTAATACGGGCCGCTTCAATAGCACCATCGTCGTCGCCCGGTTGGAGCCGAATTCGTCATTGCCGGGCTTGACCCGGCAATCCATCTTCTTCGTGTGACTCAAGCGTTGCGGCCAGCGAGACGTCGCAGGATCTCGACGATAATCTTGTCCGCTGGCGCGGACGCTGGATTGCCGGGTCAAGCCCGGCAATGACACCCTCATCATGACCCCCGCCCGCATCACCCGCCTGACGCTGACGCATTTCCGGAACTATCGGACCGCGTCGCTGTCGACGCAGCGCGATCAGGTCGTGCTGGTCGGCCCAAACGGCGCCGGCAAGACCAACTGCCTGGAGGCGATCTCGCTTCTGTCGCCGGGCCGCGGCCTGCGGCGAGCAAGGCTGGAAGAGGTCGCCGACCACGAAGGCGACGGCTCCTGGGCGGTGTCGGCGGAGGTCGAAGGCGCGTTCGGCCTGGCCACCCTCGGCACCGGCATCGAGCCGCCGCGGGGCGATGCGGCGACGACACGGCGCTGCCGCATCGACCGTGAACCGGTCGGCTCCGCGGCGGCTTTCGGCGACCATCTGCGCATGGTGTGGCTGACACCGGCGATGGACGGGCTATTCATGGGCGCAGCCTCGGAGCGGCGGCGGTTTTTCGACCGCCTGGTGCTGGCGATCGACAGCGGGCATTCGGCCCGCGTCTCTGCCCTCGACCGCAGCCTGCGCTCGCGCAATCGCCTCCTGGAAGACGTCCGCAACGCCGACTCGCATTGGCTCGATGCGATCGAACGGGAAACTGCGGAACTCGCAATTGCCGTCGCGGCGCAGCGTGGCCAGACCGCCACCAAGCTCGCCGCGATGCTCGATGCCCGCGGCGCCATTTCGGCGTTTCCGTCGGCGAAGATCATGCTGCACGGCTGGATGGAAAACGCGCTCGCGACCGAGCCGGCCACTGCGGTGGAAGACCGCTACCGCGCCATCCTGCGCGACAACCGCAGCCGCGACGCAGCCGCCGGCCGCACTCTCGACGGCCCGCATCTCACCGATCTCGAGGTGATCTACGCGCCCAAAGCGATGCCGGCGCGTGATGCCTCGACCGGCGAACAGAAGGCGCTCCTGATCGGCCTTGTGCTGGCGCACGCCCAGCTCGTCGCCGAAACCACCTCGATCACGCCCCTATTGCTGCTCGACGAAGTGGTGGCGCATCTCGATCCCGGGCGCCGCGCGGCCTTGTTCGCCGAGCTCGAAAGGCTCGGCGCACAGGTCTGGATGACCGGAGCCGACCCTCTGGCATTCGCCGAGATCGGCGCGGCGTCGGCGATTTTCGCGGTCGAGAACGGACGAATCACGCCTCGCCAGTGAGCTCCTGAAAGGTTCAACGAGGACGCTTGTGCCGGCCTTCGCAGCCGGCCTCGAATCGGCCTTCAGGGGCCTTGCAACGGCGCCAAAAATCCCCATTTCTTCAAGTGCTTGGATGCCGAGACTTTGCGCTGGTGACCAGCCTCCTTTCATGGCACAAAAGAACGCTTCGCTGCCAATGGCGCATGCCGATTCGATCGCAATCCTGAAGGTCCTTGCATGACTGAACCTGCCCGGCAGGCCTCTGCCGAATCCGTGCATCCCGTGCCGGCCGAATACGGCGCGGAATCGATCCGGGTGCTGAAGGGCCTCGATGCCGTCCGCAAGCGGCCGGGCATGTATATCGGCGATACCGACGACGGTTCCGGCCTGCACCACATGGTGTACGAAGTCGTCGACAACGCCATCGACGAAGCGCTGGCGGGCCACGCCACCGCGGTCGAAGTCGTCCTCAACGCCGACGGCTCGGTGACGGTGCGAGACGACGGCCGCGGCATCCCCGTCGGCATCCACAAGGGCGAAGGCATCTCGGCGGCCGAGGTCATCATGACCCAGCTTCACGCCGGCGGAAAATTCGACCAGAACTCCTACAAGGTCTCCGGCGGTCTGCACGGTGTCGGCGTCTCGGTGGTCAACGCGCTGTCGAGCAAGCTGATCCTGCGCGTCTGGCGCGACGGCAAGGAGCACTACATCGAATTCGCCCATGGCGACGCGGTAGCGCCGCTCAGCGTGGTCGGCGAAGCCAATGGGCGCCGCGGCACCGAAGTGACGTTCTACGCGTCGGCAGAGACCTTCACCAATGTCGAATACGACTTCGCGACGCTGGAGCACCGGCTGCGCGAGCTCGCCTTCCTCAATTCAGGCGTCAATATCCTGCTGTCCGACCTGCGCCACGCGGTCGAGAAGCGCGAAGAGATGCGCTACGACGGCGGCGTCACCGAGTTCGTGAAGTATCTCGACCGCAACAAGAAGCCGATCGTGCCGGTGCCGATCGTGGTCGGCGCCGACCTCAACGGCATCACCGTCGAAGCCGCGCTGTGGTGGAACGATACGTACCACGAGAACGTGCTTTGCTTCACCAACAACATCCCGCAGCGCGACGGCGGCACGCATCTGGCCGGCTTCCGTGCCGCGCTGACGCGCCAGCTCACCGGCTACGCCGACAACAACGCCAAGAAGGAAAAGGTGGCGCTGACCGGCGACGATTGTCGCGAAGGCCTCACCGCGGTGCTGTCGGTGAAAGTGCCGGACCCGAAATTCTCGTCGCAGACCAAAGACAAGCTGGTGTCCTCGGAAGTGCGGCCGGTGGTCGAGAACGTGCTCAACGAAGCGCTCGCCGCCTGGTTCGAGGAACATCCGGCCGAGGCCAAGACCATCGTCGGCAAGGTGATCGAGGCCGCCGCCGCGCGTGAAGCCGCGCGCAAGGCGCGCGAGCTGACTCGGCGCAAGGGCGCGCTCGACATCGCCTCGCTGCCCGGCAAGCTCGCCGACTGTCAGGAACGCGACCCGTCGAAATCCGAACTGTTCATCGTCGAGGGTGACTCGGCCGGCGGCTCCGCCAAGCAGGGCCGCAACCGCGAATTCCAGGCGGTGCTGCCGCTGCGCGGCAAGATCCTGAACGTCGAGCGCGCCCGCTTCGACAAGATGCTCTCGTCCGAACAGATCGGCACGCTGATCACCGCGCTCGGCACCGGCATCGGCCGCGACGATTTCGACCTGTCCAAGCTGCGCTACCACAAGATCATCCTGATGACCGACGCCGACGTCGACGGCGCGCACATCCGAACGCTGCTGCTGACGTTCTTCTTCCGGCAGATGCCGGCGCTGATCGAGGGCGGCTATCTCTACATCGCGCAGCCGCCGCTCTACAAAGTGACGCGCGGCAAGTCCGAGCAATATCTGAAGGACGAGCGCGCGCTCGAAGATTATCTGATCGCGACCGGGCTCGACGATTGCGCCTTCAAGCTCGCCAACGGCGAAGTGCGCGGCGGACGCGACCTGCTGGCGCTGGTCGAGGATGCGCGCGCGATCCGCTCGACGCTGCACAATCTGCACAGCCGCTACAATCGTTCCGTGGTCGAACAAGCGGCGATCGCCGGCGTGCTCAGTCCGCGCATCACCACCGACATCGCGACCGCGAACGAGGCCGCCGCGTATATCGCGCGTCGGCTCGACGCGCTGGCCGATGAAGTCGAACGTGGCTGGGTCGGGCACTTCACGGAAGGCGAGGGCTTCCGGTTCGAGCGCACCGTGCGCGGCGTCAAGGAGGTCGCGGCGATCGACGACGCGCTGCTCGGCTCTGCGGACGCCCGCAAGCTCGACGAGTACGCGGCCGTCCTCCAGGAAGTGTATCCGCGTCCCGGCGTGCTGCGACGGAAGGAGGCCGAAACCGCGATCCACGGCCCGATCAGCCTGTTCGAGGCGGTGACCGACGCCGGCCGCAAGGGTGTGGCGCTGCAGCGCTACAAAGGCCTCGGCGAGATGAACCCGAACCAGCTCTGGGAGACCACGCTCGACACCAACGCCCGCTCGCTGCTGCAGGTGAAGGTGCGCGAGGTCGACGAGGCCGACGACATCTTCACCAAGCTGATGGGCGATGTCGTCGAACCGCGCCGCGAGTTCATCCAGGAGAATTCGCTGAACGCCACAGTGGACGTGTAGCAGCCTCGCTACGCGGCCTGCCCTGCCTTCAGGACGCCGCGACGGATCTGGTCTTCTTCGATCGATTCGAACAGCGCCTTGAAGTTGCCTTCGCCGAATCCGTCGTCGCCCTTGCGCTGGATGAATTCGAAGAAGATCGGGCCGATCGCATTGGCGGAGAAGATCTGCAGCAGCACCTTGGTCTGGCCGCCATCGACGACGCCTTCGCCGTCGATCAGGATACCGTTCCTCGTCAGCCGGGCGACGTCTTCGCCGTGCTTCGGCAACCGCGCGTCGACACGCTCGAAGTACGTCTCCGGCGGCGACGGCATGAACGGCAGGCCGCTCGCCCGCAAGCCTTCGACGGTGCGATAGATGTCGCGGCAGCCGCAGGCGATGTGCTGAATGCCCTCGCCGCGATACAGGTTGAGATACTCTTCGATCTGGCCGGAATCGCCGGCGTCCTCGTTGATCGGAATCCGGATCTTACCGTCTGGGCTGGTCAGCGCCCGAGAGAACAGCCCCGACGCCCGCCCCTCGATGTCGAAGAAGCGGATCTGCCGGAAGTTGAACAGCTTGGCATAGAAACCGGTCCAAACGTCCATCCGGCCGCGATGGACGTTGTGGGTCAGGTGATCGATGTAGTAGAGGCCGGTGCCGGCGGGACGGGCGTCACGGTCGCCGACCCACTCGAATTCGGCGTCGTAAGCAGAGCCCTTCGCGCCGTAGCGATCGACGAAATACAGCAGGCTTCCGCCGATACCCTTGATCGCCGGAACGTCGAGCGTCGCCTGCTCCGCCGTGACGCCGGCCGGTTCGGCGCCGAGTGCGATCGCACGCTCATAGGCCTGTTTGGCATCGACCACGCGAAACGCCATCGACGGCGCGCACGGACCGTGCGCAGCGACGAAGTTGGTGCCGTGAGTGCCGGGCTGCTCGTTGACCAGATAGTTGACGTCGCCCTGGCGATAGACCGAGATCGCCTTGCGGCGATGCTTCGCCACCAGGGCGAAGCCCATCAGCTTGAACAGAGCGTGGAGCTGCGCCGGATCGGGATGAGCGAATTCGACGAACTCGAAGCCGTCGGTGCCCATCGGATTGTCAGCGGTGATCGTCGCCGGCTGCGCATCGTGCGGAAATGGTCCCATTGACGGCTCCTCCTCGAGATTGGCTTTGGCGGCATCATCGGCCCGCCGACGCGCAATGAGCGTGCAAATGCGAGCCGTTCGCGCTAGCATGTGCACGATCCGTGCATGAATGAGAGCTTTTGCGCATGATGTCCGTCGACGCCTTCGACCTGAAGATCCTGACAGCGCTGCAGGACGACGGCCGCCTGACCAATCAGGAGCTGGCGGACCGGGTGCAGTTGTCGCCGTCGCAGTGCTCACGGCGGCGGATGCGGCTGGAGCAGGACAACATCATCACCGGCTATCGGGCCGAGCTGGCCGGCGACGCGCTCGGGTTCGGCGTCGTCGCCTTCATCCAGATCACGCTAGCGACGCACTCGCCGGGCAACGCCGAGAAATTCCGCTCGCTGATCCGCCGGATCGATGAAGTGCAGGAAGCCTATTCGCTGACCGGCGACGCGGACTACGTCCTCAAGGCCGTCCTGCGCGATCTCAAAGGCCTGTCCGATCTGGTCAACAACGTGCTGATGCCGCACCAGAGCGTCGCACATGTGCGCTCCTCGATCGTGCTCGATCGTCTCAAGGAAAGCGCAAGGCTGCCGCTGAAGCAGCTTGTGACCGGCTGAACGGCCGAACCTTCACGGCAGCTCGCAAACGTTCTCCGGCGCAGCGGGCGCGCGTCGATCAGCTCCGCGGAATCGAAATCCGGCAGACAACGCCGGCGGCGTCGAACTCCAGTTTTGCGCCCCCGCTCCCGAGGCTGCGCGAGATCAGCGTCTGACCGAACCCGGAGCTTTGCGGCGGGGTCACCGGCGGGCCGTCGTGCTCGCGCCATTCGATCGTGAGCGCCTCGTCGTCGGCGGCGACCTGGCGCACCGCGATCCTGCCGGACGGGACCGACAGCGCGCCGTATTTCACAGCATTGGTGGTGAGCTCGTGAAATACCAGACCGAGCGACACCGCGGTCCTGGCTTCCACTGCGATATCGAGCCCCTCCGTCAGGATGCGGCCGCTGGACAGCGACGCGAACGGCGCCAGTTCGGCGGCGAGCACGTCGCGGATCTGCAGGTTCTGCCACGAGGCGTTCGACAGCAGCGTATGGGTCGCCGCCAGCGCCTGAATCCGGCCGGTGAACGACTTCTGAAACTCCTCGATGGTGCGCTCGTGCGCGGCCGTGCGAGCGCAGATCGCCATCACCATGGTCAGCGTATTCTTCACCCGATGGTCGAGTTCGCCCATCAGCAGCGCTTGGTGCCGCTCGGCAGTTTTGCGCTGCGACAGATCGACCAGCGTCACCACGCAGCCCTGGGTCCGCTCGCCCGAAACCAACAGCGGGCCCGCGCTGATCATCACGTCGGTGATCGCGGCCGACGGCGTGCGCACCGCGGCCTCCAGCCCCTGCACCGGAAGGCCGGCGGTCGCCATCGTGACGATGTCGTCGCTGCTCATCAGCTCGGAGGCTTCGGGGAAACTGAGCGCGATCGCCTCGGCGAAGGTCTTGCCGACCGGCGCCTCGGCGCAGATCCGCATCGCCGCGCCGTTGAGATGGGTAACGCGGCCGGCTCGATCGCAAACGATCACCGCCTCGTTGGCCGAAGCCAGAATGGCACGCGCGAGCCGCTCGGACTCGCGAGCCGCTGCGGCCTGCTCGCGCTCGCTGATATCGGTGAAGGTGACGGCGGCGCCCTGAACGATGCCGAACTCCAGCGGCGTCCCGGTGAGCAGCATGCTGCGCTCGACGTTGCCGACCCGCAGATGGATCTCGGCCGACTGCCGCTGCTGCTGCGCTTGCGCCAGCAGGCCTCGGAACGCCGCCTGGTTGACCGGATCGAGCAAGTCGATCAGCGCCGGCGCAGTCAGCGAGCCGTGCGCGCAATCGAGCAGCGTGCACAGCGCCTGATTGGCATACAGCAACTGGCCGTCCTGATCGAACGCTGCGGCGCCCACGTCCATCGCTTCCATGAAAGTGCGATAGGACTGGCCGCCGCCTTCGAGCGTGAACACCTGCTCGGCGTCGGCGCCACGCACCACGACGGCGTCGATTTCTCCGTCGCGGATCGCCCGCAATGTCTCCTCGGCCTCCTCCAGCCGGGCTTCCAGTTCTGCCCTGCTCAGCGCCGAGATCGCCGACGTCACGAGGACGACTCCTCCACCGCCAGATGCACCAGCACTTTCGGCGTGTCGGAGAGGTCGCCGATGATCTTGCGGATCGGCACCGGCAGCTCCTTGACCAGGGTCGGGATCGCGACGATGCCGTGCTCGCGAGCGAGCTGGGGCGACTTCTTCAGATCGATCACCTCGACCTTGTACTTTCCGGCGAGATGTTCGGAGCAGATCTTCTCGAGATTGCGGATCGCCGCGAGCGATTTGGGCGTTTCTCCGGCGACATAGAGCACCAGCTTGATCGGATCAGCCATGGGTCGCGCCTCTACTCCGTGCCACCGGCCGGACCGGCAACGCCCCGGCTCCGCGCCATCTCGTTCGCATCGCGTTCACTCTGCGCGCGATAGCTGGCTTCAACTGTCATCAGCCGCTGCAACTCGGCTTCGTCGGCCGCAAGATCGGCCTGCAACGTATCGATCTGCGCGAGCGCGCGCCTCCGGCGCTGCTCGATCTGGTCCTGCAGCCGCGCCAACTCGGTGTGGCGCTCGTTCTCGGCGCGGCGCGCTTTGGCCTCTTCGGCCCGGCGCGCCGATCCGGTCACCGCGCCGCCGTCGCCGAGATACGGCGGCAACAGATGGATACCGTCGTTCGACATCACGAATTCGCGGACCTGGTTGGAATGCGCGATACCGCGCGCCTTCAGCAGGTAGAGCTCGCGATTGAACTCGCCATGCGCTTCGCGATTGAGTAGCAGAATCCAGGCATCCATCAGCGACGACAGGCCGGCTTCGGTCTCGGTTCGCGCCCCATGGGTCAGGTGCGTGAACACCCCGGTGATGCCGTTGGATTTCAGATAATCGACCATGCGCAGTAGCATCGACTGCACTTCGCCGATCTGTCCGCTTTCGGTGAACGCAGAGATCGGATCGAGCACCACGAGGTCAGGCTTGAAGCGTGCGACCTCGCGCAGCATCACCGCCAGGTGCATTTCCAGGCTGTAGAAGGTCGGCCGCGCCGCGATGTAGCGGAGCCGGTCGCTGCGCAACCAACCCTCGAGGTCGGTGCCGACCGATCTCATGTTGCGGACGGTCTGCGCCTCGGATTCCTCGAACGACAGGTACAGGGCCTTGTCGCCTCGCCGGCAGGCGGCGTCGACCATCATGCAGGCCAGCGAGCTTTTGCCCGAACCGGCAACACCGCTGATCAGTACGCTGGTGCCGCGAAAGAACCCGCCGCCGGACATCATCGCGTCGAGGTCGGCGACGCCTGTCGAAATCCGGTCCTCAGAGACCTTGTGAGCAAGCCCGAGCGACGACACCGGCAGCACGCTGAAGCCGTCTTCGTCGATCAGAAACGGATACTCGTTGGTACCATGCGCGGTACCACGATACTTGACAATCCGGAGCCGGCGGGTCGAGATCTGACTATCAACCCGGTGATCGAGCAGGATCACGCAATCCGAGACGTATTCCTCAAGCCCCTGCCGGGTCAGCGTGCCGTCGCCGCGCTCGCCGGTGATAACCGCCGTCAGCCCCTTCTGCTTCAGCCAGTCGAACAGCCGCCGGATCTCGGCGCGCAGCACGGCGGGGTTCTGAAACGCCGAGAAAAGGCTCTCGATGGTGTCGAGCACGATGCGCTTGGCGCCGATCTGATCGACGGCGAACTCCAGCCGCAGGAACAGCGCTTCCAGATCGTAATCGCCGACTTCGGCAACCTCGGTCGGGTCGATCGCAATGTGCTCGATCAGAATCCGCTCCTGATCGATCAGCCCCTGCAGATCGAAGCCGAGCGAAGCGACGTTGTCGACGATATCGACCGGACGCTCTTCGAATGTCACGAACACGCCGGGCTCGCCGTAGAGCCGCGCGCCGTTGATCAGGAAGGTCGATGCGAACAACGTCTTGCCGCAGCCCGCCGAACCGCAGACCAAACTCGGACGCCCGGAAGGCAAGCCACCGAGGGTAAGATCGTCGAAGCCTTCAATACCCGTGGGGGCCTTGGTAATGCCGTCGGTCATCACTGCACAAATCGTTTTGCGATTTGTAGGAGAACTGCAAGTCGCTGCCTAGAGGACGGAAGGCGAAAATCCCGTGGACGGGCACAGGAACAACTCCAGGCGATCGGCGTTCCCGCGGCCTGCTCCGCCCGTCTGTCCAACTAACTTGACGCCGTCAGGGTCTTGAGGGTGTCCCTGTCCCGAAGCCGACCACAGCCCGGCCAGCACAATCCGCCCCGGCTGACGATCTCGCCACACCGGCCAAGGCCGCGATAGGCCTCTTAGCCAGGCATCAGGCGGAAGCCGACCAAGGCGCCGCAACCGTCTCGGGATTCGGAAAACCTGCTACCGGACGAGCGAACAAATCAATCAATTAGGGTACAGGCATTGCCGGCACCGGCAGTGCCGTCACCGACTTGATCTTCTCCATCGCAAAGCGCGAGGTGACGTTCTTCAGCGGCACGGTGCCGATCAGCTTCTTGTAGAAATGGTCATAGGCGCGCATGTCGGCAACGACGACCCGCAGCATGTAGTCGACGTCGCCGGCCATCCGATAGAATTCGATCACTTCCGGCATCGCGCTGACCGCATCGGCAAAGGTCTGCAGCCAGGCATCGGAATGGTCGCCGCTCTCGATCGAGACGAACACCGACAACCCCAGCCCGATCTTGTCCTGATCGACCAGCGCCACCCGCTTGGTGATGACCCCGTCGGCTTCCAAGCGTTGAATGCGCTTCCAGCACGGCGTCGAGGACAATCCGACCCGGTCCCCGATCTCGGCGACCGACAACGAAGCATCCTGTTGCAGAACGGCTAGAATTTTTCGGTCGATGGCGTCGAGCCGCCGGCTGGGCTCGGCGGAGGCGCTCTCGATATCGGCCATGTCAGAGAACTTTCTTCCAAGAATGACGTTTCACGGCATCATACTTGGAATGAAATTTCCCGCAAGCCGAAGTTCCGCGCCACCCGAGTGCTCGCAAGACAGACCTCGACCGATCCGCAGCAGCACACCGGATGACGGCAGACCGTCAGGCCACGCGCAGTTTGGGGCTGCGACCGCTGCTGCAGCTCTCGAGATGGCGCGTTGCGGCCTTCTGGGCGTCGCCGGGCGAGCGGAAGCCTTGGCCTTCGAGCCCGGAAAAGTCGTCGCACGCGGAATGGAAGCGGAAGCTGCGGCCGTCGCGCACCACGATGCCTGCGGCGCGTGAATCGACTTCGATGATGAAGGCATGGGACATGGCGGCACTTCTCTGGTCGGCGACTCGCTCGGTCGAGCGGCACGCCGGCCTGATAGCCGCGCACTGTATCAGGCAGATGAAGCGCGCTTAAATCTTTGATCTTACTTCGATCTGCCGAGCCGAGGGGAACCGGCGGATCAGCAGCAGGACATCGGCGGAAACGCCGGCTGAAGCTTGCGGAGCGCCCGATAGAACCGCGCGAACCAGCGGCGCGGCCAGGGCTGGGCTTGCAGCCAGCGCTCCTGGACGTCGTCATCGGGCTCGATCGGCGCCCCTGCCTCGACGGTCGCGGGGGGCGCCTCGGTGGCAGGCGCCGCGGGCTTCGCCGGCGCCTCGAACGCAGCCGCGATGCGCGGCCGGTCGTCGTAAGTGAGCATCGCCATGTCAGCCTCGCTTGTCTGCCGGCGCCTCGGCCGGCGGTGGCAAGGGCGGATCGTCGTCGGCGATGGCTCGCCAGGCGGCTCCGTCGAGATCTTCATATTGGCCGCTCTTCAGCGACCAAAGAAACGCAATCAGCCCGACCAGGCCGAGGCCGAGTGCCAACGGCACCAGAATGACCATCACTTCCATCGTGCGCCTCCCCGGCGGACGCGGCGCGCCCGCATCGCGTTCAGCATCACCAGGAGCGACGAGCCGGACATTGCAAGCGCCGCGATCAGCGGCGTGGCATAGCCGGCGATCGCGATCGGCACCGCCAGCATGTTGTAGCCGACGGCCAACCCAAGGTTCTCGCGCATCACGGTCATCGCCTTCCGCGAATAATCCACGGCAGCCAGCACCGGAGCGAGTTCCTTGCCGAGAAACACGAGATCGGCGGTGGCCTGGCTGAGATGCGTGGCGCTGATCGGCGACATCGAGACGTGCGCGGCCGCGAGCGAGGGCGCGTCGTTCATGCCGTCACCGACCATCATCACAATGCGGCCCTGCCTCTTGAGCGCCTCGATGTGCGCGATCTTTTCCGAAGGCGTGACGCCCGCACGCCACGCACCGACGCCGAGCACGTCGGCGGCATGGCGCACCGCCGGCTCACGGTCCCCGGACAACAACTCCACCGCGATGCCGCGGTTGCGGAGCGCGTCGATCGTCTTGGCCGCATCCGGCCGCAGCAACTGCCGCACCGCAAACACGACCCGCTGCTCGCCGCGGCTGAACGCAACCACCGAGACTTCGGGATCTTCGCTGAGGATCTGATTGGCTTCGGCATCGGCGCCGCAGAAGGCTGGACTGCCGAGGCGCAGCTCTTCGCCGCCGAAGTCGACGCGAACGCCGCGTCCGGGTTCTTCGACCACACCCGCAAGCGGCGACTTGGCCTGCGCCGAACGCGCCACGGCCGCGGCCACCGGATGATGGCTGGCGAGCGCGAGCCTGCCGGCGAGTTCGAACACACCGGGCGGCACGCTGCCGGCGTTGACGACGTCGAGTTCGGGAAGCGTCAGCGTCCCGGTCTTGTCGAACACGATGGTGTCGACGGACGCGGCCCGCTCGATCGCGTCTCCGGCGTTGAGCAGAACGCCGGCCCGGAACATCGCACCGGAGGCGACCGTCTGCACGGCCGGGATCGCCAGGCCGAGCGCACAAGGACAGGTGATGATCAGCACCGCGATGCCGATCACGATGGCATCGTGCCAGCTGGCGCCGGCCAGCACCCAACCGACGATGGTCAGCAGCGCGGCGGCATGGACGACCGGCGCATACAGGCGCGAGGCGCGATCGGCGAGCTGTACATAGCGCGAGCGCGCCTGCAGCGCATGATCGAGCAGGCGCGTGATCTCGGACAACAGCGTGCCTTCCGCGGCCGCAGCCACCCGCACCCGCAGCGTCCCGGAGATATTGAGAGTGCCGGCGTAGACCTGCGTGCCGCGTTCGGCCGGCACATGCAGCGTTTCACCGGTGATCAGGCTCTGGTCGATTTCGGACCGCCCATCGACCACGGTGCCGTCCACCGCGCAGCGTTCGCCCGGCCGCAGCAACACGATGTCGCCGGATCGCACGGCGGCGATCGGCACCTCGGCGATCTCGTCGGGGCCGACGAACTTGGTCGCGGTCTCCGCCTTCAGAGCGGCGAGGTTACCGGCGACGGCGCGGGTCTTCTGCCGCATTTTCTGGTCGAGGAAGCGCCCCGCCAGCAGAAACGCGATCAGCATCACGGCGGCGTCGAAGTACGCGTGCTCGGCGTGATTGATGGTCTCGACCAGCGACATGCCGAGCGCGAGCGTGATGCCGATCGTGATCGGCACGTCCATGTTGACGCTCTTGGCCTTCAGCGCACGAAAGGCCGACTGGAAGAATGGCTGCCCCGCATAGGCCGCGCACGGCAGCGCCACCAGCGCCGAGAGCCAATGGAAGAAGTCGCGCGCCTCGGGGCTGAGATCGCCGCCGTACCACACCGGCACCGACAGCATCATCACGTTCATGGTGGCGAAGGCGGCGACGCCGAGGCAGCGCAGCAGATACTTGCTGCGCTCGGCCTCTTCGACTTCGGCCCGCACCGGCTCGTATGGGTAGGCCTTGTAGCCGAGCTCGGCGAGCCGATCGATGAACTGGCCGGGCTCCAGCGTGCTGTCCTTGGTCCACTCCACCGCGAGCCGGCGATCGGTCAGATTGACGCGCGCCAGCGTCACATCCGGAATCGACTGCAGGCCGCGCTCGATCTTGGCCATGCAGCTCGCACAGTGGACGCCTTCGACGGCGAGGTCGAGATGAGCAATCCGGCCGTCGACGTCTTTGACGTAGTGTGAGAAGTCCCGCGTCTGCAGCATTCGGCGATCCTCGTCACGCCCGCCGGCTCGGCGTTCAGTTCAACATCAGCTTGTTCCTGGACAGGAACAGGCGAACCCCACCCTTGTCGCCTTCCAGGACAAGGTCCCAGCGGCCGGGCAGCACCCCATCGGCACCGCCGCGGTAGACGCCGGTGCTAATTTCCGCCAGCGTCACTTCGCGATCGAATTGCTTGTCCGAAGGACGTTCGAGCCGACCGAAGAAGTTCAGGCCTTCGATCGGCAGGCCGGCTTTGTCGCGGGCTTCGACCTGCAACACTGCGGCACCGTCGGGCTTGCGCTCGACTTTGGCGTCGACCTTCCAACCACGCTGGTCCTGATCGCGCGCCGCGGCAATCTCCCGCTCGTAAGCGAGACTGGCCGCATACGCGCTGTCGACCTCGGTGCCCGGCAAGGTCTTGATCGCCAGCGTCATCATCAGCCCGTTGACTCCGAACACGATGCCGAAGAACGCCACCAGGATCGCCAGGACGACTTTGCCGGTGAGCGGACGCGGCGATGATTTCGAACGGCTCATGATTCAGGCTCCGGTTCGGATCAGGGCGTGACGAAGACGTCCTTGGTGGAGGCGACCTCGCCGAGACCGATATCGGTGACATGGAACGTCACCGGCACCGAGTTCGGCACGTCGTCGCTGGAATTGGAGTCGACCAGGACTCGCAATTCAGTGGTGGTATCGCGACCCAGAATGATCATCGGCCGATCCGGCGTGATCGAATCCGCACCGACCACATGGATCACCGCGTTGGGCGGACCGTCGACGTCGACGGCGACGACCCGGTCGAATCCGCGCTTGTTGAGGAAGCGGATGGTGTAGCCGTTCCGGATCGAGCCATCGGACAATCGTACCGCGACCGGATTGCGGTCGTGCAGCACGTTGATGTCCAGCAAGGTCCGGTTCGCCAGCTTGTAGATCATCGCGCCGCCGATCGCGACGATGATCAGCGTGTAGATCACCGTTCGGGCCCGGATCGGCTTGAAGATCTCCGGCTTCCCTTCCATCCGGCGATGGATGTTGATGTCGTTGTCGTAGCCGATCAGCCGGGTCGGCCGACCGACCTTCTTCATCACGTTGTCGCAGGCATCGATGCACAGACCGCACTGGATGCAGTCGAGCTGCGGCCCGTTGCGGATGTCGATGCCGGTCGGGCACACCGCGACGCACTGGTTGCAGTCGACGCAATCGCCGACCGGCTCGCCGATGGCACGGAGCTGCGCCGCTTTCTTGAGAGACGAACGCTGTTCGCCGCGGTCGTACTTATAGGTGACGTTGAGCGCCCACTCGTCGGTCAGCGCCGCCTGGATCCGCGGCCACGGGCACATGTAGACGCAGACCTGCTCGCGCATGAAGCCGGCCAGCGTATAGGTGGTGAAGGTGAGAATACCGATCCAGATGTACGCCACCATCGGGGCGTCGAACGTGACCAGCTCCTTGATCAGGGTCGGCGCGTCGGCGAAGTACAGCACCCATGCGCCGCCGGTCCACCACGCGATCATCAGCCAGATCGAGTGCTTGAGCGCCAGCTCCGCGGCTCGCTGCATCTTGAAGCCCTGGCCGGCCTTGCGCATCCGCTCGCGACGATCGCCCTCGACGAACCGCTCGACCGCGTAGAACAGGTCGGTCCAGACCGTCTGCGGGCAAAGGTAGCCGCACCACACCCGGCCACCGAGCGCGTTCATCAGGAACAGCACGACCGCGGCGACGATCAAAAGACCGGTGAAATAATAGATTTCCTGCGGCCACAACTCGATCGAGAAGAAATAGAAGCGGTTGTTGGCGAGATCGAGCAACACCGCCTGATCGGGCGCGCCGAGACCGCGGTTCCAGCGAACGAACGGCAAAAAGTAATAGATCCCGAGGCACACCGCCATCAGGATCCACTTGATGCGCCGGAACGGACCGGAGACGCTTTGCGGGAAGATTTTCTTCTGAGCGAGGTACAGAGGACCGTCGTCGTCCGGCTGCAAATCGGTCGCACGCAGGGGCTTGTTCATGGCGGGGGTTCTTTTCCCTTCTAACGTCGAGCGCAAGGTCAATTCCGGGCGCGCAGATCACAACCTCGCGTGTCCCCCAACACGCGGATCCTGCGCGCCCGCAAGCGGCGGCTATTTGCCGCCGCCGAGCGAGTGGACGTAGACCGCCATCGCCTTGATGGTGGTCGGATCGAGACGGCCGATCCACGCCGGCATCACGCCACCGCGGCCGTTGGTGATCGTCTCGATGATGGTGGCTTCGTCACCACCGTACAGCCAGATCTTATCGGTCAGGTTCGGCGCACCAAGCTCGGGATTACCCTTGGCATCCTCACCGTGGCAGGCGACGCAGTTCTCCGCAAAAACCTGCTTGCCCGCGGCCAAATCGACGCCCGGCCTGGTCGACAGGCCCGACAGCGAACGAACGTAGTTGGCGACTTCGACGATCTGCTCCTTGTTCAGCACGCCGTCCTTGCCGAAGGCCAGCATGTTGCCCATGTGGCCGTCGTCGTTGCCGGAGCGGGCACCGTACTTGATGGTCTTTTCGATCTGCTCGAGGCTACCGCCCCACAGCCAATCGTCGTCGTTCAGGTTCGGGAAGCCCTTGCCGCCGGCGGCGCCGGAGCCGTGGCACGGCGCGCAGTTGTCGCCGAACACCACTTTGCCCTTGGCGCGAGCCAGAGCCAGCAGCGCCGGATTCTTCTCGATCTCCTCGAGCGAGGCGCTCGCGAGCGCCTGCATCTTCTCGCCTCGCACCTGATTGAGCTTGGCGAGATCGACATCGAGTTCGGCACGCGACGAGTAGCCGAACAGGCCGTGGGTGTAGCCGTTCATCAGCGGCCAGGCCGGATACACGATGAAGTAGCCGATCGACCAGATGATCGTGGCGTAGAAGGTCCAGATCCACCACCGCGGCAGCGGCGTGTTCAGTTCCTTGATGCCGTCCCATTCGTGGCCGGTGGTGGCGGTGCCGGTAACCTTGTCGATTTCGGCGTGATGTGAGTGGTCAGCCATGGTCGTCTCAGTCCTCTCGCAGCGGCATCTGGGCGGCTTCGTCGAACGCCTTCTTGTTCTTCGGCCAGAGCGCATACGCCACGATGGCGACGAAGATGGCCATGAACAGCGGCGTCCACCATGTCGTGACCAGACTGGACGCGATGTTGTCGAAGTAGATGATCGCTTTCATGTCGCCGCCTCAGCGAAGATTGGCTTTTTCGTCGTACAGCTTGAAGTCGACCAGCGTGCCGAGCATTTGCAGGTACGAGACCAGCGCATCGAGCTCGGTCGGGTCGCCGCCCTGGCCGTCGAAGTTGCGCACCACCGCCTTGGGGTAACGCTTCAACAGATCGGCCGAGTCGGCACCGTCCGGATCGACCTGCGCCTTGGCGTCCGCGGCCGCCTTGGCGATGTCCTCGTCGGTGTAGGGAACGCCGAGAGTGCGGTTGGTCTTGAGATGGGCGGACAGGCTGGCGAGATCGACCTTGTTGTTGGCAAGGAAGGCGTAGTTCGGCATCACCGACTGCGGCACGATCGAACGCGGGTTCTTCAGATGCGCGACGTGCCAGTCGTCGGAGTACTTGCCGCCGACCCGCGCGAGATCCGGACCGGTGCGCTTGGATCCCCACTGGAACGGATGGTCGTACATCGACTCCGCGGCCAGAGAGTAGTGACCATAGCGCTCGATTTCGTCACGCAGCGGACGGATCATCTGCGAGTGGCAGAGGTAGCAGCCTTCGCGGATGTAGACGTTGCGGCCCGCGAGCTCGAGCGGGGTGTAGGGACGCATCCCATCCACCTTTTCGATCGTGCTCTTCAGGTAGAACAGCGGCGTGATCTCGACCAGGCCACCGATCGCGACGACGATCAGAATGCCGACGATCAGGACGACGGAGTTGGTCTCGAAGATTTTGTGCCGAGCCCAGATTGACATTTGTTGCTCTCCTTACTCGGCGGGCTGCAGGGCAGCTTGAGGCTGCGCCTCGGACCGTTCGCCGACGCGAACCGTCATCCAGAGATTGTAGGCCATGATCAGCGCGCCGATCAGGAACAACCCACCGCCGGCGGCACGAATGACATAGAAGGGGTGCATGGCCTCGACGCTCTCGATGAACGAGTATTCGAGGAAGCCGAGCGAGGTGTAGGCGCGCCACATCAGACCCTGAAGGATGCCCGACACCCACATCGCCGAGATGTAGAGAACGATGCCGAGGGTCGCGATCCAGAAGTGCCAGTTGACCAGGCGGATGCTGTAGAGCTGCTTACGACCCCACACCCACGGCACCAGGCAGTACAGCGCGCCGAAGGAGACGAAGCCGACCCAGCCGAGCGCACCGGAGTGAACGTGGCCGATGGTCCAGTCGGTGTAGTGGCTGAGCGAGTTGACCGCCTTGATGGCCATCATCGGACCTTCGAAGGTCGACATGCCGTAGAAGGCGACCGACACCACCATCATGCGCAGCACCGGATCGGTGCGGAGCTTGTCCCACGCGCCCGACAGCGTCATCAGGCCGTTGATCATGCCACCCCAGGACGGCATCCAGAGCATGATTGAGAACGTCATGCCGAGGGTCTGCGTCCAGTCCGGCAACGCCGTGTAGTGCAGATGGTGCGGGCCGGCCCAGATGTACAGGAAGATCAGCGCCCAGAAGTGGATGATCGACAGCCGATAGGAATAGACCGGCCGCTCCGCCCGCTTCGGGATGAAGTAGTACATGATGCCGAGGAAGCCGGCGGTGAGGAAGAAGCCGACCGCATTGTGGCCGTACCACCACTGGAACATCGCATCCTGAACGCCCGACCAGGCGATGTAGGACTTGGAGCCGAGGAAGCTGACCGGCAGCGTCGGGTTGTTGCCGAGATGCAGCACCGCAATGGTGATGATGAAGGCGAGATAGAACCAGTTGGCGACGTAGATGTGCGGCTCTTTGCGCTTCATCAGGGTCGCCAGGAACACCAGCAGATAGGTGACCCAGACGATGGTCAGCCACAGATCGGCGTACCATTCCGGCTCGGCGTATTCCTTCGACTGGGTGACACCGAGCAGGTAGCCCGTGCCGGCGATCACGATGAAGAAGTTGTAGCCGATCGCCACGAACCAGGGGGCGAGGTCACCGGCCAGGCGCGCCCGCGTCGTCTTCTGAACGACGTAGAACGACGTCGCCAGCAGCACGTTGCCGCCGAAAGCGAAGATCACCGCGGAGGTGTGCAGCGGCCGCAGACGACCGAAGTTCACCCATTGGGCGATATTGAGGCCGGGATAAGCCAGTTCCAGGGCGATATAGAGGCCGGCGCTGAAGCCGGCGATGCCCCAAAACATGGCCATGAAGGACATGAATTTGATCGGCCCCAAATTGTAATTCGGAGCACCGTTGATCTCCTGCGGCGGCAGCCCCGAACGGCTGCGGTGCCGGACGATAATCGCGAACACCGCCCAAGCGCTGAACGCGGCCGCGAGCGCGGAGTGAAATGCGAAGGGAGCATCGTGGGCGTAGATCGCCGCGTAGATGGACAGGATCGTGGTCAATGCGAACACGATCGTGAGACCACCCTCGCCAAGGGTGATCCGCTTCGAATTCAGGGCTTGATTCATCTGATCAATCTTTTCTTCGGCGGGCAGGTGGCTGCACCATCCCCGGTTTTGGGTCCGCACATTTGATCGAAATCAAAATGCCCAAATTTGCGCCACTGCGATGTGCGTTTTGTGCGGTGCGATCGACACCTTCTGCTTTTCGATGAAATGCCTCGAAATTGCAAGAACCATCGCGACTTGTCGCACCCCTCCTGGGCTACTTACGGGGAGGTCCCGATCGACGCTGCGGTGCGCTAGACGAAAGAATGAGGCAGCAATCAGCTAATGCCTTTCAATCGCGCAACCCAAGGCTGCAGGCCCTCAAAGGGACGTGATTTCGCGCTGCCGTTCGTAGGTTTTGAGGTGGGTGTAGACGACCCGCAGCTTGGGAATCGGGACGTTGCCGGCATCGCCCCTCGCGATCAGATCACCGATGACATGATCGGCCTCGATCCTGGCGCCCGCCTGGATGTCTCGGAACATCGAAGCGGTCAGCTTCGAGCCATCCGAGAGCATCATGGACCGGGTGCGTTCGACGGCAGCCTGGCGTGGCGGGTGACCCGCCATTGCCGCGATCGCGGCGATCTCGTCGAACACACCCATCATGAAATCGGCACCGCCGGGCGCAGCCAGAATGTCGCCGACCGCCCCCCGCATCAGCGAGGTCGACCCTGCGAGGGTCGCAAGAAAGACCCATTTCTCCCACATTTCCTGCGCAATCACCGGCGAGGCGTTGACGTCGAAATCGCAGCCGCCGAGCGCCGCGGAAATTTGAGCGACCCGCTCCGACATCGTGCCGTCGCGCTCGCCGAACGTGATCGCGCTCATCGGCGCGAGCTGGACGACGTGGCGCTGCGCATTGAGGGTCGCCGCGATGACGCACTGACCGCCGAGCACCCGGTCGCGGCCGAAGGCGGCGTCGAGCACCTCGAGATGCTTCATGCCGTTGAGCAGCGGCAGGATCGTGGTGCGGGGCCCGACGCCCGGCCGGAACGACGCAATCGCGTCGTCGAGGTCGAACGCCTTGCAGCTCAGCACCACCAGATCGTAGTCGGGCGTCAACGCCGCAGCCTGCACGGCGGGCGGATTGGGGATTGTCGCATCGCCGTGCGGGCTTCTGATCACCAGCCCGTCGCGCGCGAGTTCCGCCGCGCGGCCGGGCCGCACCAGGAACGTGACATCACGGCCGGCCTGCAACAGCCGCCCGCCGAAATAGCCCCCGATCGCACCCGCGCCGACGATCAAAACCCGCATCGCATCCTCCGAGATATTCGCGTGTCTTAGCCGGGTTGCGCAGCAGCCGCGAGCGGCGTAGCGGCATACCTCTCACCACTTCTCGCCGTAGGGGCGAATCTCCATCTCGAAGGTCCAGGCGCTCTTCGGCTGCTGATAGAGCTGCCAGTAGGCACCGGCGACCGCGGCCGGCGGCATCAATAGATCGGGATTGGCGAGCGCGTCCTTGCCGAACATCTGTTCGCGGCGCTCGCGCACCCAGGCGGTGTCGACGCCGGAGTCGATGATCAGATGCGCAACGTGGATGTTCTTCGGCATCAGTTCGCGCGCCATCGACTGCGCCACCGCACGCAGGCCGAACTTGGCCGAGGCGAACGCCGCGAACCCCGAACCGCCGCGCAAGGACGCTGTCGCGCCGGTGAAGAAGATCTTGCCCTGCCCGCGCGCCAGCATCAGCCGTGCCGACTCCCGACCCGACACGAAGCCGGCCCAGCACGCCATCTCCCAGACCTTGCGGAACACCCGGTCGGTCGTCTCCAGGATCGGGAAATTGACGTTGGCGCCGACATTGAAGATCGTCACCTCCAGCGGCGCGTGGGCGTCGGCGTCGTTCAGGAGCGCCGTCACCTCGTCCTCTTTGCGCGCATCCAGCGATCTGGCGACGATGCGGCCGCCCGCCGCTTCGATCTCCGCCACAAGCGGCGCCAGCTTGTCGCCGTTGCGCCGGCCGGCGAATACAGTGAAGCCCTCGGCGGCAAACTTCTTGGCGATCTCCGCCCCGATGTAATCGCCGGCTCCGATCACCGCGACGGTTGCGTTGCGTGGCTGCACGGGCGTCTCCTCGTATGAATTGTCGGGCGGTGGCGGCCCTCATCCCGAGGAGCGCGCCTCGCGCGCGTCTCGAAGGATAAGGTGGCACGGCGTCGGCCTCATGGTTCGAAACGGCGCGTTCCGCGCCTCCTCACCATGAGGGACCGGATCAGCTGTACATCTCTTCGACGTCGCGAAGCTGTTCCTTGCCGAAGAACATCTCCTTGCCGACGAAGAAGGTCGGCGAGCCGAAAGCGCCGCGCTGGACGGCGTCTTCGGTGTTGGCGATCAGCTTCGCCTTCACATCCGGCTCCTGCGCACGGGTCAGCAGCGCCTTGCCGTCGAGCCCGGTGGATGACAGCGCCGCGGCGGCGACCTCGAGATCGTCCATCTTCTTCGGCTCGACCCACATATGATGAAACGCGGCCTCGACATACTTGTCGAACACGCCGTCGAGCTGCGCCGCGACCGCGGCCCGCATCAGGTTGAGGGTGTTGACCGGGAAATGCGGATTCCACACATACGGCTTGACCGCGTAGCGCTTCAGGAAGCGCTCGGTTTCGACCGCGTGGAATTCGCGCTTGTTCTTGATCCCGGCCAGCGTCTCCGCCGGGGACTTGTTGTTGGTGGCCTTGAAGATGCCGCCGAGCAGCACCGGCACGTAGTCGAATTTGACGCCGATCCGCCGCTCGATCGCCGGGATCGCCTCGTGGGCCAGGAAGGCGTTGGGACTGCCGAAGTCGAACAGGAATTGCGGGGCGGGCTGGGTCATGGTTTCCTCCGGCAGCGGCTGGGTCGCCTTATATGATTATCGTCATTCTATACCGACCGTAGCGCGTCTGCCGCGACCGATCAACCGGGCCTGAGGCGAGGTTCGCAACCTTCGGAACTGTGATGTCCCGCGCCGCGGAAACTCTGCTAAGGCGGAGCGCGTTCTCACGGCTGGTGCCGCTTCAATCACTGACAGACATCTGGGATCTTCGCGACATGCTGACCGTCCATCACCTCAACAATTCCCGCTCGCAACGCGTGCTGTGGCTCCTGGAGGAGCTCGGCACCCCTTACGAGATCAAGCGCTATCAGCGGCAGCCGGACATGATGGCGCCGAAGGAGCTGCGCGCCGTACATCCGCTCGGCAAATCGCCGGTCATCACCGACAACGGCAACACCATCGCCGAGTCCGGTGCCATTATCGAATACATCGTCGGCACCTACGGGGACGGCCGGCTGATCCCGCCACCGAACACCCCGGAGCGGCTGCGCTACACCTATTGGCTGCATTACGCCGAGGGCTCGGCGATGCCGCCCTTGCTGCTGAAGCTGCTGTTCTCGATGATGCCGAAGCGCGCCCCGGCGCTGGTGCGGCCGCTGGTGAAGATGGTGGCGTCCGGCGCGCTGACCGGCTTCGTCGATCCGCAGCTCAAGCTGCACATGGACTATTGGGAGAGCGAACTCGGCAAGGCCGCGTATTTCGCCGGCGACGAATTCACCGCCGCCGACATCCAGATGAGTTTCCCGCTGGAAGCCGCAGCCTCACGCGGCGGTCTCGACCAGCGCTACCCGAAGGCGCAGGCGTGGCTCGAACGCATCCACGCCCGCCCTGCCTACAACCGCGCGCTGGAAAAAGGCGGGCCATACGAAATCGGCAAGGCGTAAGTAACAGATTCGATGAGAGCAACGACCGGCGCGCCAAGCACGACAGCTCCCTCTCCCGCCTGCGGGAGAGGGCGGGGGTGAGGGCACCCCAGGCACAGCGCCTGCCGTACCTCTCTTCATCGACATCGAGAGGTCGTCGTCCGCGTCGCCCTCTCCCCAACCCTCTCCCGCAGGCGGGAGAGGGAGCGCTCTGTGCTTGGGGAGAGTGAAGCGACCTACGACAGGCACCTACCCCATCGGCAGCGGCGTGACGGTGACGCCAGGCGGCGGAACGCTGTCGTCCGGAACAAAGAAGTCCGACATCAGCGGCACGCTCGGATCGACGCGATATGGCTCGAAGTCGCGCACGCCGGACTCGTACAACACCCTGTCGTCGATGCAGAACTGGCCGGTGAATTCGCGCGACGGCTTGGTCAGGATCGCGTGGGCGGCGTCGCCCATGATCTCCGGCGTGCGGCTGGCGCGGATCATCGCGTCACCGCCGAGCAGATTGCCGACCGCGGCGGTCGCGATCGTGGTCCGCGGCCACAGCGCGTTGACGGCGACGCCGGCGTGTTTCAGCTCGCCGGACAGGCCGAGCGCCACCATGCTCATGCCGAACTTCGCCATGGTGTAGGCGGTCGACGCCGCGAACCACTTCGCCTTCATGTCGAGCGGCGGCGACAGCATCAGGATGTGCGGATTGGCCGCCTTCTTCAGATGCGGAATGCAGTATTTCGACACCATGAAGGTGCCGCGGGTGTTGATCCCCATCATCAGGTCGTAGCGCTTCATCTCGGTCGCCTGCGAATTCGTCAGGCTGATCGCGCTGGCGTTGTTGACGCAGATGTCGATGCCGCCGAACTCCGCGACCGTCTTGCCGATCGCGTCGATCACCTGCGCCTCGTCGCGGATGTCGCAGACCAGCGGCAGCGCCTTGCCGCCGGACGCGACGATCTCCTCGGCCGCCGTGTAGATGGTGCCCTTCAGCTTCGGGTGCGGCTCGGTGGTCTTGGCCGCAATCGCCACATTGGCCCCGTCCCGCGCCGCTCGCAGCGCGATCGCAAGCCCAATGCCCCGGCTCGCCCCGGTGATGAACAGCGTCTTGCCCTTTAGTGATGCCATCTGATGCAGCCTCCTGGTCGCCCAAATCGATTGGCCGAACAGATTAGCAGGGCGCCGCTGCATCCGCTTGCGGCGAGACGTTGAAACACCCGTGCACACCGAAGCCTTCGCCGCACACGCGGCGCGCAGCGCGTGCGGAGAGGTGTCGCCTCGGTTACTACCTACCAGCGATCAATTCCCCGCCGCCGTCGCCCCCCGTGTTCGCGGGTCCGGCGCACCATGGAAGCCGTCGGCGTCAATCCAAATCGAATTCGCCGAGGTCTGACCGAGCGGAGTGACCACGCGGTGGCCCATGGCGCGGAGTGCGTCCAGCGTCGCGTCCGGAAATCCGTGCTCGACCCGCACCTGGTCCGGCATCCATTGATGATGCAAACGCGGCGCCGCCACGGCGTCGGCGACGTTCATCCGGTAATCGATCACATCGACGATCACCTGCAGCACCGCCGAAATGATGCGGCTGCCGCCGGGCGAGCCGGTGACCAGCACCGGCTTGCCGTCCTTGAGCAGAATCGTCGGCGACATCGACGACAACGGGCGTTTGCCGGGCGCCGGCAGATTGGCCGCGAACCCGATCAGTCCGTAGGCGTTGGATGCGCCGGGCGCGGCGGTGAAATCATCGAGCTCGTTGTTGAGCAGCACGCCGGTGCCGTCCGCCACCAGTCCGACGCCGTAGGAGAAATTCAGCGTGTAGGTGTTGCTGACGGCGTTGCCGGCGGCATCGGCGACCGAGAAGTGCGTGGTGTTCTGGCCCTCGCGCGGCTGCGGCAGCGGCTCAGCGACCGGCGTCGCCCGCTGCGGTTCGATCCCGGCTCGCAGGCTTGCCGCGTAGTCCTTCGACAAGAGCTTCGTCATGGGCGCCTCGCTGAACGCAGGATCGCCGAGATAGCGGGCACGGTCCGCATAGGCGCGCTTCATCGCTTCGATCAGCAAATGCAGCGACGGCGGCGTGCCCTGCCCGAGGTCACGCATCGCGTAGCCTTCCAGAATGTTCAGGCTCTCGATCAGCACCACGCCGCCGGACGACGGCTGCGGCATCGCCACGATGTCGTAGCCGCGATAGGTGCCGCGCAGCGGCGCGCGCAGCACCGGCCGATAGCCGGCGAGATCTTCGGGGGTGATCAGCCCGCCGGCGTCGCGAATGCCGCGCGACAGCTTCTCGGCGACCGGCCCGCGATAGAATCCATCCGGTCCCTGCTGGGCGATGGCTTCGAGCGTCGCGGCCAGATCGGGCTGCAGCAGCCTGTCGCCCGCCTGCAGCGACGATCCGTCGGGACGGGCGAACACCTTACGGGTGGAAGGCCAGCGCGACAGCCAGCGGTGCCAATCCGGCAGCGTATCGGCGGTGTCGTCGGCAACTTCGATGCCGTCCCGTGCCAGCGCGATTGCCGGCGCGATCACGTCCGCGAGCTTGAACTTGCCGGAGCCGTATTTGTCCAGTGCCAGCGCCAACCCGGCCACCGTGCCGGGCACGCCGATGCCGAGCGCCGATTTGCGCGATTTGTCCGGGTCGGGTTTGCCGTCCGTCAGAAACATGTCCTGTGTGGCGGCCTGCGGCGCGGTTTCGCGATAATCGATCGCCACGTCCTCATTCTTTGTCGCGGAATGAATCACCATGAAGCCGCCGCCGCCGAGATTGCCGGCGCGCGGATAGGTCACCGCCATGGCAAAGCCGGTCGCCACCGCCGCATCGATCGCGTTGCCGCCGCGGGCCAGAAAGCTCGCGCCGATTTCCGCGGCCAGCCGTTCCTGCGCCACCACCATGCCGTGTTTGGCGACCACGGCTTGGGCCGGCTCGCGCGCCGTGCCGCCCCGCATGTCCTGCGCCGGCGCGGGGAGCGGGCGCACCACCAGCACCAGCGCGGCCAGCGTCATCAAAATGCGTTGCGGGACGCGCAGTGTCGTCATCGAGTGGCTCCGATTTATGCGGCGCAGGCTGCCACGCGGCAGGCGAATCCTATAGGCAATCGACGCCGCGAGGCAAAACAGGGCCGACGCGCGGAAGGAACAAGATGTCGTCATCTGTCGCGGAAGGCATGGCGCAACCTCGTGAACCGATCCGCTATCCGTCGCAGGGCGCCGTCGTCGGCTGGATCCTGTTCGATTGGGCGGCGCAGCCATACTTCACGCTGATCACCACCTTTATCTTCGCGCCCTATTTCGCCACCTACGTGGCGCCGGATCCGGCGACCGGCCAATCGCTGTGGGGGTTCGCCACCGCGGCGAGCGGCTTCATCATCGCGTTGGCGTCGCCGGTGCTCGGCGCGATCGCGGATGCCAGCGGCCGGCGCAAGCCGTGGATCGCGCTGTTCGGCGCGATGCTGGTGATCGGTTCGTCGCTGATGTGGTTCGGCAAACCGGGCGAACCTCATACGATTCTGCCGCTGCTGATCGCCTACGCGATCGCCACGATCGGCGTCGAATTCGCAACCGTGTTCAACAACGCGATGATGCCCAATCTGGTGCCGCCGGAGAAGATCGGCCGACTGTCCGGCACCGGCTGGGCGACCGGCTATGTCGGCGGCATCCTGTCGCTCGTCCTGGTGCTCGGCTTCCTCGCCGCCAGCCCGGACACCGGCAAGACACTGCTCGGCATCGCGCCGTGGTTCGGACTCGATCCGGCGCTGCACGAAGGCGATCGGATCAGCGGTCCGCTGACGGCCGTGTGGTTCGTGGTGTTCGTGCTGCCGATGTTTCTGCTGACGCCCGACTTCCCGGCCAAGCTGGCGCCGCGCGCCGCAATCCGCGAGGGATTGCGCGAGCTCCGCGAGACGCTGCGCGATCTGCCGCGTCGTCGTTCGCTCGCGATCTTTCTGCTCGCCAACATGATCTACACCGACGGGCTGGTGTCGTTGTTCGCGTTCGGCGGCATCTACGCCACCGGCACCTTCGGCTGGAGCACGATCCAGATTGGCACCTTCGGCATCATCCTGGCGATCGCCGCCACCATCGGTGCTTTCACCGGTGGACGGCTCGACGATGCGTTCGGCTCCAAGCGGGTGATCGCCGGCTCGCTGCTCCTCCTGCTGGTCGCAATCGCCGGCATCCTGCTGATCGATCCCAGCCATGTGCTGTTGATCGAAGTGACGCCGCCGCAACCGGGAGGCGCATTGTTCGCGTCACCGGCGGAGCGCGCCTATCTGCTGCTCGGCTGCCTGATCGGCATCGCCGGCGGACCGCTGCAGGCCGCATCCCGCACGCTGCTGATCAGGATCGCCCCACGGGACCGGATCGCGCAGTATTTCGGCCTGTTCGCCCTCACCGGCAAAGTGACGTCGTTCATCGGCCCGCTGCTGATCGCGACCGTCACGGCGCTGGCCAGCAGCCAGAAAGCCGGCATGGCCGTGCTGGTGCTGTTCTTCGTCGCCGGATTGGCGCTGCTGACCCAGGTTCGGCGCTCGGCGGAGTGATCGCGCCGGTGCGTGGACAAACGCACCGACCTGGTCTATAGGAGCGGGCATGATCCACCTGACCGCCTCGTATTGGTACTTTTACTTTAGCAGCTCGCTGGCGGCGGGAGGATTTCGCGCGATCTGAAGATTGCTGCATTAAATCCGACAAGCCGCCAGACCTGGCGGCTTTTTTGTTTCAGCCGGCAGGTCTCCTGAACAGGAGCAAACTGCCGTGTTGACCACCACAGACGACCTTCGCCTTCAGAAAATCACCGAACTGAGTACGCCCGCCGAAGTGATGGGCGAGATTCCGCGCACCCTGACCGCGACACGCACTGTCGCGGCGAGCCGCAGCGCGATTCACGCCATCCTGACCGGGGCCGACGACCGGCTGCTCGTCGTCGTCGGCCCGTGTTCGATTCACGATCCGGCCGCGGCCATGGACTATGCCAATCGTCTGGCGGCGCTGCGCGAGACCCTGGCCGACCGGCTCGAGATCGTGATGCGGGTGTATTTCGAGAAGCCGCGGACCACGGTGGGCTGGAAGGGGCTGATCAATGACCCCGATCTCGACGGCAGCTTCCGATCGACAAGGGACTGCGGCTGGCGCGCCAGGTGCTGTCGGCCGTGAACAATCTCGGCCTGCCGGCCGCCACCGAATTCCTGGATCTGATCACGCCGCAATACATCGCGGATCTCGTCGCCTGGGGGGCGATCGGCGCGCGAACCACCGAGAGCCAGATCCACCGCGAACTGGCATCGGGGCTATCCTGCCCGATCGGGTTCAAGAACGGTACCGACGGCAACGTCCGGATTGCGGCGGAAGCGGTGAAGTCCGCGGCGCAGCCGCATCATTTCATGGCGGTGACCAAGGGCGGGCGTAATGCGATCGCGGCGACCACCGGCAACAGCGACTGCCACGTCATCCTGCGCGGCGGCGTCACGCCGAACTACGACGCCGCAAGCGTCGAGGCCGCCGCAGCGGTGCTCGGCAAGATCGGCTTGGCGCCGCGACTGATGATCGATGCCAGCCATGCCAACAGCAGCAAGCAGCCGGACAATCAGCCCAAGGTCATGGCCGATGTCGCGCATCAGGTGGCGGCGGGCGAGAGCCGCATCATTGGGGTGATGATCGAGAGCAACCTCGTTGCCGGTCGGCAGGACGTCGTGCCGGACAAGCCGCTGCGCTACGGCCAGAGCATCACTGACGGCTGCATCGACTGGGCAACGACCGAGACGGTGCTGCACGAGCTGGCCACCGCGGTCGAGAGCCGGCGAGCTGTCCGGCGTAGCGCTCAGCAAGAAGGTGCGGCAGCTTGATCAGCTAAGCGGGGCAGCGGCCTCGGGTCGCTGCCCCGCTTTTCGCAACACAATGGTCATCGCCCATCTGCAAAGGCGATGACGGTTGAGGCAGTCGCCTCATCCCTTCTCCCCTTGTGGGAGAAGGTGGCGCGGACGCAGTCCGCGTCGGATGAGGGGGGAGGCGGGCATTGAGCTCGGCTGCTTCCCCTCACCCGGCTCGCTGCGCTCGCCACCCTCTCCCACAAGGGGAGAGGGTTCAAAGATCAATGCCGGAAGTGCCGGGTGCCGGTGAACACCATGGCGATGCCGGCGTCGTCGGCGGCCTTGATCACTTCGTCGTCGCGGACCGAGCCGCCGGGCTGGATCACCGCGGTGGCGCCGGCCTCGATGCAGGCCAGCATGCCGTCGGCGAACGGGAAGAACGCGTCCGACGCGACCACCGAGCCCTTGGTCATCGGCGCGGCGAGTTTCAGCTCAGTCGCCGCATCCTGCGCCTTGCGGGCGGCGATGCGGGCGGAGTCGACGCGGCTCATCTGACCGGCACCGATGCCGACCGTGGCAAGGTCCTTGGCGTAGATGATGGTGTTGGACTTGACGTGCTTGCCGACCCGGAACGCGAATTTCAGGTCGCGCAGCTCTGCTTCGGTCGGCTGCCGCTTGGTGACCACCTTCAGCGCCATGTCGTCGACCACCGCATTGTCGCGCGACTGCACGAGGAGGCCACCGGCGACGGTCTTGTAGGTCAGGCCGTTGGCGCGCGGATCGGGCAGCGCGCCCGCCAGCAGCAGGCGCAGGTTCTTCTTCGCCGCCACGATCGCGATCGCTTCCTCGGTCGCATCGGGCGCGATGATCACCTCGGTGAAGATCTCGGTGATGGCGCGCGCGGCTTCCGCATCGAGGGTGCGATTGAGCGCCACGATGCCGCCGAACGCAGACACCGAATCGCAGGCCAGCGCCTTGCGATAAGCGTCGAGCAGGCTCGATCCTTCGGCAACGCCGCAGGGATTGGCGTGCTTGACGATGACGCAGGCCGCGGTGCGCCCCGCGTCGAACTCGCCGACGCACTCATAGGCCGCGTCGGTGTCGTTGATGTTGTTGTAGGACAGTTCCTTGCCCTGCACCTGGCGCGCGGTGGCGACGCCCGGGCGCTTCTCCGGCGTAGCGTAGAACGCCGCGGTCTGATGCGGGTTTTCGCCGTAGCGGAGGCTCTGGATCAGCCGGCCGCCGATCGCGCGGAAATCCGGCGCGCCGATCTCGAGCTGGAGCGCGAACCAGTTGGAGATCGCCGCATCATACGCGGCGGTGCGCGCATAGGCCTTGGCGGCAAGGCGGCGGCGCAGGACAAGCGTAGTCGCGCCCTTGTTGGCCGCGAGCTCGTCGAGCACCGCCTGATAGTCATTGGCTTCGACCACCACCGCAACGTCGTCGTGGTTCTTGGCCGCCGCGCGGATCATCGCCGGGCCGCCGATGTCGATATTTTCGATGCAGTCTTCGAAGGGCGCGCCTTTGTCGACGGTCGCCTCGAACGGATACAGGTTGACGACGAGCAGATCGATCTGCGCGATGCCGTGATCGGTCATCGCCTGCTTGTGCTCGGTGTTGTCGCGGATCGCCAGCAGACCGCCATGCACCTTCGGGTGCAGGGTCTTGACCCGGCCGTCCATCATTTCGGGGAAGCCGGTCAGCTCGGAGACGTCCTTGACCGGGAGCCCGGCCGCCGCGATCGCCTTGGCGGTGCCGCCGGTCGAGACCAGCTCGACGCCATGGCCGGCGAGCGCACGGGCGAAATCGATCAGACCGGTCTTATCGGACACGGACAACAGGGCACGGGTGACGCGACGGGGATTCTGGGTCATGGGGCACGATCTTCTGTTGGAAGGAAAGCTATGCCCAGGCGCGCGGCAGATACGTCCCGCGCTTCCCGATGGTGCTCCATCCTAACGTCGCCAGTCGCGCGAGGCGTGGGTTCGGTAGCAGTTTTCACCGCTCTCGACAACGGCGACCAAGGTCGCCGAAGGCTTCATATTTTGCGGAACGCGCTTCAGAGCGGCAGTTCCGGTTCGCGGCGGGCGGCGCGGCGGGCGCTGGTCGCCTGCGGCGAGGCATTGGAGCGGATGAAGCTCCAGCGCACGTTCGGCGCCTCGATCGAGTTCTGCCGGATCACGATCTGGGTCGAGCGCCGCGGCCCGTCGTTGCCCGCCAGGAACACGCTGTCTTCGAGGTCGACCTTGTCGTCGGCCGCCTCGAAGGTCCAGACCTCGCGATTGGGCAGCACCAGCATCACCCCGCGGGCATCGTGGAGACGGCTGGCCTTGACCGACGGATGAAGGTGAAAGCGCAAGGCGTAATCGGCCTGAGCGGCACGGTGGCGGCCGCCCTGCACCGGCGCCAGGCTGTCCTCGCCGTCGATCCGGCTGCCGTCGTGCTTCACCATCAGCACGCGCCGATGCAGCACGCCGAATTTGTCGCGATAGCCGTCGTGCGCGGTCGTCAGCAAGACGCCTCCCGCGACGTCCTCGCGGCGGTTCTCGACCTGCCGCGGACCGCTGATCACCGGCGAACCGTGCAGGAAGCGCTTCATCGCCGAACGCTCGACGAAGCTGCAGGACGAAGTGTCGTGACAAGTGACCGTCGAATGCGCCACCGTCGAGCGAGCGAAGCCGCGCCAACTCTCGCGGTTGGTGGTCGGCATGCCGCTGTTGATCACGATCCGGCACGAGCCCGACGACAACTCGAAAGACAGGCAGCCGGCATGCGCTTCCTGGCTGACATTGGAAGGCGGCGGCGCGCCGGCGTCGACGATCGCCAACGTCGCGCCGGCGTCGATCCGCTGGTAGCCGGAATGCGGCATGCTGGCGAGCGGCGTGCCCTGACTGTCGTCGTAGGCAAGCAGCGTCGCCAGCAGATCCGACGGCGTCGCGCTCATGCCGTTGAACAGCGCGAAATTGCCGTCGCCGTGGCGGAAGAACCGCAGCATCGGCATCATCCGGTCGATCGCGTTGAGAAGCGCCGGCGGCGGCGCGATGTTACGGGCCGCGAAGGTCTGGCGCAGCGGCAACAGGTCGATCAACAGCTCGATCAGCGCGCCCGGATTGCGCGAGATGTGGCCGCCATCCGGCAGGATCTGGCGCTGCAGTTCGTCCGACAGCCTCTTGGTGGCGCCGCGAATCTGGCGTGCCTGGTTCGCAAGGCACAGCGACGCGTAGCACAGCGCGATCGTCACCTGCAGCCGCGGCACGCCATCCTGAACATCGACCAACGCGTAGCGCAGCGCCCGGATCTCGCGGGTCAGGGCACGCAGATAGCGGCGATAGAACTTGCCATCGGTGTCGGACAGCACCAAGGGCGCCTGCGACAGCAGCGAGATCACCCGCCGCGCCAGCACGTCCGGCCGTCGCCCGACCGGGCCGGTGCGCGACATGTTGCTGAGCCAGTCGTCGACCAGCGAGCGGGCATTGGCGCGGGTGATCGCGGTGTCGGCGGCGCGCAAATGGCGCAGCCAGCCGAAGCCGAGCAGCGCGGCCTCCCAATCATCCGAAGGCGGTTCGAGATCGAAGATCGAGCGGCCGTGACAGGTGACGATCTTGCCGGCGAAGACGAAGCGGCCGGCATAGATCTCGGCAGCACGGGTCGCGTCCGCAGTGCGCAGATCGTGCGGGGCGATGATCAGCCGGTCGGTGCGGCCGGGCCACAGCCTGGTCACAGCCACCGAGCTGCTCGACGCACGCGCCCACACGGTCCGCGCGAAGCGGCCCATGATCAGCGTCGAAATCCGTCTGCGGGGCGCGACCGACACCTGCGCTAGAGCCCCCGATCGTTGATACGCATCACGTTGCTGCCT
Organism: Rhodopseudomonas parapalustris; assembly: GCF_053772255.1. Taxonomy (NCBI): domain Bacteria; kingdom Pseudomonadati; phylum Pseudomonadota; class Alphaproteobacteria; order Hyphomicrobiales; family Nitrobacteraceae; genus Rhodopseudomonas; species Rhodopseudomonas parapalustris. The sequence continues at coordinate 31,496 of NZ_JAMKBZ010000010.1, read as the reverse complement.
TCTGCGGATGGCGGATGTCGGATCACGCAAGACGTCGGACAATCTTCCAGTCCGGTACAGCCTCGATTGGAACGGCTCTGCGGACATGCGTGCGGCGGAGACGAAAGATCGTTGTGAAACAAGGCAACCTCGAATTAACGAAAATTCGTTGCGAATCCTTTTAATCTGGAATTCGACCCCACACACCCTGGCGATAGACGAATGTGGACAGGCGCTGCTGCGCCACGTCCCGGCAGCAGGTCAATTGGCTGATTTTACAGCGACTTTACCAGTCGCGCCGCGTAGAAGCCGTCGAACCCGGCGAGCCGCGGATCGCTGTGCGGCAGATGGCACGGCAGTGTCCGGAGCGCGCCGTCCGCAGTGACGATGTCGGAGAGTCCTGCCACTTCGGCCGGATCGACCGGCGCCCGGCGCATCGACGGCTCCGCATCCAGCAGCGAAGCGATCGCCTGCTCGCCTTCCTCGGGTTCGAGCGAACAGGTGCAGTACACCAGCGTGCCGCCGGGCCGCAGCAAAGACACCGCCTTCTTCAGCAGTCGGTCCTGAACCGCAGCGAGCGCGCCGATGTCGCTCTCCTGCTTCAGCCACGCGACGTCGGGATGGCGGCGAATGGTGCCGGTCGACGCGCACGGCGCATCGATCAGCACACCGTCGAAATCCGCTTCGGCGCCGTTGCGCCATTCCGCTGCATCGGCAACGCCGGTTTCGGCATCGAGCGAGAGCCGGGCAAGGTTTTCACGCAACCTTGCAACACGCGCAGGCGAACGATCGATCGCACTCACCCGCGCACCGGCCGACACGAGCTGCGCGGTTTTTCCGCCCGGCGCCGCACACAGATCGGCGACGGCTTTGCCCTGAAGATCGCCGAACAGCCGCACCGGCAATGCCGCCGCCGCGTCCTGAACCCACCACTGCCCCTCGGTGAAGCCTGGCAGCATCCGCACCGAACCCTGCAGCAGCGTGCGGACGGTGCCGGTCGGCAAGACTTCTCCGTGCAGCCGCGCGCCCCAATGCGGCGCGTCGGACTTCACCGTGAGATCGAGCGACGGCTCATGGCTGATCGCGGTCGCGATCGCGCGGGCCGTCTCCTCCCCATAATGCGTGCTCCAGCGCGCCAGCAGCCACTGCGGCACATCCGGAGTCGCAGCGGCGAGTTCTTCCACCAGCGGCAGGCCCTCGCGCGCGCAACGTCGCAGCACCGCGTTGACGAGCCCGGCATATTTCGCAGCACGGCGGTCAGATTGTACCAGCCGCACCGACAGATCGACCGCAGCGTGGTCCGGCACTTCCATCCACAGGATCTGCGCGGTGCCGATCAACAGCGCGCTCTTGGCGCGGGGCGCATCGGTCGGCACGCCGCGATCGAGCAGCCTGGCCAGCAATCCTTCCAGCGTTCCAAGCCGGCGCAAGATCGTCGCGACCAGCCGGCGCATCAGCGCACGATCGCGATCCGACAATGTCTTCAACCCCGGATGCGCGGCCGGACCTTCGAGCTGGTCGTCGAGCATCCGGCGCTTTTGCAGCACCCCGTCCAGAATGTCCGCGGCAATACGGCGCGCGGCGAGGCCGGGCACCTCGGAAGCTTGGGCGAATCTTGGAGCAGGCATGAATCGAGGGTATCACAGCACGAGGAGAGGCGCCGCGCGATGCTGCGCGCCGGTCTGCCGTGAATGGCAGTCGAATATGCCAAATGTAAGAATCGCCGTCGCGTTCCACGACAGCGGTGATCCGTGTCTGCCCTGTGAACAGAAAGGCGTCTGTCGATGACCGAATCCGATCCGCATGCCGCAACGCCGGATGCCGCCCCACCGCGTAAGGATCTGCCGGAAGCCGCCAAGCGCGCGCTCGCCGAAGCCGAGGCGCGCCGCATCGAGGCTGCCCGGCATGCGGAGGCGCGCGCCAAAGAGGTTCAGGGTCCGAAGGGACCGGAACCGACCCGCTATGGAGACTGGGAAGTCAAAGGCATCGCGTCGGACTTCTAAGACGAGGTGTCACCACCTGCGGGTTATTCCGCAACCCAGCCCTGCGGTCCTGGTTGCTTCGCCTCCCGACTCGGCCCATTGCAGCAACATGCCCTCGAATTTCAGAACGAACCGGGCACGGATCTCGCGACTGCCCTGGCGCAGCCGGCTGTGGCCGTGGGTGTTCGTGCTCGGGGTTGCGGCCGGCACGATGCTGCCCGCGCGGCATTGGCTGCATCTGTCCTGGTTGAAGCCGCCGACTTCGCAGGGTCTCGATAACGACAGCGAGACGGTGTGGCGGCGGGCCGGCGATCCAACCACGCGGCATTCAGTCGACGTACTGTACACGATCGACGGCGACACTTTCGATGCGACGGTGCATCTGTGGCCAGGAGCGGATCTGCGCACCCGGGTGCGGCTGCGCGGCATCGACGCGCCGGAGCTGAAAGCCCAATGCGCCCGCGAACTGCGGATGGCGGAAGCCGCTGCCGAGGCGCTGCGCCGGCTGCTGGCCGAGGGCGAGGTCGCGATCTACAACATCGGGCCCGACAAGTATCAGGGCCGTGTCGTCGCCGACGTCGCCACCAGGCGGACCGCCAGTGTCTCCCACGCGCTGCTCGAAAGCGGCCACGTCCGCGCTTATGGCGGCGGGCATCGGCTCGGATGGTGTGATGAGCGTTGATGCGATGCGATCGCTCAGGCGACCGCGCTGAACTTCGCGATCGCCGGGCTGTCGAGCACGTCGTCGGCTTCGGCCGCTTCCGGCACGATCGAGGGCGCCGGTTCAGGAGTGTCGGTGGCGCTCTGCAACAGACCATCGCTGTCCACGAACGGCTTGGGTTTGTCGGCCCAGTGCAGCGTTGTGTAGTCGAAGCCGTTGACGATGGTCGGCTTCACCACCTCGAAATACGGCGAGATGTCGAAATCGCGCGGCATGTAGAGAGACGAGTGCCTGATCTGCAGGATCTCCCGTCGTGCCGCCCGGCTGCCGGCCCTGGTGATCTTCGGCAGGATCGGATAGCGCACCGCCTCGAACGCTTGCGCGATCAGCGCCGAGCAGATGATCTTGGTCGGATCGCCGGAGCCGAGCGCGATCATGCGCCGCCGCCAGCGCTGCGGCACCGGCATCGGAACGAGATAGCGCATCAGGTCGATGATGTTCTTGGTATCGTAGCCGAAGCCGATCCGGTTGATCGCGTAGCGGCACACCGTGTGACGGTCTTCGTAGGACAAGCCCACCGGCCGACAGACCCGGGTGTGATAGGCCAGATGCCGCGACAGCGGCGACGAACTCACGCCTTCGCCGATATTGGCCTCGACCAGCACATGCGGCTCGCCGTCGGGCTCGGTGACGCCGTCGATCGGTCCGACATAGAGCGCGGCATGCGACCAGGTCGATTGCGTCAGATACTTGATGATGCCGGCGATCCGGCTGTTGCCCTCGACCAGCAAGACGTCGCCCGGCTCCATCATGGTGCGGAGGTGGTCGGGATCGCTCGGGGTGAACGGCTCGTAACCCGGTTCTTCCTTCTGCAAGTAGCTGGCGATCAACTTGCCGACGGCTTCGAGCACCACACCCATTGCTGCGCTCCTGCGGGGATCATTGCTGCGACATCGTCACATTTCGTTCGTCGATGATCGTCGAGCAAAGCCGTTGCAGTTTAGTTCATCTGGTTCCTCGCGCGGTTACGTATCGTTCACCACGAACGGTTGCCGGCTGGGAGCGATTCCGGCAAGTTGACGGCAGCGGCTGCGCCTTGCGGCGCCGCCGAAACGCTCTGCGGACGACGCGAAACGCGACGGAGTTCAATACATTGGCCACAGTCGCGCAGCGCCGTGCCGTTACTCTGCCAGACACGTCCCGCGCCGGCGGCTTTGCGCCGGACGGGTCGATCGTCTCGGCCGCCTTCAAGTTTCCGGAAACCATGCCATGACGATTTCGCGACGCAGCCTGCTCGAGGGTCTGCTCGGAGCCACTGCCGGCCTTGCGTTGCTGCCTGCATTGGCGGGCCGGGCGAGCGCTGCTCTGCCGCGCGAGGCAGAGGTCGTCGTGGTCGGCGCAGGCGCCGCCGGCATTGCGGCGGCGCGGCGCATCGCAGCGGCCGGCCGGAAAGTGATCGTGGTCGAAGCCACCTCTCAGGTCGGCGGACGCTGCCTGACCGATACCACCAGCTTTGCGGCGCCGTTCGACCGCGGCGCGCGCTGGCTGCACAATCCCGACAGCAATCCGCTGGTCCGGCTGGCGCGCAGCTCCGGCTTTGCGGTGACGCCGGTCGCACCCGGACAGAAGGTCCGGATCGGGCGACGCAACGCCCGCTCGCGCGAGACCGAGGACCTCCTGGCCACCTTCGTCCGCGCCAGCCGGGCGATCAGCGAGGCCGCTCGCGGCAAAACCGACATCTCCTGCGCGGCCGCGATGCCGAACGACCTCGGCGATTGGACGGCGACGATCGACTATTTGCTGGGGCCTGCGACCACCAGCAAGGACCTGCGAGCGCTGTCGGCGATGGATGCCGCGCGGACGCTGGATCGCACCGCGCTGATCGGCTGCCCGCAAGGCGTCGGCAGCCTGCTGACGCAGCTTGCAGCGTCGCTGCCGGTTGCGCTGTCGACCCCCGTGAAGCGGATCGTCTGGAGCGGGCGTGATCTGGCGGTCGAAACCGCATCCGGCCGGATCGGCGCGCGCGCGATCATCGTCACCGCATCGACCAATGTGCTGACCTCGGGCAATCTCGCGTTCTCCCCCGACCTGCCGAAACGACAACTCGACGCCGCCGCGCGCCTGAGCCTCGGCAGCGCCGACCGCATCGCGCTGCAGTTCAAAGGCAACCCACTCGGGCTGTCGCGCGACGAGACCATCATCGAACGCGCCGACGATATCCGCACCGCGACGCTGGTGGGCAATATCGGCGGCTCGTCGCTATGCACGGTCGACGTCGCCGGCTCGTTCGGGCGCCAGCTCGCCGCGCAAGGCGAAGCCGCCATGCAGGATTTTGCGATCGAATGGCTCGGCAAGCTGTTCGGCAGCGACATCGCGGGCGCAGTCGAGCACAAAGCGGCGACGCGCTGGAACGAGATGCCTTACGTGCTCGGGGCGATGTCGGCGGCTGAGCCCGGCGGCCAGCCGTCGCGCAAGATCCTAAGCGAGCCGCTCGGTAATCTATTCCTGGCCGGCGAAGCGACGCACGAAACGCTGTTCGGCACCGTGCAGGGCGCCTGGGAATCTGGCGAGCAAGCTGCCGAGGCAGCACTGAAGAAGATCGGTGCGGTCAAGCAGCCGGCGCCCGAGAAACCCGCACGCAAACAGAGGCCGCGGCGCGAGCCGAGACGCCAGCGCGAACAACGACCGCCCGCGAGCGCGAGCGGTGCGCCCTCGTGGTGGCGCTGAGCGGTCGTTAGCCGCGCAAGCTGCCGCCGGTCTTCTTGGTGACTTCCGCCACGATCTTGGCCGCAACCGCTTCGATCTCCTGATCGGTCATGGTCTTGTCGCGCGGCTGCAGCGTCACGGCGATCGCCACCGACTTCTTGTCGGGATCGATGCCCTTGCCCTCATAGACGTCGAACACGCTGACCGAAGTGATCAGCTTCTTGTCGACGCCCTGTGCGGCACGGACGATGTCGGCCACTGCGACCTTGCGCTCGACGATGAAAGCGAAGTCGCGCGACACCGGGTGGAACGCCGACAATTCGAGCGCCGGCTTGGCGCGGGTCGGCCGCTGCTTCGGATCGGGGATCTTCTCCAGCATCACTTCGAACGCGACCAGCGGACCGTCGGCACCGAGCTGTTCGAGCACCCGCGGATGCAGTTCGCCGAAGTAGCCGAGCACGTTCTGCGGCCCGATCTGGATCGCGCCCGAGCGGCCGGGGTGCAGCCAGGCCGGCAACTTGTTGGTGGCGATCTGCAGCCCAGCCATCGGCGCACCGGCCGCGGCCAGCACCGCAAACGCATCGGCCTTGGCATCGAGCGCAGTCGCCTGCGCCGAGCCCGACCAGTGCCGGCCAAGGCCGGCGGAGGAGGCGACGCCACGGCGGACGCCGCTCGCAGCCATGAACTGGTCCTGCGGAGAATCGCCCTTGAACACCTGCCCGACTTCGAACAGCGCCAGATCCGGCGAACCGCGATCCGCATTGGCCTGGGCAGCGGCGATCAGGCCGGGCAGCAGGCTCGGCCGCATGTCGGACAGATCGGACGCGATCGGATTAGCGAGGGCCAAATCGGCTTGGCCACCGCCGAACGCTTCGGCAGCGGGCTTGGAGATGAACGACCAGGTCACCGCCTCGGTCAGGCCCCGCGCCGCCAGCGCTCGCTTGGCACGGCGGGTGCGGGTCTGGATCTGGGTGAGCACCGGCTTCCGCGGGGCATCGCCACGCTCGAACGGCGTCAGCGGCACCTTGTCGACGCCGACGATCCGGACGATTTCCTCGACGATATCGGCCTTGCCGTGAACATCGCTGCGCCACGACGGTACCGCGACCTTCACGACCGGCGCCTGGCCGGCAACGGCGAAGCCGAGGTGGTTGAGGATACGGCGGACCTCGGTCAGCGACACTTCGATGCCGGCGAGCCGCTTCACCTCGGCGAGCGGGAATTCGATGATTCTGTCGTCGGCGAAACGATTGCCCACCACGACGACCTCCGACGGCGTGCCGCCGCAGAAATCCATCACCAGCTTCGTTGCCAGTTCGAGCCCCGGCAGCATGAAGGCCGGATCGACGCCGCGCTCGAAGCGATAACGCGCATCGGTGTTGATGCCGAGCTTGCGGCCGGACTGGGCGATATTGATTTCGTTCCACAGCGCCGATTCGATCAGCACGTCGGTGGTCTCGGACGAGCAGCCGGACAATTCGCCGCCCATGATGCCGGCGAGCGACTCGACACCGTGATCGTCAGCGATCACGCAGACCGACGAATCCAGCGTGTAGGTGCGGCCGTCGAGCGCCAGCAGCGTCTCGCCATCGTGAGCGCGGCGCACCACCAGATTGCCCTTCACCTTGGCAGCGTCGAACACATGCAGCGGCCGTGAGCGATCGAACGTCAGATAGTTGGTGATATCGACCAGCGCATTGATCGGACGCAGGCCGATCGCAGCCAGACGCTTCTGCAGCCATTCCGGCGATGGGCCGTTCTTAACGCCCTTCACCAGCCGCAGCGCGAAGCCGGGGCACAGCTTACTGTCTTCGACGGTGACGCTGACCGGGCACGGGAATTCGCCCTTGATCGGCTTGATGGCGGGATCCTTGAACTTGCCCATGTCGGCGGCGGCGAGATCGCGCGCGATGCCGTGCACACCGGCGCAGTCCTGCCGGTTCGGCGTGAGGTTGATATCGAGCACCGGATCGCCGAGCCCGGCCCACGCCGCATAGGCGGCGCCGACCGGCGCATCGGCCGGCAACTCGATGATGCCGTCGTGGTCGTCGGAGATCTGCAATTCGGCGGCCGAGCACAACATGCCGCGGCTCTCGACGCCGCGAATATTGCCGATACCGAGCGTGAAATCCTTCGCCGGGATGTAGGTGCCCGGCGCCGCGAACACGGTGACGAGGCCGGCGCGCGCGTTCGGCGCACCGCACACCACCTGCACCGGTGCGCCGCCGTCACCGACGTCCACGGTGCAGACCTGCAGCTTGTCGGCGTTGGGATGCTTTCCGGCGGTCAGCACCTTGGCGATGGTGAACGGCGCCAGCGCCTTCGCCTTGTCCTCGATGCCCTCGACCTCGAGCCCGATCATGGTGAGCTTGTCGGCGAGCGCGTCGAGCGACTCGTCGGTGTCGAGATGATCTTTCAGCCAGGAGAGGGTGAGTTTCATCGGTTGTTACTTCCGTCTGGCGCTGTGCGTGTCGCTTGCTGAATTGCGAGGCCTGGCCCCGCGGCGCCCTCACCCCACCCCTCTCCCGCAAGCGGGAGAGGGAGTCGGCCGTGCCGAATGGAGGGGCTGCGGGCCATGTCGTTAGTCCGAATTGTCTGATGACGGGCGCTGCGTGCGTGTAGGCCGCTGCTTCGCCGCGCGCTCGGCGCGCTCCCTCTCCCGCTTGCGGGAGAGGGTCGGGGTGAGGGCTCTTTCCGCGAGAACATCCGCAATGCTCTGCAACACCCCTGCTCGATTAGTCATGACTTCATGATTGCTGAAGCGGATCACCCGAAACCCGCGGGCTTCGATCGCCGCCGTCCGGCCCGCATCGGCGCGCTCGGCGTCATCGGAAAAATGCTGACCGCCTTCGAGCTCGACCACGAGCTTCACCGAATGACAGGCGAAATCCGCGATGAACGGACCGATCGGCACCTGGCGCTTGAACGAGAACCCGTTGAGACGCTTGTCGCGCAGCTCGCCCCACATCAGCCGCTCGGCATCGGTCGACTTCTTCCGCAGCTCGCGCGCATGGCGGCGCAGGCTCGGCGACACGCTCCAGGTCGGTTGCTTCGGATCGTCCATCGCAAGCTCCGTCCCCGCGTCGCCCTCACCCCACCCCTCTCCCGCAAGCGGGAGAGGGAGTTCGCCGTGCGGCGCTGCGAGGTCTTCAATCATCTCGACAACTAATCATCTTAATTACTGACGCCCGCGTTCAGGCAATGAGCTCCCGCAAGCCGCAGCCTGCCCCATCTCCCGCTTGCGGGAGAGGGCTGGGGTGAGGGCACTTGCTCCAAGCCCAGCGCCTGCGAGCGCCGCACTCACGAACTCAATCCGCCCGCCAGGGTCGGGATGTCGAGCGGCTTGAAGCCGTAGTGATTGAGCCAGCGGACGTCGGCTTCGAACAACTGCCGCAGGTCGCTCATGCCGTATTTCAGCATCGCGATGCGGTCGATGCCCATGCCCCAGGCGAAGCCCTGATACTCGTCGGGATCGAGGCCGCAGGCGGTGAGCACGTTCGGGTGCACCATGCCGCAGCCGAGAATCTCGAGCCAGTCTTCGCCCTCGCCGAAGCGAATCTCGTCCTTGCCGCGGCGGCACTGGATATCGACCTCCAGCGACGGTTCGGTGAACGGGAAAAACGACGGCCGGAACCGCATGTTGACGTTGTCGACCTCGAAGAACGCCTTGCAGAACTCGTGCAGGATCCACTTCAGGTGGCCGAGATGGCTGCCCTTGTCGATCACGAGCCCTTCGACCTGATGGAACATCGGGGTGTGGGTCTGGTCACTGTCGCTGCGGTAGGTGCGGCCGGGACAGATCACCCGGATCGGCGGCTTCTGGCTCAGCATGGTCCGCACCTGCACCGGCGAGGTGTGGGTGCGGAGCAGCAGGCGCGAGCCGTCTTCCTTCGGGTTGAAGTAGAAAGTGTCGTGCATCTCCCGGGCCGGATGGCCTTCGGGAAAGTTCAGCTTGGTGAAATTGTAGTCGTCGGTCTCGATGTCCGGACCTTCGGCGACCGCGAAGCCCATGTCGGCGAAGATCGTGGTGACTTCGTCCCACACCTGGCTGAGCGGATGCAGCCGGCCGGCTTCGGCCGACGGCTCACGCATCGGCAGCGTGACGTCGATGGTTTCGGCGGCGAGCTTCGCGTCGAGCGCTGCTGCCTTCAGCACGTCGCGGCGCGCGGTCAGCGCTTCGGTGACGGCTTCCTTGGCCCGGTTGATCGCCGCGCCTTCGGTCTTGCGCTGTTCGGGGTCCATCTTGCCGAGCGTGGCGAGCAGCGCCGAGATCGAGCCCTTCTTGCCGAGCGCCCCGACGCGGACCGCTTCCAGCGCGGCTTCATCGGCCGCCGCAGCGATGTCGGCGAGGATTTGGGATTGGAGGTCTTGAAGGTTCGACATGGCGAAGCCACTCCCCAATGTAGTCATGCCCGGGCGTGACCCGGGCATCCATCGCGCTTGAAAGATGGATCGCCGGATCAAGTCCGGCGATGACGATCAACCCGGTGGCGGGCCTTAGGCTGCGAGCGCGGCCTTGGCCTTCTCGGCGATCGCCTGGAACGCCGCCGGTTCGGTGATCGCGAGGTCGGACAGCACCTTGCGGTCGACCACGATGCCGGACTTCGACAGGCCGTTGATGAACACGCTGTAGGTCATGCCGAACGGACGTACCGCGGCGTTGATGCGCTGGATCCACAGCGCGCGGAACGTCCGCTTCTTGCGCTTGCGATCCCGGAACGCGTACTGGCCGGCCTTGTCGACCGCCGCCTTGGCGGTGCGGATCGTGTTCTTGCGACGACCGCGATAGCCCTTGGCGAGCTTGTAGACCTTCTTATGCTTGGCGTGAGCCGTCACACCGCGTTTGACGCGAGCCATGACTGATCTCCTTCATCTGAATTTGGTTTGGCTGGCCGCAGCGATGCGGCCCGATGAGGCTGCCGCGCGCAAATGGCGCGACGTGAACGGTCAGGCGTTCGGCAAGAAGTACTTCTTGATGTTGTCGCCGTCGGTCTTGAAGATCACGCGGGTGCCGCGAAGCTGACGGATCTGCTTCTTGGTGCGCTTGATCATGCCGTGGCGCTTGCCGCGCTGGGCGGACACCACCTTGCCGGTGGCGGTGACTTTGAAGCGCTTTTTGGCGCCCGATTTGGTCTTCAACTTGGGCATTTGGCTCTCCTTTGCCACGCGCGAAAAGCGCCCAGGAGGCGCTCAGCGGCGGCGGACATGCTCGTTAGAGCGTTGAAATCGCACGACCTTTTACCCGAGAGCAAAGAGGTCGGCAGGACCATCGCCACGGCAGCCCTTGATCAGCCGGGCGACGAAGGCTGCGCTTATGGCAGAGCGGAGGCCGGTTGGCAACGTGTAAAGGCGACGCCCCGCACCGCAGGCGGCCCGGCCGCCGCAAGAAAAAGGCCCGCCGGATCAACTGGCGGGCCTTGTTCGTCCTGAAATCGAAAACCGAATCCGGCTCAGCGCGGCGCCAGCACCATCACCACCTGACGACCTTCGAAACGGGCGTCCTGCTCGACCTTGGCGATTTCGGCGACGTCGTTCTTCACCTTTTCGAGCAGCTTGGTGCCGATCTCCTGGTGAGCCATTTCGCGTCCCCGATAGCGCAAGGTGATCTTGACCTTGTCGCCTTCCTCGAAGAAGCGCTGCATCGCCTTCATCTTCACTTCGTAATCGTGGTCGTCGATCATCGGGCGGAGCTTGATCTCCTTGATCTCGACGATCTTCTGCTTTTTGCGCGCCTCGGCGGCCTTCTTCTGCGCCGAATACTTGTACTTGCCGTAGTCCATGATCTTACAGACCGGCGGCGACGAGGTCGGCGCAATCTCCACCAGATCCATGCCTGCGTCCATTGCCATTTTGATCGCGACAATGGTCTCGACCTTGCCCTGGTTCACACCGGTCTGGTCGATCAGTTGGATCTCGAAATTGCGGATTTCATCGTTGGTGCGCGGCCCGTCCTTAGCTACGGGGGGCGGCGCTCTGTTGGGACGGCGAATGGGTGCTTCTCCACACTTGTGAAAGTTGACGGCGAACAATGGATCGCGGCAGAACGGCTGCTGATCGGATCACGCACTTCATATAGGTCGAAGCGCGACCGGACGCAAAACCATCCCGCGCGTCGACACCAGGGTCAATGCCCTTCTGATCCGCGTGCAGTGTGACGGAAGAACCGCCGACCGGCAAGCCGACTTCCGCATAAACGAAATCCGGTCTTTCGCCGCGCAGCACTTTGGCACCGCACCCCCCGCGTGAGGCGCCCGGCATTGACGGCGCCTCTCCGGGTACTGCAAACCAACCCGGCAACGAGGTTGTTGATCCATGACAAAATCATCCGAACCGGCGCCGGAGTTCGTCACCGTCGGCGACGGCGCCGCACGGCGGCGGATCGCGGTCCGGCCCCGGCCGGGCGCCTCCCCTGGCCTGTTTTGGCTCGGTGGCTTCAATTCCGACATGACCGGCACCAAGGCGACCGAGCTCGACCAATGGGCCGAAGCCCGCGGCCGAGCCTGTGTCCGGTTCGATTATTCGGGCCATGGCGAATCCTCCGGCAGCTTCGCCGAGGGCACCATCGGCCGCTGGCTGGAAGAGAGCCTCGCCGTGTTCGACGCCTACTGCCGCGGCCCGCAGATCGTGGTCGGCTCGTCGATGGGCGGCTGGATGGCGCTGCTGCTGGCCCACGCGCTGCGCCGCCGCGGTGGCGAGCAGGCAGCCGATCTGGCCGGCCTGGTGCTGATCGCTCCGGCGCCGGATTTCACCGAAGCCCTGATGTGGAAGGGATTTTCACCCGAGATTCGCGCCGAGATCGAAACCAAGGGCGTGTGGCTGCGCCCCTCGGAATACGGCGAGCCCTACCCGATCACCAAGGCGCTGATCGAAGACGGCCGCAATCACCTCGTTCTCGGCGGCATGATCGAGGTCGGCTGCCCGGTGCGCATCCTGCAGGGCAAACAGGACCAAGACGTGCCGTGGCGCCACGCCTTCGAACTGGCCGAGCGACTGCCGACCGAAGACGTGGTTCTGACCATGATTCAGGACGGCGACCACCGCCTCAGCCGCCCGCAGGACATTGCCCGGATGCTGGCCGCGATCGAGGAGCTGGGCTGACGAAGGCGATGCGCTTGAAGTCCGTCCACCAATTCTTCTGACGTCATCGCCCGCGCAGGCGGGCGAACCAGTATTCCAGAGAGGTCGGTTCATGGGCGCCCTGGGATACTGGATCCCTCGCCTTCGCGAGGGATGACGATCTTTTGGGGTAGCGCCCTACTCAGCATCGCCCGCGTCCCACTCCGCCCGCACGCTCTCGTCGGCCTCGGAGCCGAGATGCGTTTCCTTCAGCCCAGCGAAGCGCTCCGGCGGCAGGAGCTGCGCCAGCGCCCAAACTGCGGCGCCGCGGATCACCGCGCTTGGATCGCCGAGCATCTGCTCGGCCTCTGCCACCAACCCGCTGTCCCCCGAATTGCCGATCGCGATCAGCACGTTGCGGATGAAGCGGTCGCGGCCGATACGCTTCACCGGTGACTTGGTGAACAGCGCACGAAACGCCGGATCGTCGAGGCGGACCAATTCGCCGAGCGCCGGCGCCCGCAGGCTGTCGCGGGCGACCAGCTTCGCCTCGCGCGCCGCCTGGGCGAATTTGTTCCACGGGCAGGCGGCCAGGCAGTCGTCGCAGCCGTAGATCCGATTGCCGAGGCGGGCGCGGAACTCACGCGGGATCGGCCCTTTGTGCTCGATCGTCAGATACGAGATGCAGCGCCGGGCATCGAGCCGATACGGCGCCGGAAATGCGCCGGTCGGGCAGGCGTCGAGACACGCGCGGCACGAGCCGCAATGGTCGCCCTCGGCGTCGTCCCGCGGCAGATCGAGCGTGGTGAACACCGCGCCGAGAAACATCCAGGAGCCGCGATCGGGAAACACCAGATTGGTGTGTTTGCCTTGCCAGCCGAGACCTGCGGCCTGCGCCAGCGGCTTTTCCATCACCGCGGCGGTGTCGATGAACACCTTCACGTCGCCGCCGGCGGTGGCGACCAGCCAGCGCGCGAACTGCTTCAGCCGGGCCTTGATCACGTCGTGATAATCGTCGCCTTGCGCATAGACCGAGATCGCGCCGCGATCCTTCCGGGTCAGCACGCCGCGCGGGTCGACCTCCGGGCCGTAATTGAAGCCGAGCAGGATGACGCTTTGAACCTCGCCCCACATCACCCGCGGATCGGAGCGCCGCTCGGGGCGATCGGCGAGCCAGGCCATCTCGCCGTGATAGCCGGCGTCGAGAAAGGCCCGCAGCCGCGCCGGGGCTTCCGGAATCGAATCAGGAGCGCAGACGCCGAACGCGTCGAAGCCGAGACAGCGCGCCTGTTCGGCGAGCTGCGCCTTCAGCGCATCGCCGGCTTCGTGCGATGCAGGCTGTCTTTGAGTGACGTTCAGAAATCCAGATCCACGTAAGTGCGCGACGCCGGCACCCCCGCCAGCCACTCGCTCAGCAGCGGACGGAACGACGGCCGCGACTTGATTCGCACGTACCAAGCCTTTGCCGCCTCGTCCTCGATCCATGGCACGTCGCCCAGGTAGTCGATCGCCGACAGATGCGCCGCTGCGGCGAGATCCGCATAGGTCATGCGATCACCGGCGAGAAAGTTCCGGGTGCGCGCTAGCCAGCCGATATAAGCGAGATGGTAGCGCACATTGGCGTTGGCCGCGCGGATCACGTCCATTGCCGGCGGGCCGCCTCCATCCTCTTCGCTCATGAAGCGCTTGTAGATGCGCTCGGTCATCAGCGGGCCGGAGGCTTCTTCGAAGAACTTATCGTTGAACCACGACAGCAGCCGCCGCACCTCGATGCGCTCGGCGGTGGATTGCGGCAGCAGCCGGCGGTCGCCGAGCTCGCTGCCGTGCACCTCGTCGAGAAATTCCACGATCACTCCGGCGCCGGGAACCGGCGGCCGCCCCTCCGCGACCAGCACCGGGGTGGTGCCAGCCGGGTTCAGCGCCAAGAACGCGGTTCGACGCTCCCAGGACCGCTCCTCCACCAATCTGAGATCGAGACCGTGTTCCCCGAGCGCAAGACGGATGAACCGCGACTGCGGGCAGAACGGGTGGTGGAATAGGGTGTACATGCTGTCCTAGATAGTTTCGAAGAGCTTAACAAACCGTGGCGGATCGCAGCGAAACGGCCCTTCGTGAGGCGGCCAAACTAGTCTCATGCGACGCGGACGCAAGGCACCGAAAGGCGCATTTTTGACGTTGCGACCCCTGGGGGAATAGGCGACAAGGTCCGGCCTCGCGGGCTCCCGATCCCTTGCAGCGGACAATTCCATGCTCACCGATATCATCAGAGCCGTCATTCTCGGCGTCGTCGAGGGTGTCACTGAATTCCTGCCGGTGTCTTCGACCGGCCACTTGCTGTTGGCGGAACGGTTCTTCAATCTCGGTGAAGGCAGTTTCTGGAAGAGCTTCGCCGTGCTGATCCAGCTCGGAGCGATTCTGGCGATTCTGGCGCTGTATTTCGTGAAATTGTGGCGAATCGCGACCGGAATGTTCTCCGATCCGGCCGCGCAGCGTTTCGTCATCGGCGTGTTGGTCGCGTTTCTGCCCGCCGCGGTGATCGGCGCGGCGTTCGGCGGCTACATCAAGCACTATCTGTTCAACCCATGGGTCGTGTGCTTTTCGCTGATCGTCGGCGGAGCGATCCTGCTGTGGGTCGACCAGCTCGACCTGAAGCCCCGCTATCACGACGCCACGGCGTTCCCGCTGCTGACGTATTTCTACATCGGCTGCGCGCAGTGCACGGCGATGATTCCGGGCGTGTCGCGGTCGGGCGCCAGCATCGTCGCGGCGATGCTGCTCGGCACCGACAAGCGCTCTGCGGCCGAGTTCTCGTTCTTCCTGGCGATCCCCACCATGGTAGGGGCGTTCGTCTACGACATGTACAAGAACCGCGCCGACATGACCGCGGACAATCTCACCATCGTGGCAATCGGCTTCGTGGTGTCGTTCATCACCGCGATCGTCGTGGTGAAGACCTTCCTGAACTACGTCACCCGCCACGGCTTCGAACTGTTCGCGTGGTGGCGCGTGATCGTCGGCACGCTCGGACTGATCGCGCTGGCGCTCGGGATGTAATCGTCCGGATATCAGCCGAAGCCGCACGCCAGGCAAAGCGGCCCGCCGCGGACGCAGGCGGGCCCTTCTCGACAGAGAGGTGGCCGCTTAAGCAGGCCGACGCGCGAACTGTCCGGTCTTGCGGAACCGCCACAGATAGGACGGCACAACCGCCTGCAGCGAGTCGGGCTGAATGCCGAGCCCCTGCAGCGTGAGCCCCGCCGTCTTGGCCGCCTCCGACACCACGTTGTCGACCTCGAGCATCCGCACCTGATCCGGCGTCAGCTTGAAGGCGCCCGGAGCGAACTGCAGCAGCATCGCCTGCAGGCTGGCAAAGCCGAACGACAACGGCACCAGCAGCGGATTGCGATCGGTGGTCTCCAGAATGATGCGCATGATTTCGCGCATCGTCAGCACTTCCGGTCCGCCGAGTTCGTAAATGGCCCCCGGCTTCGCGAGACCATCGACCGCATCGGCGACCGCGGTGGCGACGTCGCCGACATAGACCGGCTGCAGCTTGGTGTCGGCGCCGACCAGCGGCAGCACCGGCGACAGCCGCGCCAGCGCGGCGAAGCGATTGGTGAACTGATCTTCCGGACCGAACACCACCGACGGACGGAAGATGGTGGCCTGCGGCGCAGCGGCGAGGACCGCCTGTTCGCCGGCAGCCTTGCTGCGGGCATAACGCGCCGGCGACTCCGGATCGGCGCCGATCGCCGAGACGTGCACCATCCGGGCTCCGGCAGACGCGGCGGCCTGCGCCACGTTGGCGGCTCCGGCACCCTGCACCGAATTGAACTTCTGTGCGCCGCCCTCGGCGAGAATGCCGACCAGGTTGATCGCCACATGCGCGCCGCGCATCGCTGCCGCGACCGATTCGGGATAGCGCAGATTCGCCTGCACGGCGTGGATCTGGCCGACACGGCCGAGCGGCTGCAGATGCCCCGCCAGCTCCGGCCGACGCACCGCGACCCGAATCCGATAGTCGCGGCGCGCCAGGGCGCTGACGACATGCCGGCCGATGAAGCCGGAGCCACCGAAAACCGTGACGAGCGTGTCGATGTTCGAAGTCATGCGGGCTGATCCTGATCGCAAGGAGCGTCTTGTGACGTCCGGGAATTCGCGGACATTCTGGCGGTTTCGCGTTATGTCATCAACCTTTCCCTGTACAGCGCATTTGGTCGGCGGAAGCCATTTGACTTTTCCGTAACGCCTCCCTATCAAGCGCCCCGGGCCCAGGTGGCGGAATTGGTAGACGCGCTGGTTTCAGGTACCAGTGGGTAACACCGTGGAGGTTCGAGTCCTCTCCTGGGCACCAAGCTGTTCGAAATCCCCAAATTTCGAATTAGTTAGGTCCTTTCAAAGCATTGCGCTGGCCCCACTGTGCTACATGGGTGTGCCTCAATGCTTTACCGAATGGTCCGTCCGGTGCTCCGTAAGGGCTCTCGCAACCACCAATTTCACCAGCGAATTCCAACGGACGTTAGACCGAGAATAGCTGGCCTTCGGCTCGACATTCCGCTTGGTGATTCGACGATCTCCCGAACGCTTTCCGCGAACGCTGCGGCCATCCGGCTTTCTCTGCAGACGAACGACCCTACAGAAGTCAAGCGACGTCAGGCAGGGGTGGCAACCTACCTCGCCAGTGTCTGGGACGCCCTGCGCACGGACGGACCGGTCTCCCTCACCCACCGGCAGGCCACAGCGCTCGCTGGAGAGCTTTTTCGTTCTTGGGCAGACGATGGGGCCGCTCGGAGCTTGGCCATTGAGCAGGCTCCTGAGGGCGGCTGGCAGCTGGTCCAAAACGAAACAGACGAAGACCGCAACGCCGAATGGGCGGCAGTGAACGCCTACTGGGAGAGAATCGGCTCGACGGGGCGAAGCCAAGACCTGGAAGCCCCCCTTGGACCTTTGATCGCACGCATGTTGCTTGGGAAGGGCATAAGGGAGATTGATGGGCAGTCGCGATTAATGCTGCTCGAAGCCTTCTGGAAAGCCCTCCGGGAGGCATTCGAAGTCCGCACCCGCTATTCGATGGGAGATTATCGGCCACCCCAATACGCCGACAGATTCCCAGATTGGGAAAGCGGCGGACTCCCCCAGAGGTCGTCCAGCAGCAACAATCCGCCAAACAGCAAGCGCATCGAGCTAACGCGGCTCGTCGCAGACTGGTGGAAAGAGGCCGAGAGTTCGGGCCTCAAGCGAAGTACGCACGAGAGCTATCGGAACACGGTGGCGAAGTTCGTCACCTTCCTGGGACACGATGACGCAAGCCGTGTGTCGAAGGACGATGTGCTGAGATTCAAGGAGCACCGGCTTGCATCGGGAGTGAGCGCGAAGACCGTAAAGGACAGCGATCTGGCGGCCTTAAAGACGCTGTTCGGCTGGGCCGTGGCGAACAATCGGCTCGCAGAAAACCCGGCTCATGGGGTGACCATAAAGCTCGGTAGACGGATGAAGCTCCGCTCCAACGGGTTCACCGATCAAGAAGCATTAGACATTCTTCGACATGCGGCGGCTTACAAGCCCCTCGGCGAGGCTCCGAAGCTCGCGGCAGTAAAGCGTTGGGTGCCGTGGCTCTGTGCGTTCACAGGCAGTCGCGTCGGCGAGATGCTGCAACTGCGGAAGCAGGATGTCCGGCTTGAAGGGGGACATTGGGTGGCGTTGATTACGCCGGAAGCTGGCACAGTTAAGTCAAACGAGGCTCGGGAAGTAGTCTTGCATCCCCAGCTCATCGAGTTGGGCTTCATCGAATTCGTTCAGCGGGCGGCCCCCGGGCATCTGTTCATTACCCCTCGCCCCCGTGATGGCGATCTTTTGGCCCCGATCAAAACCGCTCGAAATAAGCTGGGAGCGTTCGTCAGAGAGGTCATCACCGATCCAAACATCAATCCCAATCACGGATGGCGGCATCGATTTAAGACGGTGGGGAGAGAGTGCGGCGTTGCGGACACGGTTCTCGATGCACTTCAGGGACACGCACCTAAGACCGTTGGCGACCACTATGGAGACGTCACCATTAGGGCGCGAGCAGCGGCCATAGGCAAATTCCCTCGCTACGAGGTTGATAGGCAATCCGCAGCTAAGGGCGGCAAATGACCGTAGCAGCTTTTGCCGAGGCTCTTGGCCGGGCCGTCAGAAAGCATCGCCCAAACGTTCGCCTCCGCGAATGGATTGGCGTTCTGCTTCTCGGGATCAATGCGATATGCCTCGTGACGCTTGTCTGGATGAGCCGCTATGATGTCAGCAGTCCCGGGCTAGTCCTCGATAGGATTTCGCACACCGTCTACACATGTAACAACGGGAGGCATGCAGGCGACCCCTCCCGTTGCTATCAACTCTATCCGCCCCAATACACTTACGGAGCGGACGGCATGCAAAAACCCTGAATGGTTAAGACTGCATGCCCTTCAGAGGCAGCTTGTCGAGGAGTGAAAGGATGTCCCTTAGAAGAGAGGCGTACTCGGCCCTCGTTATATCAAAGTCAAGCTTGTCCCGATTGGCGTCAAAGCAGTGCATGGCCATCTTCAGCGCAAACTCTCTGCCTCGATAAGGCGACTTGGTGGGGGTTCCCTCCAGGGTGAGTTGCTGGCTTGAGAGGTGCTCCGTGCGGGCTGGCAGATCCTTTCGTCGGTATGACCGATGGTCGTCGCCGCTCGGGGTCTGATACCCCGCTTGCGTATCCGCGATGATGCGAGCCATGGGAACCTTGAGGCTTTGCCCATTGAACATCGCACGGTAATGCAGATAGTCCCGCCGGTCGGGATGATGCATCCTCTTCCGGTTTAGGCCGATTGATCCCCCGGCTAGAGTAAGGGCTCTGATTAACGCGATCCCAGGAGCGTCGAGCACCCGTGGGCTCCGTAAGACCCCTTCTTCCCCAGTGTGCTTAACCTGGACTCCTAGATCGGGAGTGATCGCCTGTATCGATCCCTGAGGGACGCCTTGTCGCAGCCACTCTGTCTCAGGAGGGGGACTGTCAGGATGAGCCGCGTGTTTAAGTGCGGCTTTAACATACCACTTAAGGCCGGCATGGCCCTCCTTTGAGATTGGAGGATAAGCAGGCGAGCGCTGGCGAATGCGCGGAACATCCGGCATCGTTTAGCTCCTGTTATGTTGGGATGTTGGTTCGGTGGTCTGGGATGCGCCCGGAAGCGTCCTAGAGAGGGTGACCGAGATACCCACGACCGATGTGACCTCGCGAGAGAGGGGAGGCACTGTCACGGTTGTGTCGGGGATCAGCCAACGGGGTGATCGCCGGCTGCTTGCTCTTCGATGCCTAAAGGCGACGATCTTGGGTCGCCCCTTTGTGAGACGATCGCGCGGCATCTTCCCCATTTGGGAGGCTGCGACGGGGGTGCCTAACAACGCCCCGCCCGGCAGTGCGCGATTCCCAAGGCGCCGCGACAAGGCGACTCCTTGGACATCAGGAACTTTCGGGTTCTTGATACCCCTCGGAGGTTGAGAGCTCCCGGGTCATACTAGTCACCCTAATTCAGCCAAGTCATTGATCGACGCAAAAACATCAAAAGAATCAAACGACTATTCGGAGCGCGGGGCCCGTGAGTGTCGCCCGGAGTCCTGTCGCAAGTTGGGGGGTAAAAGGCCCTTCCGGCGCCGGGAATGGGCGGCGTCGCTAGCGTTGAGCGGCAAGAACTTAGCGGTTCATACTAGGGGACCTAATTTCCGTGCGTCAGAGGCCCGCTAAATGGACCAGTTGGCCAACATCGCTTCTGCCGCCGAAGGGTTGGCCCTTATGCGGTAGATCGTCTGTCGACTTAACCCCGTGGCTTTCGCGATCTCCCCGACACCCTGACCGTCCATTTGTCGCACGGTGGTGAGTTGGGCATGGGTAAAGCTGGGCTTGCGGCCTCGATACTTGATGTCACCTTCCTTGGCCCTCGCAAGGGCAATGCCGCCCCTCTGGGCTTCCTTGATCGCCTCGGCGTTGGCTTGGGCGGTGGCGGCCAAGAAGCCAATAAGCGCGTCCCGGACGGCCTGCTGCATTGGGTCGGTGGTCGCGCCATCGAACGTCAGATTGTTGATGACCGTGCGGACCACGACACCACGTCGCATGAACTCTTGAATGGTGTCGCGGACGTCGCCGTAATTGCGACCGAGCCGGTCAACCCAGCGGACGACCAGCGAATCGCCCCCACGAAGCATGTCGAACAGCCGCTTTCCGTTGGGTCGTTCCTTAAAGGCCACCGTGACGCCCGACACGCCATGGTCGGCAACAACCTGGTCGATCTTGAAGCCAGCAGCTTCGGCCTGCATCAGCTGGTGCTCGATGGTCTGTTCGATAGTCGAGACGCGAGCGTAGAGGATGGTGGCCATGACGCCTCTCTGTCCGAATGGGTTGCGTCCGTATAAGACGGTGTCCGTAAACCGATGTCAACCCTTGCGGACGCGCATTTCTAAGCTGATGGGAAGACCGCATGGGTATGCCCTAACGGACACTCGAACGAAGCTGTCGGGCGACCCCGGACAACCAGCCCCCTTGATCTTTCTTTATCTTTGGAACAAAATAAGAACAAATAGGGTTCGATTGCGCTGCGACTCATGCTGTAGCATAGTGATGCACTCTGCAGCATTCCGAGGCATGGCATGGCCGTTAGCTCTGAAGACTCTGCGACCCGCGTCACTGCGAGTTTGACGAAGGAGCAATACCGCGTGATCCGTGCGCTTGCAGAAAAGCACAAGGTCAGCGTCTCTTGGCTCGTGCGTTTCGCGGTGGGCAGGCTCGTCGAGGAGGCGGATGCGGTCCAGCTACCTCTTGATCTGCTCCGGCGTCCCTAAGGATCAGGCGAGACAGTAATGCTGATTGAAAATGGCACAGAGCATTTCGCTCGCGAAACCAGTTACAGGGTAAAGCGCGCCCGCAGTAAGGCGAGCCCCCGCTTTACGTGCCTCGATTTGTTCTGCGGTGCGGGAGGCCTTTCGGAGGGGTTTCGACAGGCAGGGTTCCAAACAGTTGCGGCTAACGACTACGACGCTTGGGCGGGCGCAACCTACGAGCAAAATCACGGACCACACGGCACCAAATTCGTGCTCGGGGATATCACTGCTCCAGCGGTGAAAGAGGCATTGCTTCAGCACGTCCGCGGTATGGAAATTGATGTCGTAGCTGGAGGCCCGCCCTGCCAAGCTTTCTCCCAGGTGCGCAATCACAAGCGCATCATCGATGATCCTCGGAACAGCCTCTATCGTCACTTCGTGCAAGTCTTGGGTCTAGTACGTCCCCGGATGTTCGTGATGGAGAACGTCCCCGGCCTTGAGAACCTCGCAGGCGGCGCAGTCAGGAAGCAGATCATTGAGGATCTGGCACTCGACGGAGAGTATCTGGTCGAGAGCAAGGTACTTGACGCAGCTGCGTTCGGCGTCCCGCAAAACCGCTTGCGTGTCGTATTTGTGGGTGTTCGGCGCGATTTGCACACACGCCCCGTGTTCCCGTCCGGTCTTAACGGAGTTGAGCTGCCAAGGCTCGACCGTGTTCCCGGAAAAAGGGGCTTCCAGTATCGTCACGCGAAGGACGTGGACAGCGCTAAGGTGCTCGATCGGCTACTGGATGCCACATGCGTTGACTTGGTCACGGTGCGGCAAGCCATTGGCGACTTGATCCATTTGCGGCCGAATGCACGGCTAGTTCGCAAACCATCAAACGAAGCCATCGAATACGAAAGCGCGCCCCTCAGCGCGTACCAACGTGCTAGGCGTTCGAATTCCAAGCTGCTCTTGAATGCAGATGTCCCATCAATACGAGAAGACACGGTCACCAGATTGAAGGCGATCCCGCAGGGCGGGAATTTCCGTGATCTTCCTGAGGCGCTCTCCGCCCGGTACCTAAATGACCAAAAATGGGGACCGGAGCTTGGACGAGAAAACCTCAGCCGGAAGTACTTTTTCGCCTATAGGAAGCTTCATCCTGACCATTTTAGCTGGACGCTAAACACGAAAGCGGACTGCGTCTACCATTACGGGACGCCAAGGGCACTCACTGTCCGGGAGTTCGCACGCCTTCATTCGTTCGACGACAGCTACCACTTCCTGCACGGAGACCGGCATAGTCGTTATCGGCAAGTGGGCAACGCCGTCCCGCCGCTTCTCGCAAAAGCGATTGCCCAGGCACTGATTCCGGTACTCTCAGCGCATGATCAAGAGCAAGCGCGTTGCGCCATAGCAGCTGAGTGAGTCACGCCTCACCAAACCGGCCTCGCATGTCTGTCAAAAAATAGTCCAGCGACCGAAGTTTGCCGGTTCCGACCCAAGGCTCAATTTCCTTGAACCGCTCGGCGTGTGTTTCTCGGAGCAGCGGCAATGAGATGTGGTAAATTCGGTGAAAGATATATCCCCCCTCCCCTCCAGGCATGGCGTTCGCCACATTCTTCAGTCGCGCGAGATCGAACTCATTCGTAATTAGAACATATTCGAGCTCGGTTGATTGCGTTTTGTTTGTCTGGAACGAATTGTATTCAGACTGGAATTGTGTCTCGCGATCCTGACGCATCGACCACTTCGCGGTGGCGATGACATGGGTGATGTTGCCGTCGACAATGCCCACATCGGGGTGCGGTTCTCGCTTGCGTCTTTCACCTGGTTGGGGTGCGGGAAACTTGCGAAATCCCGGCATGCTCGACACTGGAGTGCGCAGCTGGAGCTTATGTTCGGGCACGCAAGATACCGACCGCAGAAGAAGCCACAGCAAGTCCTCGAAGCCCTCACCAAGCGCGTTCTTGCGCTTATTTCCTATGGTGAAAAAATCCCGGCTAAGGCCTTCAATATTCCGGGCTAGCGCCGCCGCGCGAATATCCTCGATGCCCTCCCCGCGAAGCATCGTACCGATGGCCGAGATTAGCTCAGACTCGGTCTCTTCATCGAGGGCGCTCTCGGCGTTGTCTTCCCTGCGGCGCTTCCATTCGTCGACGCACCCTTTGAACAACAGGTCTATCCGTTGCGGCAATTCCTTTCGGGTGATTCTCCAATGATCGCAGAGAAGCTCCGTGAAACGCACAG
The DNA here is from genome assembly GCF_053772255.1 of Rhodopseudomonas parapalustris. Lineage (NCBI taxonomy): Bacteria > Pseudomonadati > Pseudomonadota > Alphaproteobacteria > Hyphomicrobiales > Nitrobacteraceae > Rhodopseudomonas > Rhodopseudomonas parapalustris. Next base: position 8,066 of record NZ_JAMKBZ010000010.1, on the reverse strand, counting down.
CACGAGAATGAAACACCCCTGAGGGCTGCATGTGGTTCGAGTCATAGATGTGCGCGAGACCCGCACCAAGATTCATCCAAAGCAGACATTTATAGACGTGCTCCCAGGCATTTGCCGCTGTGACCTCCCCCGCTCTTGCAAAATACTCATTGAGCACACGCATTCGGGTCGCTTGACCAAAAGGCGTATCGGTCCGGCGCTTCACCACAGGCGGCCCCCTTTGGCCGAATCAATTGATTGTCTGAGAATCACAACACAACTGGATAGCTCAGCCAGGCCAATATTGGAGTCCCCCGGAGGCGGAATGGATAAACTAACGCCCGAACAGCGCAGCCAAAACATGAGCAAGATTCGCAGCCAGAACACATCACCGGAAATGCAGGTCCGGCGGTTCTTGCATCTGCACGGGCTTCGTTACCGGCTTCATTCGAAGCATCTTCCTGGCAAGCCGGACATCACGTTCCCTGGTCGACGGGCGTGCGTATTTGTGCACGGCTGCTTTTGGCACGGATGTCCACGCTGCATCGACGGTACTCGGCCCGTAAAGAGCAACACTCAGTATTGGTCAGGCAAGATCGCGGGGAACCGCGCGAGAGATGCTCGCCATAGGGCGGCGCTTAAGGCTGAGGGCTGGGCCGTGTTCACTGTCTGGGAGTGTGAAATACAGCGCCCGGGCCGGCTTCAGAAACTGCTAGAGCAGATCAAGAGGAAGAAGGTCGCGAGCCCTATCGCGCCGCCAAAGAGGCCACAGAAACTCTCTTCAGGTCGATTTGAGGGGAGGACCGGGGATAACGCAGATACCCGAAGGCTGAGGTGACGTCTCGCATTTCTGACCCTTTGCAATTTTGGCCAGTGCGAATGCGGCACGAGACTGTGTAACAATCTTGCCAGCCGTCGAAAAAACACCTATGAATCCAATGTATTGTGAAGCTGGCTGGCCAATCCTCTCCTGGGCACCATTGCCCACGCCCTTCTCCTCACATCGACATCTGTCAAAGACCGCGGTTGTCAAAAACCTCGGGTCGAGGCGTCCACCGCCAGGTGGCGGCGCCCCTCGCGTCGCGCGGATCGGGGCGATAGGTTGGGCGGCCGATTCGGGGCGTTCGGCGCCCTCCTCCATGGCCCAAGGGTTTGCGACACATGACGATCCGCCTGCATCGCGGCGACCTGCCGGATCTTTCCCGCTATAAAAATTCTGTGGCGATCGACACCGAGACGATGGGGCTGCATCCGCATCGCGACCGGCTGTGCGTGGTGCAGCTCTCAAACGGCGACGGCAGCGCGGATGTGGTGCAGATTCCGCAGGGCGCGACCGACGCGCCGAACCTGAAAAAGCTGCTCGGCGACCCGGCCGTGGTGAAGATCTTCCACTTCGCCCGATTCGATCTTGCGGCGCTGTACAAGGCGTTCGGCGTGATGCCGCAGCCGGTCTACTGCACCAAGATCGCCTCGCGCCTGACCCGCACCTACACCGACCGCCACGGCCTGAAGGACCTGGTGCGCGAACTGCTCGGCATCGACCTGTCGAAGCAGCAGCAATCCAGTGACTGGGGCGCCGCTACCCTGAACGACGCGCAGCTCGCCTATGCGGCCTCCGACGTGCTTCATCTGCATGCGCTGCGCGACAAGCTCGACACCATGCTGGCACGGGAGAACCGGACCGATCTGGCGGCGGCCTGCTTCAATTTCCTGCCGGTGCGTGCCCGGCTCGACCTCGATGGCTGGAGCGAAGAGGACATTTTCGCCCATTCGTGATCAATTTCGCCGAATCCGCCACGGGCGCCGACGCCGGCCGCCGGGCCGCGCCGTGTTTCGGTCATACTCCTCGGTCTGATGGGCTGGGCGTGGCCCTCCCCCGACGGGGCGATTAAGATAACATTAACGATGTGCTGCAGACTGGAGGCCGTGCCCAGCAGCGGCGCTCCGAACGCCGCAGCGCACGGCTCCGTAAGACGCGCCAGACCAACTCGGGAGCAGCGGTGACGGCGGTTCAGATGTCGTCCTATCAGGCCGGAATGGAAGCGCGCTTCGCGGCAGCGGCGCGCCACAGCCGCTTGGTGCGAACGCTACGGGTCGCGGTGCCGCTGGTCGTGCTGCTGTCGATGGCCGTGATCGTCGCAATCTCGGTGTTCAACCCGTTCCGCTATTTGTCGAAACTGCCGCTCGACGTCGGCGATCTAGTGGTCTCGGGCACCAAGATCACGATGGAGGCGCCGCATCTGGCCGGCTTCACCGACGACGGCCGCCCCTACGAAATGTGGGCCCGCACGGCGACCCAGGATCTGACCAGCCAGGATCACGTCGACCTGCATACGCTGCGAGCCAAGGTGCTGTCGGAAGACCAGTCCACCGTGGTGATCGAGGCCCGCGAGGGTCAGTTCCAGACCAAGGCGCAGCTTTTGAAACTGAACAAGGATGTCTATCTGCACAATTCGAGCGGTACCGAGGCGTGGATGACGCAGGCGGATGTCGATATGGGCAAGGGCACCGTCACCTCGGACGCGCCGGTCGACGTCAAATGGGAGGGCGGCACACTAAGGGGCCAGCGGATGCGCATCACCGAAAAAGGCGACCTGATCCGCTTCGAGGGCGGCGTGGTGATGAACCTCGACAATGCCTCTTTGGCTGAGCCGGCCGCAGCCCCTGCCGCACAACCCGCACCGCCCGCTGTCCCGGCCAAGCAGCGGCCAGCGCCCAATTCCAGCCAGCGGGCTCCCGCGAGGTGACCTCGACTATGCCGATTGCCGTCCTTCCCCGCCCGCGCCGCAGCCCGGCCGCGCTCGTCAGCGCCACGCTGCTCGCCCTGTCCGTCCTCGGGGCGGGCCCGGTGGCGGCGCAAAGCGCCGTGCAGGGCGTGCCCAACGCGATGCAGGGCTTTTCGCAAAACCGCGACAAGCCGATCCAGATCGAATCCGACACCTTGGAAGTGCGGGACAAGAACAAGGAAGCAACGTTCTCCGGCAACGTCAAAGTGGTGCAGGGCGACACCACCATGACGTCACAGTCGCTGGTGGTGTTCTACGACCAGGATCAGGCACCGGCGAAGGGTACCAAAGCCAAGCCGCTGCCGGCGGCCGCCCCCGGACCGGACGGCGCCTCGTCGATCCGGCGGCTGGAAGCCAAGGGCCACGTTGTGGTCACCCAGAAGGACCAGGTCGTCACCGGCGACAAGGCGATATTCGAGACCAAGACTAACCTGGTGACGATGACCGGCAACGTGGTGCTGACACAGGCGCGCAACGTGGTGCGCGGCGACCGCCTGCTGGTCGACATGACCACCGGCGTGTCGCGGGTGGAATCCGACAGCGGCCGGGTGCAGGGCCTGTTTCAGTCGTCCGGAGCCAGTGGCGGTGGCGGTGGCGGTGGCGGTGGTCCGTTGCCGCTCGTGCCGCAGAGCGGCCCGAGCAAGCCGAAGTGACCGGCCTGGATCAACAGCAAGGACCGCCGATGTTGAACCGGATGCCGCCGGCCTGTAACAGCGACCGGAGTGCACTGCCCCCGCGGCCTCGCTGCGTCCGCGCAGTGCCAGCACATGACACCAGCGCTCCCCCCTTCACGACGACGGAGCGGGACGTCATGGGACAGGTTTGGTAACTGCATGGTGGATCTTCGCGGCATGTTCCGGCGACGCAGCCCGAAAACTCCCGGGCCCGCAGCCGCGCAGAATGGGATCACCGGGTATGGCGCCGCTGTCGGCGATCTGTTGACCACACCGGTGCGAGATGCGCCGCCGGTCACGCGGAGTGATGCCTACGAGGCTCCGCAGCGACAACCGGCCGCAACGGCACCGCCGCGCCGCGCCGCAGCCCCGCAGGCGGCCACACCGCAACCGGCCCCAGCATCCAGTTACCTGGCGGTGCACAGCATCGAAAAGAGCTTCGGCACCCGCAAGATCGTGCGCGGCGTCAGTATCTATGTCCGTCGCGGCGAGGCGGTCGGACTGCTCGGCCCGAACGGCGCCGGCAAGACCACGGTGTTCTACATGATCACCGGACTGATCAAGGCGGATCGGGGCGCGATCGAACTCGACGGCCACAACGTGACCAAGCTGCCGATGTATCAGCGCGCGCGGCTGGGTATCGGTTACTTGCCGCAGGAAGCCTCGATTTTTCGCGGCCTCACCGTCGAGCAGAACATCCGCGCGGTGCTGGAAGCCGTCGAACCCGACCGCCGCAAGCGCGAAGCGCAGCTCGACAATCTGCTGCAGGAATTCAACATCGAGCGCTTACGCAAATCGCCGTCGATTGCGCTGTCGGGCGGTGAGCGTCGCCGGGTCGAGATCGCCCGCGCGCTCGCCAGCCGACCGAACTACATGCTGCTCGACGAACCGTTCGCCGGTATCGACCCGATTGCGGTCGGCGATATTCAGGATCTGGTGCGTCATCTGACTAATCGCGGTATCGGCGTGCTGATCACCGACCATAACGTCCGCGAAACGCTGGGCCTCACCGACCGAGCCTACATCGTCTACGCCGGTGAAATCCTGACCGAGGGGACGCCGGAAGAGATCGTCAATGATCCGGACGTGCGACGGCTTTACCTCGGCGAGGAGTTCCGACTGTGATGCCGGTTGCGGTTTGAGGCGAGACGGTCCATGATCTTCGGGCCGAAGCTGATCCAGATACCGGATCGGAGCTACCAAAATACCGGCACCCGCGGCAGATCGAAGCGACGCCGCCCCTACTCCAAATTTCCCATCCGTCAAGACGTGTACAACCGCTCTGGAAAGGCGTAAGCAAGAAACGGACCAACTACCGCTTCTTGGCCACCATGGCACTGTCGCAACGTCTCGAATTCCGCCAGACTCAGTCTCTGGTGATGACCCCGCAACTGATGCAGGCGATCAAGCTGCTTCAGTTGTCGAATCTCGACCTCGCGGCTTTCGTGGAAGACGAGATCGAGAAGAACCCGTTGCTCGATCGCGCCGGCGACAATGCGGAACCACCGGTCGCCGGTGAGGCCCCGCCGGATGGCGCCGAGGGCGGTGGCGACTTCAGCACGAGCGGCGGCGACGACATCGGCGGCGAAGGCACGCAAGATTTCGTGGATCCCGCCGGGGCCGGTGCGTTCGAGCCGGGCACCGAAGAATGGATGCACCGCGATCTCGGCAGCCGCAGCGATATCGAGCAGACGCTCGATACCGGCATGGAAAACGTCTTCCCCGAAGAGCCCGCCGAGGCTGCGGCGCGTGCCGCGCAGGACAGCGCGCCGGCCTCCTATACCGAATGGGGCGGCGGCGCCTCGTCCGATGAAGGTTACAATCTCGAAGCTTTCGTGGCCGCCGAGACCTCGCTCGCAGACCATCTCGCCGAACAGCTCGCCGTTGCGGTGACCACTCCGTCGCATCGCCTGATCGGGCAGTATCTGATCGATCTGGTCGACGACGCCGGCTACCTGCCGGCCGACCTCGGCGACGCTGCCGATCGGCTCGGCGCCAGCCCGGCCGACGTCGAAGCGATCGTGCAGGTACTGCAGACCTTCGACCCGCCCGGCATCTGCGCGCGCAATTTGAGCGAATGCCTCGCCATCCAACTGCGCGAGCGCGACCGGTACGATCCGGCCATGCAGGCGCTGGTCGAACACCTCGACCTCCTGGCCAAGCGCGATGTCGCAAGCTTGCGCAAGATCTGCGGCGTCGACGACGAAGACCTCGTCGACATGATCGGCGAGATCAGGCACCTCGATCCGAAGCCCGGACTGAAGTTCGGCTCGTCGCGGGTGCAAACCATCGTCCCCGACGTGTTCGTCCGTCCCGGCCCCGACGGCGGCTGGCTGGTCGAACTCAACAGCGACACACTGCCGAAGGTGCTGGTCAACCAGACGTATTATTCCGAGCTGTCGAAGACCATCCGCAAGGACGGCGACAAATCGTACTTCTCGGACTGCCTGCAGAACGCCACCTGGCTGGTACGCGCGCTCGATCAGCGCGCCCGCACCATCCTGAAGGTCGCGACCGAGATCGTGCGCCAGCAGGACGGCTTCTTCACCCATGGCGTGAAGCATCTGCGACCGCTGAATCTGAAAGCCGTGGCCGACGCGATTCAGATGCACGAATCCACCGTGTCGCGCGTCACCGCCAACAAATACATGGCGACCAACCGCGGCACCTTCGAGCTTAAGTATTTCTTCACCGCATCGATCGCTTCCGCCGACGGCGGCGAGGCGCATTCGGCCGAAGCTGTGCGCCACCAGATCCGCCAGTTGATCGACAACGAAGATCCGTCAGCGATCCTGTCGGATGATACGATCGTCGAACGTCTGCGCGCAGCCGGCATCGACATCGCGCGCCGCACCGTCGCGAAATATCGCGAAGCGATGCGCATCCCTTCTTCAGTGCAGCGCCGCCGTGACAAGCAGAACATGCTCGGCACGCAGTCGGCGGCCGCGAACCGGTCCCGCGACACCGCCCCGGCTTGATTGCACCACCCTGCTCTGACTAGTGTCAGATCCCCTAAGACGAATCGAGGTAATCCCCATGACCATCCGGATATCCGGCAAGAGCATCAGCATCGGCGAAGCGCTACGCGGCCGCGTGAGCGAGCGCACCGAAGAGGTGCTGCGCAAGTATTTTGATGGGAATTATTCGGGACACTTCACGCTCAGCAAGGACGGCTTCGGCTTCCGCACCGATTGTGCGCTGCACCTCGATTCCGGCATCACCCTCGAGGCCGAGTCCAACGCCGCCGACGCCTATGTCAGCGCCGATCAGGCGTTGGCGCAGATCGAGAAGCGGCTGCGTCGCTACAAGAGCCGCCTGAAGGATCGCTCGGCCCGCAAGGCGCATGCGGAAGCGAACGTCCTGGCTGAACTCAGCACGCCGATGGACGTGCCGAGCTACGTCATCGAGGCGCCGGGCGATGAGGAACATCCCGAGGATGCCTACAACCCGGTGATCATCGCCGAGTCCACCACCGCGATGAAGCGGCTGTCGGTCAGCGAGGCGGTGGTCGAGCTCGACCTCACCGGTGCCCCGGTGGTGGTGTTCCTGCATGGCAGCTCGGGCCGCGTGAACATCATTTATCGCCGCGCGGACGGCAATATCGGCTGGATCGATCCCCCTGTGCTGAACGGCGCGAACTGACGCGCCGAAACGTCACGCGGGACGACCGCAGTCGCAACACCCGCGAGGCATTGACGCCCGAGCAACGCTCTGCCTATGGTCCGCCGCTTTTCGGCGGACCGCTGGCGCCATTTTACGGCTGCCGGCAGGAATGCTAGACTTAAGTTAGGATCATGAATCCAGAAGCGTTTTGACCGCGATGGGGAAATCGCGCGACGCTTCCCGGATCGAACGCTTGACGCAACCCACCGCCGTCCTATTTCACCCCGGACCGCACCAACACCCCCGGAACGCCTGATGACGATTACGGATCTTGTCGCGCCCGAGGCCGTCATCCCGGCGCTGAAGGTGATCAGCAAGAAGCAGGCGCTGCAGGAACTGGCGGCGCGTGCGGCCGAACTGACCGGCCAGAACGAGCGCTCGATCTTCGAGGTGCTGCTGCAGCGCGAGAAGCTCGGCACCACCGCGGTCGGCTACGGCGTCGCGATTCCGCACGGCAAGCTGCCGAAGCTGGAACGGCTGTTCGGGCTGTTCGCACGGCTGGAGCGGCCGATCGATTTCGAAGCGATGGACGGCCAGCCGGTCGACTTGATCTTCCTGCTGCTGGCGCCGGAAGGCGCTGGCGCCGATCATCTCAAAGCACTGGCACGGATCGCCCGTCTGCTGCGCGACCAGGATGTCGCCAAGAAGCTCCGCGCCTCCCGCGACGCCCAGGCGATCTATTCGGTGCTGGCGCTGCCACCTGCGACCGCGGCGTAATTGCGCGCCGTATTGCTTGCCAGCGGGCGCAACCGTCGCGAAGGCATTGGACTGACACCACAATGAGTCCTCAGCGCCGGAAACTGGTTCGGGCGCAGCAGCTATGCACGAGATCCTGCGTCGCTGACCAGCGATGGCATCAGCGCGAAATCGCGTTAGTAGTCGTCCGTGAACAATTTGGAAGCGGTTGATTTTGTTGGCTGATCGATTGTTGGCAAGTATTCGATTTTGCAGGAAAGCCGCGGGG